>JAYVKG010000247.1:0-15880 GCA_043768625.1 Betaproteobacteria bacterium
CCCGATTGCGATGGAAGATGGGCTGCGCTTCGCGATCCGCGAAGGTGGCCGTACCGTCGGTGCCGGTGTGGTCTCGAAAATCGTTAAGTAAAAAGTAACCCTGTTTCACGGACTGCAGGCCAATAGCTCAATTGGCAGAGTGTCGGTCTCCAAAACCGAAGGTTGGGGGTTCGAGGCCCTCTTGGCCTGCCACTAAAGGTGCTGGTGTTGTAATGCCAAAGCTGGTGTGATCGTGAACCGTTTAAGAACCAAGACAGCAAATTTGGCCCTGAAATGCTAAGTAAAAGAAAAGTATGAAAGACAAAATTCAAATCGCAGTTGCCGTCCTTCTGGTGATCGCCGGTGTGGTGCTTTTTTCGGTGTTGTCCGATAAGCCCACCATTGCTCGTCTGGGTGCGATGTTCGGCTGTTTTGTCGCTGCTGGCGTGATTGCCTGGTTCACCGCCCCTGGACGTGAGTTTGTGCAGTATGCGAAAGAATCTATCGAGGAAGCCAAGAAGGTGGTTTGGCCGACGCGTAAGGAAACCATACAGTCAACTGGCGTAATTTTTGTTTTTGTATTTGTGATGGCCTTGTTTTTGTGGGTGGTAGATTGGAGCCTTACGCTCGGCATAACCAAATTAATCGGTGGAGCGTAAATAATGCGCTGGTACGTTGTTCACGCTTATTCAGGGCAGGAAAAAAGTATTCAGGCGGCGTTGATTGAGCGGATCAAGCGCTCTGGAATGGCCGATAAATTTGGCGACGTGTTAGTGCCAACTGAGGAAGTGGTCGAAATGAAAAGTGGTGCCAAATCCCTATCGGAGCGGCGCTTTTTCCCCGGCTACATTCTGGTGCAGATGGAAATGACTGACGAAACCTGGCACTTGGTGAAAAGTACGCCAAAGGTAACCGGTTTTATCGGCGGAACCGCTAACCGGCCGTCGCCGATTTCGCAAAAGGAAGTGGACAATATCCTGAATCAGGTGAAAGAGGGTGTCGAAAAACCGAAACCCAAAGTATTGTTTGAAGTCGGTGAGAACGTGCGTGTCAAAGACGGACCTTTTACCGATTTCAACGGTAACGTGGAAGATGTGAATTACGACAAATCCAAAATCCGTGTGTCAGTGCTCATTTTCGGACGGTCAACACCGGTTGAACTCGATTTCGCACAGGTTGAGAAGCAATAAGTAGTTAAGCGCAGGCACCGGTTTGCAATCCGCCGACACCTGTTTGTATTGAAGTGATTGTGAATTTGAGGGGAGAGCGCCGTAAAACCGGTGTTCGTTACCACCCAAGGAGATAAGCATGGCAAAGAAAGTCGTCGGCTACATCAAGCTGCAGGTGCCGGCCGGAAAGGCGAACCCGTCCCCGCCGATCGGTCCTGCGCTGGGCCAGCGCGGTTTGAATATCATGGAGTTCTGCAAGGCGTTTAATGCGCAAACACAAAAAATGGAGCCGGGTCTGCCGATTCCCGTGGTGATTACCGCGTTTGCGGATAAATCCTTCACCTTTATCATGAAGACGCCACCGGCGTCGATCTTGATCAAGAAAGCCGCCAAAGTTGAAAAGGGCAGCAAGACACCGCAGTCCGACAAGGTCGGCAAATTGACTCGTGCACAGGCCGAGGAAATTGCAAAAACCAAAATGCCCGATCTGACTGCGGCCGATATGGATGCAGCTGTGCGCACCATAGCCGGAAGTGCGCGTTCGATGGGTATTGAAGTCGAAGGAGTCAGATAATGGCTACGCTACCCAAGCGCCAAAAAGCATTTGCCGGTCTGGTGGATCGCGATAAAAATTACGCGGTTGCCGAAGCGCTCGAAATCATCAAAAAAACAGCAACTGCCAAATTTGATGAGTCAGTTGACGTGGCGATCAATCTTGGCATCGACGCGAAGAAATCCGACCAGGCTGTTCGAGGCTCAGTTGTATTACCGCGGGGCACCGGCAAGAATGTGCGCGTGGCGGTATTTGCCCAAGGCGATAACGTCAAGAAGGCAACCGACGCGGGAGCCGATATAGTCGGCTTTGAGGATTTGGCTGAGCGCATCAAAGGCGGCTTCATGGATTTCGACGTGGTCATCGCTACACCTGACGCGATGCGAGTGGTCGGTGCGCTGGGACAAGTATTAGGTCCGCGTGGATTGATGCCTAACCCGAAAGTCGGTACCGTCACGCCGAATGTCGAGCAAGCGGTGAAAAATGCCAAAGCCGGCCAGGTTCAATATCGCGCCGACAAAGGCGGCATCGTCCAGTGCACCATCGGACGCGCTTCGTTTGCGATCGATGCCCTGACCGAAAATCTTACGGTGTTGATCGGCGCGGTCAACAAATCCAAGCCTGCCACCACCAAAGGCATCTACCTGAAAAAAGTATCGCTGTCTTCGACAATGGGCGTCGGTGTGCGTCTGGATACATCGGCATTTTCGGCTGGCACGCAGCAGCAACAATAAAGTTTAAGTCCTCCGCCGGCGTGATTGACGGGGGCAGTTCTTTGGGCCTCTTGATGCAGACTATCGCATCAGGAGGGTTGTCAAAGACCGTAGGAATTTTGGCCGGCAACGATGTCAGCCAAGGTTTAATCGATGTGAATGTCGTCCTACGCAGATGGCGGTCCCGTGACAGGATATGACTTGTTTGACTATTTTCAAACAAACGCATCCCGTTACAAAAGGTCGCTGTGTGTTTGAGTGCATCGCTTGATGTATTCGACCATTAACGTAAAGGAGATCAAACGTGAGTTTGAATCTGGATGGTAAGAAAGAAGTCGTCTCGGAAGTCGCCGCGCAAGTGACGAAAGCCCAGACGATGGTGCTCGCAGAGTATCGGGGTACGTCGGTTGCTCAGCTGACCAAATTGCGCAGTGAAGCGCGCGCCAAGGGCGTTTACATGCGTGTTCTCAAGAACACGCTGGCCCGACGCGCCGTGGCCGGCACGCCTTTCGAGGTTGCCAGTGACAAGATGGTCGGTCCACTGATTTACAGCTTTTCGGTAGACGCAGTCGCCGCCGCGAAAGTAGTTAATGATTTCGCCAAAAGCAACGACAAGTTTGCAATCACCGCGGGCGCGTATGGCGGCAAGATTCTGGATAAGGCAGGCGTGCAAACGTTGGCCAATATCCCGTCCAAGGAAGTGCTGCTGGCGCAGTTGCTCGGTCTCATGCAGTCACCGGTTTCCGGCCTGGCGCGTGTGATTTCTGCAATCGCTGCAAAAAAATCCGAAGTCGTTGCTGCGTAGTTTTTTCTGCGCCCCAATACTCGTCATAACTTAACTTTTTTCAAAGGAAATTCAAAATGGCATTTGATAAAGAGG
This sequence comes from Betaproteobacteria bacterium, assembly GCA_043768625.1. Lineage (GTDB taxonomy): Bacteria > Pseudomonadota > Gammaproteobacteria > Burkholderiales > Usitatibacteraceae > UKL13-2. The sequence continues at coordinate 3,295 of JAYVKG010000247.1, forward strand.
CATTCCTGACCTCGCTTGATTCCATGTCAGTCATGGACTTGAACGATTTGGTCAAGGCAATCGAAACGAAGTTTGGTGTATCCGCAGCCTCCATGGCGGCTCCTGCTGCTGGCGGCGGCGCTGCTGCGGCTGTTGTTGAAGAGCAGACTGAATTTAACGTGATGCTGGTTGAATTTGGTGCAAACAAGATCAATGTGATCAAAGCGGTTCGCGAGATCACAGGGCTCGGTTTGGCTGAAGCCAAAGCAATGGTTGAAGGTGCACCCAGGGCGGTAAAAGAAGGTGTCAACAAAGCTGATGCCGACGCAATTGTCAAGAAACTCACCGACGCTGGTGCGAAAGCGGAAGCAAAGTAATCGCGTCAAGCGGTTTACCACGCAGCCTCAGTTCCCGCAGGAAAAATACCTGCGGGAGTTACCACCGTAACACCGTTTCAACAGTAAAAAAATGCGAAACTCCAGCATCCATGCGCTTCTCGGAGCAAAAGTCCCCAGAAAACCGCACCAGATCTAAAGTTTAGCAACTTAGTGGCCAAAGCAAAACGACAGTTTCTCTATTGCGTTCTGCTTTGTCTTCTGAAACGACTGCAGATGACTAGTTTGGTCGGGCAATGTTCCCATTGCTGTCAGCCATAGAGGGGTAGCGGCCCTTCGCCTTACTTGACGTTATCAATCTACCGATAGCGCCAGTCGATGAACATTGACGCGAGCGCCAGCTCGCGACTCCTTTCAAAGTTCGGAGAGTATATGTCCCACGCCGTGCCTACCACTTACACATACACCGAGAAAAAGCGCATTCGCAAGAGTTTTGCCAAGCGCGCCAGCGTTCTCGACGTCCCTTTTCTCTTGGCTACCCAGTTGAATTCGTATGCTGAATTCCTGCAAGCAGAGGTGAGTGTTGCCAAACGCAACAATCAAGGTCTGCAATCTGCATTCACGTCGGTATTCCCGATCGTGAGCCACAATCAGTTTGCGCGTCTCGAATACGTCAGTTATCAACTCGGCCAGCCGCCGTTTGATGTCCTGGAATGCCAGCAGCGTGGGTTGACCTACGCTTCGCCGTTGCGTGCCAAAGTGCGTTTGGTGATCATGGATCGCGAAGCCTCCAAGCCGACGGTGAAAGAATTGAAAGAACAGGAAGTTTACATGGGCGAAATTCCGCTCATGACGGCCAATGGTTCGTTTGTGATTAATGGTACCGAGCGGGTGATTGTGTCGCAGTTGCATCGTTCTCCCGGTGTGTTTTTTGAACATGATCGCGGCAAGACCCATTCGTCGGGCAAGCTGCTATTTTCGGCGCGGGTGATTCCCTACCGCGGTTCGTGGCTCGATTTTGAATTCGATCCCAAAGATTATTTGTACTTCCGTGTTGACCGTCGCCGCAAAATGCCGGTGACGATCTTGCTTAAGGCGCTAGGCTATTCGCCGGACCAAATTCTGCGCGAATTTTTTGTATTCGACGAATTCCATATTTCCAAAAAAGGCGAGATCGAGCTTGAACTGGTCGCTGATCGCTTGAAAGGCGAGATGGCGAAATTTGACATCCTCTCGAAAGATGGCAAGGTGCTTGTTCAAAAAGACAAGCGCATCACGGCAAAACATATTCGCGATATCGAGGCGGCGAAAATGAAACGCCTCGCGGTGAACGACGAGTATTTGATCGGACGCGTGCTGGCAACCAACATCATCAATACCGATACCGGCGAATTCGTGGCGAATGCCAACGAAGAGTTGACCGAAGTGTCACTTCGTAAACTGATCGACGCCGGTGTGGAAACGATTTACACGATTTACACCAACGATCTCGATCAAGGCGCGTATATATCATCGACCTTGCGTATCGACGAAACGGTTGATGCGCTGAACGCAAAAGTGGCGATTTACCGGATGATGCGCCCGGGTGAACCGCCAACCGAAGACGCCGTGAATACGCTGTTTAACGCGTTGTTTTTTTCGGAAGATCGTTACGATCTGTCGGCCGTCGGCCGCATGAAATTCAACCGCCGCGTCGGCCGCGAAGAACTCACCGGTGCCATGACACTTTCCACCGAAGATATCGTTGCGGTGATCAAGATTCTTGTTGAGTTGCGTAATGGCCGCGGCGAAATCGACGACATCGACCACCTTGGCAATCGTCGTGTTCGTTCGGTGGGTGAATTGGCCGAAAACCAGTTCCGCTCCGGTCTAGTGCGTGTCGAGCGTGCGGTACGCGAGCGCCTCTCCCAGGCGGAAAGCGAAAATTTGATGCCGCACGATTTGATCAACGCCAAACCTGTTTCGGCGGCGATCAAGGAGTTTTTCGGCTCAAGCCAGCTTTCGCAATTTATGGATCAAACCAATCCGTTGTCGGAAATTACCCACAAACGCCGTGTCTCCGCCTTAGGCCCAGGTGGCCTGACGCGCGAACGTGCCGGCTTCGAAGTTCGCGACGTGCATCCGACCCACTATGGTCGCGTCTGCCCGATCGAAACGCCGGAAGGGCCGAACATCGGCCTCATCAACTCACTCGCATTGTATGCGCGCGTGAATGATTACGGATTCATTGAAACGCCATACCGCAAGGTCAACAGCGGCAAGGTCGCTAGTGAAATTGAATATCTGTCAGCGATCGAAGAAGGCAAGTACGTGATCGCGCAGGCCAATGCCGAGACCGATAAAACCGGTCGTTTTGTTGATGAACTGGTTTCATGCCGCAACAAGAATGAATTCATGTTGTCCGCCCCCGACAAGATTGAATACATTGATGTGGCACCCGCGCAAATCGTTTCGGTGGCGGCTTCCTTGATTCCGTTTCTCGAGCATGATGACGCGAACCGCGCCCTGATGGGATCAAACATGCAGCGTCAGGCGGTACCGTGTCTGCGTGCGGAAAAGTCGCTGGTCGGCACGGGTATTGAACGCACCGTTGCAATGGATTCCGGCACGGCGGTGATGGCGCGCCGGGGGGGTCGTGTCGATTTCGTCGACGCCGGTCGTGTGGTGGTGCGGGTCAATGACAACGAAACCCAGCCGGGGGAAGCGGGCGTTGATATCTACAACCTTGTGAAATATGTCCGTTCGAACCAGAACACCAACATTAACCATCGTCCACTGGTCAAAGTCGGTGACATCATTGCCAAGTCCGATGTGATTGCCGACGGTGCTTCGACCGACATGGGCGAGTTGGCGCTTGGCCAAAACCTGCTGGTCGCGTTCATGCCGTGGAACGGCTACAACTTTGAAGACTCCATTCTCATCTCTGAGCGCATCGTTGCCGAAGACCGCTATACCTCGATTCATATTGAGGAATTGTCAGTGGTTGCACGTGACACTAAGCTGGGACCTGAGGAGATTACACGCGATATTTCCAACTTGTCCGAGCGCATGCTTGGTCGTCTGGATGAATCCGGTATCGTTTATATCGGTGCTGAAGTGGAGGCTGGCGATGTATTGGTCGGCAAGGTCACACCCAAAGGTGAAACCCAACTCACGCCCGAAGAAAAACTGTTGCGTGCGATCTTTGGTGAAAAAGCCTCAGACGTGAAAGACACGTCGCTGCGCGTCCAGTCGGGTATTTCTGGCATCGTGATTGACGTACAGGTGTTCACGCGCGAAGGAATTGTCCGCGACAAACGTGCGCAACAAATCGTTGATGACCAACTAAAGGATTACAAAAAAGATTTGGCCGATCAACTGCGCATCGTTGAAGATGACCTGTTCCAGCGCATCGAGAAAATGCTTGCCGGTAAGATCGCCAAGGGTGGTCCGAAGAAAATTGCCAAGGGCACCAAGATCAGCAAAGCTTATCTCGAAGACCTTCCACGCCACGACTGGTTCGACATCCGTCTGGCCGACGATGACGACGCGCGGCAATTGGAGTCGCAAAAAGAAGCGCTTGATCTGACCCGCAAGGAATTCGATAAAGCCTTTGACGAGAAGAAACGCAAACTCACCCAGGGCGATGAATTGCCACCGGGCGTGCAGAAGATGGTCAAAGTTTACGTTGCTGTTAAACGTCGTTTGCAACCCGGCGACAAGATGGCCGGTCGTCACGGCAATAAAGGGGTGATTTCTAAAATCGTGCCGGTGGAAGATATGCCGTTCATGGCGGACGGTACGCCGATGGACATCGTGCTGAACCCGTTGGGTGTGCCGTCACGGATGAACGTCGGACAGATTCTGGAAACGCACCTGGGCTGGGCTGCCAAGGGTCTCGGACTGAAAATAGGCGAGATGGTGAAAGCGCACGATAGCGTGGCCAAGCTGCGTAAGTTTCTCGACAAGGTCTATAACACCAGCGGCAAAAAAGAAGATTTGAGCCAGTTGTCGGATGACGAAATTATTACGATGTCGAAAAACCTGACCCGTGGCGTGCCGTTTGCGACGCCGGTTTTTGACGGCGCCGCAGAAGAAGAAATTCGCATGATGCTTGATCTGGCCTACGATGAAGAAACCGCCAAGCGCCTGAAGTTAAATGTGACTAAAACGCAGGCAACCTTGCACGATGGGCGCAGCGGCGAGCCGTTTGAGCGCGACGTGACGATTGGCTATATGCATATTCTGAAACTGCACCACTTGGTGGACGACAAAATGCATGCACGCTCGACCGGTCCTTACTCGCTCGTCACCCAGCAGCCGCTGGGCGGCAAGGCACAGTTCGGCGGACAGCGTTTCGGCGAGATGGAAGTATGGGCACTCGAAGCATACGGTGCCGCATACACCTTGCAGGAAATGCTCACCGTCAAGTCCGACGATACCTCGGGACGCACCAAGGTATACGAGAGTATTGTCAAGGGCGAGCATAAGATCGATGCCGGTATGCCGGAGTCTTTCAATGTGCTGGTCAAAGAGATTCGTTCGCTGGCCATCGATATTGATTTGGAGCGCTTTTGACGTGACGCTTTAGCGTTTACTTACAACAGCATTTCCATCAAACATCTGGAGAAATTATGAAAGCGCTACTCGACCTATTTAAGCAAGTTACGCACGAAGAAGAATTTGATGCGATCAAGATCGGCCTGGCCGGTCCTGACAAAATTCGTTCGTGGTCCTATGGCGAAGTAAAAAAGCCTGAGACGATAAATTACCGTACATTCAAACCCGAACGCGATGGACTGTTTTGCGCCAAAATTTTCGGCCCCATCAAGGATTACGAGTGTTTGTGTGGCAAGTACAAGCGCCTCAAACATCGTGGCGTAATCTGCGAAAAATGCGGCGTCGAAGTCACCCTGTCAAAAGTGCGTCGTGAACGCATGGGTCATATTGAACTGGCCTCGCCGACCGCGCACATCTGGTTCCTGAAATCGCTCCCCAGTCGCCTGGGCATGGTGCTTGACATGACGCTCCGCGATATCGAACGCGTGCTGTACTTCGAGGCATTCGTGGTGACGGATCCAGGCATGACGCCGCTCAATAAGTGTCAGTTGCTGACTGAAGACGACTACCTCGCAAAGGTTGAAGAATTTGGCGACGATTTCCACGCCGCAATGGGTGCCGAAGGCATCCGTGAATTGCTGCGCAAACTCGATTTGCCACACGAGATGGAGCAGCTGCGCAAAGATTTCGGTAACACCGGTTCTGAAGCCAAGATCAAGAAAATTTCCAAGCGCTTGAAAGTTCTGGAAGCCTTCTCGAAATCGGGCATCAAACCGGATTGGATGGTGCTGGAAGTACTGCCGGTATTGCCGCCTGACCTGCGTCCTTTGGTGCCGCTGGACGGTGGCCGTTTTGCCACGTCCGACCTGAACGATCTTTATCGTCGGGTTATCAATCGCAACAATCGCCTGAAGCGTCTACTCGAGTTGAAAGCGCCTGAAATCATCGTGCGCAACGAAAAGCGCATGCTCCAGGAAGCCGTCGATTCGTTGCTCGATAACGGCCGTCGTGGCAAGGCCATGACGGGTGCCAACAAGCGCGCGCTGAAATCGCTGGCTGACATGATCAAAGGCAAGTCGGGCCGCTTCCGCCAGAATTTGCTTGGCAAACGTGTCGATTACTCTGGTCGTTCTGTAATTGTGGTTGGGCCGACGTTGAAGCTGCATCAATGCGGCCTGCCGAAAAAAATGGCGCTGGAATTGTTCAAGCCGTTCATCTTCCACAAGTTGGAAGTGCTGGGTGCTGCAACTACCATCAAGGCCGCCAAGAAAATGGTTGAAGCCGAAGAGCCGCTGGTTTGGGATATTCTTGAAGATGTCATTCGCGAACATCCGGTCATGCTCAACCGTGCGCCGACGCTTCACCGCCTTGGCATTCAGGCGTTTGAGCCGGTACTGATTGAAGGCAAGGCGATCCAGTTGCATCCCCTTGTTTGTGCTGCGTTCAACGCTGACTTCGACGGCGACCAAATGGCGGTGCACGTGCCGATATCGCTGGAAGCGCAAATGGAATGCCGTACATTGATGCTGGCGTCCAATAACGTGCTGTTCCCCGCGTCCGGTGAGCCGTCGATCGTGCCGTCGCAAGATATTGTGCTCGGCCTGTACTACATGACGCGCGAGAGGGTTGCCGCAAAGGGCGAAGGCTCGCTGTTCGTTAACGTCGCTGAGGCGCAACGTGCGTACGATTGCGGCGAAGTTTCGCTTAACGCCAAGATCACGGTACGCATAAAGGAAACTGACAAAGACGAAAAAGGCGAAATCATTTCGCGTGTCAAGCGCTACGAGACCACCGTGGGTCGTGCCATCCTGTCGGAGATCCTGCCGCAAGGCCTGTCGTTTCCCTACATCAATAAGACACTGAAAAAGAAAGAGATTTCCAAGCTGATCAACGCGGCTTTCCGTCGTTGTGGCATTCGTGAAACGGTGATCTTTACCGATCAACTGATGTACACCGGCTTTACCTATGCCACGCGCGCGGGATTGTCCATTTCGATTGATGACATGCTGGTGCCGCCGCAGAAAAAAGACATCATCAGTGCTGCCGAGCACGAGGTGAAGGAAATCGAAAATCAATACACCTCCGGCTTGGTGACACAAGGCGAGCGTTACAACAAGGTTGTCGATATCTGGGGCCGGGCGGGTGATCAAGTCGCAAAAGCCATGATGGAGCAGCTTGGTTCCGAACCGGTCACTACCCGTGAGGGCAAAGTCACCACACAAGAGTCGTTCAATGCTATTTACATGATGGCTGACTCCGGTGCCCGCGGCTCGGCTGCACAAATACGCCAGTTGGCCGGGATGCGTGGCCTGATGGCCAAGCCCGACGGCTCGATTATCGAGACGCCGATTACGGCGAACTTTCGCGAAGGTCTGAATGTTTTGCAGTACTTCATCTCGACGCACGGCGCGCGTAAAGGCCTTGCCGATACTGCGTTGAAGACTGCCAACTCTGGATATCTCACGCGGCGCCTCGTTGACGTCACCCAAGATCTGGTGGTGACAGAGGATGATTGCGGTACCGCTAATGGACTGGCCGTAAAAGCGCTGGTTGAAGGCGGCGAAGTAGTTGAGGCCCTGCGTGAACGCATTCTCGGTCGTGTGACCGTCGCGGATGCAGTTCAGCCAGATACCGGCAACGTCGTCATTAAGGCTGGTGCGCTGCTCGACGAGGATATGGTCGATGCAATCGATGCGGCTGGAATTGACGAGGTTAAAGTTCGTACCCCGCTCACCTGCGACACACGTTTCGGACTTTGCGCCCAGTGTTATGGGCGCGATTTGGGACGCGGGGTGCTGGTTAACGTGGGTGAAGCGATCGGTGTGATCGCTGCGCAGTCGATCGGCGAGCCGGGTACCCAACTGACCATGCGTACCTTCCACATTGGTGGCGCTGCCTCGCGTACCGCCGTGGCTTCGAGTGTGGAAGCAAAATCCACCGGTGTCGCACGATTGACGCCGTCGATGCGCTATGTGACCAACGCGCGTGGCGAGTTGATCGTCATTGCGCGCAGTGGCGAAATTATCATTACGGAAGAAAACGGCCGTGAGCGTGAACGTCATAAAGTGCCATACGGTGCAACCCTGTCGGTCAAGGAAGGCAGCAAAATCAAAGCCGGCCAAAATTTAGCCAACTGGGACCCGCATACCCGTCCGATTGTCACTGAATATGCCGGCGAAGTGCGATTTGACAACATCGAAGAAGGCGTTACCGTCGCCAAGCAGATCGACGACACCACGGGCCTCTCCAGCCTGGTGGTGATCGATCCGAAACGTCGAGGTACGGCAGTCAGCAAGGGACTTCGCCCTGCCGTGAAATTGATTGACGCAAAGGGCAAAGATATTAAGCAGGCAAACTCCGATGCGCCGGTGAATATCACTTTTCAAATCGGTGCAATCATAACCGTGAAAAACGGACAGCAGGTAGGGGTAGGTGAAGTGATGGCGCGCATTCCGCAGGAATCATCCAAAACCCGCGACATCACCGGCGGTCTGCCGCGTGTGGCCGAACTGTTCGAAGCGCGCTCGCCCAAAGACGCTGGTTTACTGGCCGAAATTACGGGTACGGTTTCGTTTGGTAAAGACACCAAGGGCAAACAGCGTCTCGTTATCACTGACTTCGACGGGGTGGCGCATGAATATCTGATTCCGAAAGATAAGCACGTCACGGCGCACGATGGTCAGGTGGTGAATAAAGGCGAGACCATTGTGGATGGCCCGGCCGATCCGCATGACATCCTGCGTTTGCAGGGCATGGAGGCGCTGGCAAGATACATTACCGACGAAGTGCAGGATGTATACCGCTTGCAGGGTGTGAAGATTAACGATAAGCACATTGAAGTTATCGTGCGCCAGATGTTGCGCCGCGTTTCCATCGTCGACAACGGCGACACCCGTTTCATCCAGGGCGAGCAAGTCGAACGCGCCGATGTGCTGGGTGAAAATGATCGCGTCCTGAAAGACGGCAAGAAGCCCGCAATCTACAATTACAACTTGCTGGGAATCACCAAGGCATCGTTGTCCACAGACTCCTTCATTTCTGCCGCGTCGTTCCAGGAAACTACCCGCGTGCTTACCGAAGCGGCGATCATGGGCAAGCGCGATGATTTGCGTGGATTGAAAGAGAACGTGATTGTGGGGCGCCTCATTCCAGCCGGTACGGGGCTGGCGTTCCACCGCGCACGCAAGAAAGGTTCCATGCGGGTGCAGCAATCCAGCGGAATCACGTTTGGGTTTGATGAAGTGGAAACGCCCGTTGTTGAAGAGCAGGTCGCTTAACGCCTGGCGCGCGTCGTTCGGAAGATTGGCTTGGCGGGTTGACAGTCAAGCCAATTTTTCTTTATAATCGAAGACTTGCCAAATTGCGCGCTCGTAATATTGAGCACGCGCGGACGGCGAGAAAATAAGTTTTCCCGTAATAGAAAAAACCTGTAATCGAACCCGACGTTGCCAGAGTCATCGGTAGCCTCGAGCAGGAAACAATTTAGCCATAGTAAGAACTGAGCGGACATAATCATGCCTACCATTAATCAACTTCTGCGCAAACCGCGGACGAAAATCAAAGTCAAGAGCAAAGTGCCGGCAATGGAAAATTGCCCACAGAAACGCGGCGTTTGCACCCGTGTGTACACCACGACCCCCAAAAAGCCGAACTCGGCGTTGCGGAAGGTGTGCAAAGTTCGTCTTACCAATGGCTTCGAAGTGATTTCTTACATCGGTGGCGAAGGCCATAACTTGCAGGAACACTCAGTAGTGTTGATCCGCGGCGGTCGCGTAAAAGACTTGCCAGGCGTTCGCTATCACACGGTGCGCGGTTCGCTCGATACGGCCGGTGTTAAAGATCGCAAACAATCGCGCTCCAAGTATGGTGCCAAGATGCCCAAAGCTGGCGCAGCTAAAGCCAAATAAATTCGAGCAAGCGTCCGCTAAACCCATTCTGATTTGACTGGAAACAATCATGCCTCGTCGCCGCGAAGTACCCAAACGCGAAATCCTGCCGGATCCAAAGTTCAAGAGCACGGAAATCGCCAAGTTCGTTAACGTGTTGATGAAAGCCGGCAAGAAATCGGTCGCCGAGCAAATTATTTATCGCGCGCTGGACCAGATCCAGAAAAAATCAGGCAAAGACGCGGTTGAGATATTTATTGCCGCCATCAACGCGGTTCGTCCGATGGTGGAGGTGAAATCCCGTCGCGTCGGCGGTGCCAACTATCAGGTTCCGGTGGAAGTGCGTCCAGTGCGCCGCACTGCGCTGTCGATGCGTTGGATCCGCGAAGCTGCGCGCAAGCGTGGTGAGAAGTCAATGGGTGCCAGGCTCGCCGGTGAATTGATGGACGCAGCAGAGGGGCGTGGCTCCGCCATCAAAAAACGCGAAGAAGTGCACCGCATGGCTGAAGCCAACAAAGCTTTCGCACACTATCGCTTCTAGTTTTTGAATTTTGCCCCGCAGCCCGCTTACAGGTCGCGGGGCTGTCGGGACACACCCGGGAAGGTTACTACCGTGGCTCGCAAGACCCCTATTGAACGTTATCGCAACATCGGCATTTCTGCGCATATCGACGCAGGCAAAACTACGACCACCGAACGCATCCTGTTCTACACCGGTGTAAACCATAAAATCGGTGAAGTGCATGATGGCGCCGCCACCATGGATTGGATGGAGCAGGAACAAGAGCGCGGCATTACGATTACGTCTGCTGCGACGACCTGTTTCTGGAAGGGTATGGCAGGCACCTTTCAAGAGCATCGCATCAACATTATCGATACGCCGGGCCACGTCGACTTCACGATCGAAGTCGAGCGCTCAATGCGGGTACTTGATGGTGCCTGTATGGTTTATTGTGCAGTTGGCGGTGTACAGCCGCAGTCGGAGACGGTATGGCGTCAGGCCAACAAATATAAAGTTCCGCGCTTGGCATTTGTTAACAAGATGGACCGCACTGGTGCCAACTTTTTCAAAGTGCACGACCAGATGCGCGCGCGTCTGAAAGCAAACCCGATCCCCCTTCAGGTGCCGATCGGTGCTGAAGAACACTTCAAGGGCTTGGTTGACTTAGTCAAGATGAAAGCCATTATCTGGAGTGAAGAGGACAAGGGCGTTACCTTCACCTACGGTCCCATTCCTGCGGAAATGGAAGCAGTCTGCGCCGAGTGGCATAACAAGATGGTTGAGACCGCGGCAGAAGCCAACGAGGATTTGATGAACAAGTACCTCGAAACCGGCGAATTATCCGAAGTCGAGATCAAGGCTGGTATTCGTGAGCGCACCATCAAGGGTGAAATCGTTCCGATGCTATGCGGCTCTGCTTTTAAAAACAAGGGCGTGCAGGCAATGCTTGATGCAGTTATTGAGTATATGCCGGCGCCGACGGACATTCCGCCCGTTAGAGGGATGGATGAGAACGAAGAGCCAATCACACGCAAAGCTGATGATGGCGAAAAATTTGCTGCGTTGGCATTTAAATTGATGACGGATCCCTTTGTCGGCCAGTTGACATTCGTGCGGGTATATTCCGGCGTGTTGTCAAAGGGTGACACGGTTTACAACCCGGTGCGCGGCAAGAAAGATCGTATCGGCCGGATTGTACAGATGCACGCCAACAATCGCGTCGAAATAGATGAGATTCGCGCTGGTGATATTGCTGCCTGCATCGGCATGAAGGACGTAACGACCGGTGAAACGCTGTGCGACCCTGACGCCATTGTTACGCTTGAACGCATGATATTTCCGGAGCCTGTCATTTCGCAGGCGGTTGAGCCAAAAACCAAGGTTGACCAGGAAAAAATGGGCATGGCATTGAGCCGTTTGGCGCAGGAAGATCCGTCTTTCCGCGTTCGTACCGATGAAGAGTCGGGCCAGACCATCATTTCCGGAATGGGCGAATTACACCTGGAAATTATTGTTGACCGCATGAGGCGCGAATTTGGCGTCGAAGCAACCGTTGGCAAGCCACAAGTTGCTTATCGCGAAACCATACGCGGCACCGTTGAAAATGCTGAAGGCAAGTTTGTCAAACAATCCGGCGGTCGTGGCCAGTACGGTCACGTCGTCCTGAAAGTTGAGCCAAATGAAGTGGGCAAAGGGTTTGAATTCGTCGACGCGATCAAAGGTGGGGTTGTGCCGCGTGAATACATTCCGGCGGTCGAAAAAGGGCTGCGCGAAACGCTCCCCGCAGGCGTCTTGGCTGGCTACCCGATCGTTGACGTGAAAGTAACCCTCCATTTCGGTTCTTACCATGATGTGGACTCGAATGAAAACGCATTCAAGATGGCTGCCTCAATGGGCTTCAAGGATGGTATGCGCAAAGCGACACCGGTATTGCTCGAGCCGATGATGGCGGTGGAAGTTGAAACGCCTGAAGACTACGCGGGTACGGTAATGGGCGACCTGTCATCACGCCGCGGTATGGTGCAGGGTATGGATGACATCTCTGGTGGCGGCGGCAAAGTCATCAAAGCGGAAGTACCTTTGTCAGAAATGTTTGGTTATTCCACATCGCTTCGCTCCGCCACCCAGGGTCGTGCCACCTACACCATGGAATTCAAACATTACACTGAGGCGCCCAAGCATGTTTCGGAAGCGATTATCAACGCTAAAAAATAGATTTGAATTTACGTTAATTACGATATTTGACGAGGACAGAAAATGGCAAAAGGCAAGTTTGAGCGCACCAAGCCCCACGTGAACGTGGGCACGATTGGACACGTTGACCACGGCAAGACGACGCTGACGGC
>JAYVKG010000248.1:0-7012 GCA_043768625.1 Betaproteobacteria bacterium
CCTTGAAGTGTGGTTGCCGGCACAGAATACCTATCGTGAAATTTCCTCATGTTCAAACTATGAGGCCTTCCAGGCGCGTCGCATGAAGGCGCGCTTCAAGGACGAAAAAGGCAAGACGCAACACGTGCATACGCTCAATGGTTCTGCTTTGGCGGTCGGCAGGACGCTGGTCGCGGTGCTTGAAAATTATCAGAACGCAGACGGCAGCGTGACGGTGCCGGACATGCTGGTGCCGTATATGGGCGGGGTGAAAAGGCTGGAAACCGCCGGTTGATGACCGCCGCTTCGGCTTTCGACGGTTGACCAATATTGCGATGACCACCACGCTAATCGTCATCCGCCACGGCGAGACAGAATGGAATCGGGCGCGGCGTATTCAGGGTCACCTCGATAGCGGGTTGACAATCGAAGGTATCGCGCAGGCACAGGCATGCGCGGGGCGGTTGGCCGTGGAAAAAATTGATGCCGTCGTCGCCAGCGATCTTGGCCGTGCGCGGCATACAGCAGAAATTTTAAATGCGGGGCGGCGGTTGCCGATCAGTCTCGACGCGACGCTGCGCGAACGCTGCTTCGGCAGTGGCGAGGGCCTGACTTACGCGGAGATAGACGGCAAATATCGGCAATTGTTTGCGCCGTCCGGGTTGTTCGATGCGGAATTCACCTTGCCCGGTGGTGAGAGCCGCGCGCTGTTTCATGCGCGCGTGCAAGGCGCAATCAAACGGTTGGCCGCAGCACATGCGGGGCACTGTGTGCTGCTGGTAACCCACGGCGGTGTGTTGGGTGTCATCTACCGCTGGCTGAACGATGTGCCGATTGCCGGCGCACAGCGGGTCGCGATACCAAACGTAGCCTACAACCGGATTGTGGTCGAGCCTGGCGGTTGGAAAATTAGCGTGTGGGCAGACACCAGTCACCTCGCTGTCGACACGTTCGAAGACGGTTGAGTTTTTTTCGGCACGGTCATTGTGATGTCGTCCAGTCGCAAATCATAGAGAATGTCCGTTTCCAGTGGCTTCTCCAGCCGGGTCACGATGTCGGTGTAATTGCGGACATTTTCGACGAATTGCACCGCTTCGTCACCGCGCGCAAAACCATGTTTGAGCTGCTCAAAATGTTCAGGCTCGCGAAGTTTGAGGTAGGCTTTTTTTACGTCCAGCCACGAGTCGGCGTTGAGTTTCAGGCGCTGGGCCAGTATTCGCGCGTCTTCCAGATGGCCGTAGCCCTGGTTGTAGGCGGCAAGCGCCAGCCAGGTGCGATCGGGCTCAACGATTCGGCTGGGAATGATGTCGCGCAACAGCACGATATATTTGGCGCCGCCGATAATCGATTCACGCGGATCGAGCCGGTTTTTTACTTTCATGCGGTCTGCCGTCTCTTCGGTAAGCATCATCAGTCCGCGCACGCCGGTCGGTGAGGTCGCAAGGGGGTTCCAATGGGATTCCTGATAGCCGATGGCGGCGATGATGCGCCAGTCTATGCCGGTCAGTTGCTGTGCCTCATGGAAGTACGCTCGAAGTTTAGGCAGCTCGCTTTGTATATTATCAAGAATGGCTTCGGCGTCGACGTTCTGAATACGATTGACATGACCGTAGTAGCGGTCGAGCAACCGCGTCAGCGTGCCATTGTTACGGATCTTGTCAAAAAACCGTGTTGCACTTTGCTTTAATTCGTCATCGGCGATCGGTGAAAACGCCCACGCTATCTTGTTCTCAAGACCGATATTAAATCCGACGCCAAGATCCGGATGAAGACGTTTGCTGACGGCAAAAGCGCTGCTGTCGACGATAGCGAAGTCGCTTTCCCTTTTTTCGATGCGCGTCAACAAATCATCGGGATCGGATTCCTGGCGGATGACATCGATGGCAATGGCCGGAAATTCGCCGGTCATTTCGCGCAACAGGTCATGCGCTGGTGTTTCGGCGATGGCGGCAATGCGCTTACCGGTAGCATCGCGCAGTGAGCGCGGTTTGGGATCTGCCAGCGCATAGATCAACTGGTTTTGCGCCACCTTATAGCCCGGGCTGAAGGTAAATTTGGTGCGCAGCTCCACGCTCGGTGCCAGCCCAGCCGCGGCGAGGTGGCCACGGCCGTCCTGCAGCGCGGCAAGCAGCTTCTGGTAGCTTGGCATCACCACGAATCGCGGCACCACGCCAAGCTCTTTGGCGAACAGTGTGGCGAGATCGTGCTCAAAACCGGTCTGGGTTTCATCACGCCGCTTGCCGGCTTGCGGGATATCCTGGGTGGTCGTCGGGCCGCGTAAAGTGAGAATAACCAGTTCGCCCGATACCCGTGGTGCGGTCAATGGCGATGTTGGCAGGTTCAGCCACTGCGGGGCAAAGTTCGATTGTCGCAATGTAACAGTCGCGATCACCGCGACAGCGGCGACGAGGAACGCGATCAGCATCGAACGAAATATCAATCGGCGTTTCATCGGTAGTTAATTTTCTGCCCACGAAAATGTCGCGTTGAGTTTACGTGATGTTGGTGTCACGGTGAGATAATTGAATTTGTATTAACCCGACATCCGCATAACGCCGAATCAATGAAACAAAAAATAATAGCGCTGGTGCCTGCCGCAGGCACCGGCACCCGATTTGGCGACGCTCTGCCTAAACAGTATCTCGATATCGCCGGTCGCCCATTGCTATTTCACACGCTGCTGGCGCTTTCAAAAGTTTCGCGCATCGACGCGGTCACGGTAATATTGTCGCCGGACGACAGCCATTGGAAAAATTTTTCCACCCATTGGACAGCGCTGGGAATCAAAGTGACCACCGCAATGGTTGGCGGAAAATCGCGTGGCGAGACCATTACCAACGGGCTCAATGCAATCGCGCAACTGTTGAACATGAACGCCAATGATTGGGTGATGGTGCATGATGCGGCGCGGCCTTGCATACGGCCCGAATTGATTGAACAGTTTATCGACGAATTGGAACATGATCCAATCGGCGGCCTGTTGGCGCTGCCGCTCAATGACACCATCAAATCTGATGATGGGAATCTGCGCGTCACGAAAACCATTCCGCGTGAAGGGCTGTGGCGGGCCCAGACCCCGCAAATGTTTCGTTTCAGGCTCCTCAGGGAAGCATTGACGGGTTGCCCGGAGGCAACCGATGAAGCGCAGGCGATTGAGACGCTGGGGTCACAACCGAAATTGGTGATGGGTGATAGCGCCAACCTGAAAGTTACCTATGCACCGGATTTGAAATTGGCGCGCATGTTACTTACGGGTGCATAGGACGATGACCGCATTCCGAATCGGCCATGGATACGATGTTCATCAACTGGTGGCGGGCAGACTGCTGATTGTCGGCGGCGTGAAAATAGATTTTGAGCGCGGCCTGCTCGGCCATTCCGATGCCGACGTGTTGCTGCATGCGATCTGTGATGCCTTGCTGGGCGCGGCTGCCATGGGGGATATCGGCAAACATTTTCCCGACAGCGATGCGCGCTTTAAGGGCATTGACAGTCGCGAACTGCTGCGAAATGTCGCCGCGAAAATCATTGCGGGCGGTTTCAGCATTGGCAATGTAGACGCCACCATCATTGCACAGGCACCCCGGATGGCACCGTTTATCGGTGCCATGGTCGCCAACATCGCCGCCGATCTTGGCGTGATGGTGGCGCAGGTCAATATCAAAGCGACGACGACCGAAAAGCTGGGCTTCACGGGGCGCGGGGAAGGTATCGCGGCGGAAGCGGTGTGCTTGATATCGCAGGATTAACGTTGGCAGCGACGACGGCCTCGTACGTTATGGCGAACGGCATTGCGACCAGCTAACCCGATCACGACGGTGGCACCACGAAGTTAAATGGCGGCGCGTACCTCGTGTGGCAGTCGCCGCATAGCAAATCGGCAGCGGCAGTTGCTGATTTTTTCGCCGGATCACTTTTCGCCCGCCCCTTCAGTCTTTTTTGTGGCTGCATAGCGGGCCTTGTTTTCCGCGTTTGGCGGGTACAACCCTGGCAGTCTCGCGCCGCCTAACACCTCCTGCATAATCCAGTTTTCGAGACGCTCCTGTTCAGGTGCCAACGCGACAATGTCATCCAGCAACGCCGCCGGAATCAGCACAGCGCCATCGGCGTCGGCCACGACCACATCGTCAGGGAACACCGCCACCCCGCCACAGCCGATCGGCTCCTGCCAATTGACGAACGTAAGGCCGGCCACCGACGGCGGCGCGGCCGCGCCCTGGCACCACACCGGCAGATTGGTGGCGAGTACACCGGTTACATCGCGTACCACGCCATCGGTGACGAGCGCGGTGACGCCGCGCTGTTTCATGCGAGCGCATAAAATATCGCCGAAAATCCCCGCGTCGACAATCCCCATCGCGTCAACGACGGCGATACAGCTTGCGGGCATTGCCTCAATGGCGGCGCGTGTGGAGAGCGGGTTTGACCAGGATTCCGGGGTCGCAAGATCCTCGCGTTGCGGCACAAAGCGCAGCGTAAAGGCGCGTCCCACCAGCCGCGGCTGATTGGGCCGCAATGGACGGGTGCCGCGCATCCACACTGTGCGCAGTCCGGACTTAAGCAGCAACGTGGTTATGGTCGCAGTCGTCACTTGAGAAAGTATTTCGACGACATCAGGATCCAGGTTCATGGGGTTCTTTCGCTAATAAGAAAAGGTCGCCACGTCGACTAATGCATCATTAGCCAGCCAGTCGTACGTCGCCAAAAATCGCCACCGGCAGGATGGTGCCGGAGGTAATCGACGGCTCAATATTGAGGCATCGCGCCAATGCTGTCTAGCATCGGCGCGCCGCAACGCGCATGCCGGCGAAGTCGGCAAAGTGGCGATTGATTTGATGAGGTAGCGACCGCATCCCGATGCGCCACAAATCAGGAATGTTGCGCAGGCAGGAGCAGGGTGCGAGAATCAAACTGCTGCGTTTTTTCCCTATTTAAAAACCACTGCGAAAGCTGTCGATGAAAACGGTGTTGACGTTATTGCTGCCATTAATTGTGGCTGTTATGTCGCTGCCTGCAGCTTCGCAGTCTTCCGTGGTGAAGCCTGAAAGCGTCGGCATGTCGACCGAGCGACTCAAGCGCGTTGACCAGTTTATTGCGCGTTTGCAGGCCGAAGGTAAAGTTGCCGGTGCCGTTACTGTGGTGGCCCGACGCGGTCAGGTCGTTTCACTGAAAGCGCACGGCTTTGCCGACATCGAGGCGCAGCGCCCGATGCGCACCGACGATATTTTCCAGATTCAGTCGATGACCAAACCGATCGCCTCCGTGGCGGTGCTGATGCTGCTGGAGGAGGGTCGTTTTTTGCTCAGCGATCCAATCGCCAAGTTCCTGCCTGAATTCCGCGACATGACAGTCGCGGTTGTCAACCCGGCGGCGCCGGGCGGGTTCGACCTGGTAGCAGCGGAACGCAAAATCACCATCCTCGATCTGCTGACCCATCGTGCGGGTTTTACCGGCCTTCCCCCAGGCAACACGCCCGCAGAAACGCTGCGTCGGCAGGCGATCCAGTCGCTGCCAGCCAACGGCGATTTCACACTCGAAGATTATGTCAAACATCTGGCCGTCTCGCCTCTGGACGCGCAACCCGGTACTTCCTTCAAATACGGCGCTTCTACGGTGGTCCTGGGAAGGTTGATTGAAGTGGTGTCCGGAAATACGCTGAACGATTTTTTTCGCGAACGGATCTTTACACCGCTGGGAATGATGGATACATCGTTCGTGGTGCCGGCAGATAAACGTTTTAGAGTTGCGCCGGCATATGCGTTTTCGTCACAAAAAAAGCTGCTAAAGCTGCCGCCAGATTCATTGCAGCCGCGCTTTTTCTCGGCGGGCGGCAACCTGTTCTCCACCCCCGCGGATTACCTGCGCTTTTGCCAGATGCTGCTCAACGGCGGGGATCTCGATGGCCGGCGATTGCTCAGCCGCAAATCTATCGAGTTGATGACGGCGCGTCACGTCGACAAAATTCCGTTGCCATTTCTCCCAGGGCAGTATTTCGGCTTGGGCGTTGCGGTGCGGAAAGCAGACGGTGATTCGGGCCTGATCGGCTCAGCCGGCGCATATGGCTGGAGCGGCGGATACAATACTTATTTCCGCATCGACCCGCAGGAAAAACTCGTCCTGCTGGTGTTTTCTCAGTTGGCGTTTTCGCCGATCGACCTTGAACTGCAGTATGGATTTCACAACACGGTAATGCAGTCGATTATTGATTGATGGAACCTGACCGGTTCGCGGCTGATGGCGGCAAGCCTGGCGGCGGTCCACCGCGCTATTGATGTGCCGCCAAGGCACATCAATAGCGCGGCTCTTGCGCACTGCACAAATTCCCGTTATTATTGAGTTCATGAACACGCATGCCTCCTGCTTCTGGTACGCCTATTTTTCCAAGCCTCTGGCGGAGAAAGGGTAGTGCGCAGAATTTAAGTTCACCACGATTTCTAAAAACCGCCAGCTCTGAAAGCTGGCGTTTTTTTTGCCAGGCGACAAGTTGGCAAGCATCACTGGAATGTAATATGACAATATCAAATGTAAAACCCGCTGGCGTAAGCGCTAAGCCCAAGCTGAAAGTTGTTCATTCGGAGCGTGACATGGTCTATAACACCGATGACATTCGTATTCGCGGCGTCAAGGAGCTTACCCCCCCCTCGCAACTGATGGGCGAATTTCCCCTGACGGACGACGCGTCGTCGACGGTTTATCGGGCGCGAGAAGAAATTCATCGCATCATGCATCGGGGGGATGATCGTTTGCTGGTAATCGTCGGGCCGTGTTCAATTCATGATTACGATGCGGCAATGGAATACGCCAAGCGGTTGCAGGCGCTGCGAATCAAGCTTGAACCCGATCTCACCATCGTCATGCGGGTTTATTTTGAAAAACCGCGCACAACCGTCGGCTGGAAAGGGTATATCAATGACCCCGACATGAATGAAAGTCACGACATCAACAAAGGGCTGCGCTTATCACGAAAATTGTTGCTCGATATCAATGCGCTGGGGCTGGCCGCCGCGACCGAATATCTTGACTTGATCTCACC
>JAYVKG010000249.1:0-3828 GCA_043768625.1 Betaproteobacteria bacterium
GTACCAGATTCAATAGCGCCATTACATACCCCGACAGCGCGTACACCACGAACAAACCCCACAGGACATGCGACGGCTCTATCGTGATGATCAGGTAGCCCACGAAAATTGCGGGCACGACCCAAAAGGGCACGCTACGACGCAGGTTGAAATCTTTACCGCTGAAATAGCGAATATTGGTCACCATCGTAATACCGGCAAATACCGTCAGCCCCCAAGCAATCCAACGCACGTCGCCGCCATTAATCTGGTAATCATTCAGTACCCAAATAAGCCCTGCGACCAGCGCCGCCGCCGCCGGGCTGGGCAGGCCCTGGAAATATTTCTTGTCGATCACGCCAATGTTGGTATTGAAACGCGCCAGTCGCATTGCCCCGCAGGCGCAGTAAATAAATGCTGCCGCCCAGCCCATTTTCCCCATCGGCTGCAGCGCCCACGCATACATCACCAGTGCCGGCGCGGCACCGAAGGAAACCATGTCCGACAGGCTATCGAGTTGCGCGCCAAATTCGCTTTGCGTGCGGGTCATGCGCGCGACCCGTCCATCCAAGCCATCCAGAATCATCGCGCAAAAAATCGCGATGCAGGCGATCTCAAACTTGCCATTCATGCCCTGAACGATCGCGTAAAAACCTGCAAACAGTGAGGCGCAGGTAAACAAATTCGGTAATATGAAAATGCCCTTCCGGCGGCGCTCCGGATCGAGCAGGCCTTTTCTGATTTTGGGCACCGGCGCACTCATCGGGTGTTCACCATTTGCCGCTTGTCCCTTTGAGATTGAATTTTCATGCAGCCATTCTATCGGATGGCCGTAGATGCCGGGTTGCCAGTCGCCTTGTAGCCCATCGCCTCACCCATGCGGATCGGCTTAGCGGGTATCCATTGACTATTAAAATCAAGTTTATTTTTGACAAACAACATGACCACCGTGGATCCCAATAAAAAACGGCCCATTTCCGCGCCTTTTTTTAGCACCACTTCCTGACCATCATATTTCCATTCAAGAATGCCACCGGCGTGCGGTGGTTTGACGATGCCGTGCCAGACGGTCGCCATGCTCCCCACGATAGTCGCACCGACCAGCACCACTACGAACGGCGCGCCAGCCGAATCAAACATGCAGACAACGCGTTCGTTGCGGGCGAAGAGCCCGGGCACACCCCGCGCCGTCGCGGGATTGACCGAAAACAATTCACCGGGAATATAAATCATCCGCGTCAGACGGCCATCGCAAGGCATGTGAATGCGGTGGTAATCTTTCGGCGACAGATACAGGGTGGCAAACTGGCCATCGTTAAATTTCTCGGCGAGCGCGTGGTCTCCACCGACCAATGCTGATGTCGAGTAATAGTGTCCCTTGGCCTGGAATATCTGGTTATCGACTATTGCGCCGCATTGACTGATCGAGCCATCAACCGGGCTCACAAAGTCGGCATCGGCAATCGGCCGTACACCGGCGCGCAAGGGGCGCGAAAAAAATTCGTTGAAACTCTGATAGCTCGTGACATCGGAATCGGCCGCCTCGGCCATGTTGACACCATATTTCGCAACAAACCAACGAATTAAACGCGTTGTCACGCCACCAACTTTTGCGCTGGCGACGACACCCGCAAACGCAGTGAGGGCTTGCTTGGGCAACAGGTACTGCGGCAGGACTTTCAAGCGATCAGACACGTTGGCGATCGGTGATATTGACAAACGGGAATTTAGCCGCTGGATGATCGCACAGTCTGTGCGGTTGCACGCATATAAGACGCAAAGTCTAGGGCTGGAGCGGGTTCCAGCACATTTTCTGCCGTAAGTGCAAGTGGACACTGGCACATTCAGTTGCAATATCAAAACAAATCACTACAAGCCAAGCCCAAAATTACCGGCCTTTGCGCGCCCCCTCCCAGGCTCCAGCACACGTCCATGCAAAGTTAACATGCCGCTCCCGTGCTGGGGAGGCAGGCTGCAGAAGGCGTTTCGCGTTTAATGGGAAGGGTCGGAATGCGCAAGCTGCGGGAAGCGCAGGAGTGGCGGCTAGTTACGACTCTGGTCGACAAGTTTATTTTTCTTTATCCACGGCATCATGCTTCTCAACTTCTCACCTACCTCTTCGATCGGATGCTCCGCCAGCAAACGCCGTCTGGCCGTCAGTGTTGGCGCACCGGCTTTATTTTCAAGAATAAAATTCTTGGCATATTCACCGGTCTGGATCTCTTTCAATATCAGGCGCATGGCCGCCTTGGTGTCATCAGTGATGATCTTTGGCCCACTCACGTATTCGCCATACTCGGCATTGTTGGAAATTGAATAATTCATGTTGGCGATACCGCCCTCATAAATCAAATCGACGATCAGCTTGGTTTCATGCAGGCATTCGAAATAGGCCATTTCTGGGGCATAGCCGGCTTCCACCAGGGTCTCGTAACCAGCTTTGATCAATTCCACGACACCACCGCACAAAACTGCTTGCTCTCCGAACAGATCCGTCTCGGTCTCTTCGCGGAAATTAGTTTCTATCACGCCGCCGCGCGAGCCGCCGATCGCCTTCGCGTAAGAAAGTGCCAGATGCCGTGCCTTACCGGAATTGTCCGTGTGGACTGCAATAAGCGACGGCACGCCACCACCGGAGACGTAGGTGGAGCGCACCAGATGGCCGGGTCCTTTGGGCGCAATCATGATGACATCAAGGTCGGCGCGTGGCGTTACGACACCGTAATGGATATTGAAGCCATGCGCAAAGGCGAGTACGGCACCTTTCTTGATGTTGGCATGCACCTGCTTCTCGTACACATCACCGATATTTTCATCCGGCAGCAGCATCATGACGAGGTCGGCTGTCATCACCGCGTCGGCAACTTCCGCCACTTTTAGTCCAGCTTTCTTGACCTTGTCCCAGGAAGCGCCGCCTTTGCGCAAGCCGACCGTGACCTTTACGCCGGAATCGTTCAGGTTTTGCGCGTGTGCATGGCCCTGCGAGCCGTAACCTACGATGGTGACTTTCTTGCCTTTAATAAGCGAAAGGTCGCAGTCTTTGTCGTAATACACTTTCATTTTCTTCTCCGTGGTTCAACCCTATTGGCCGGCTCGACAGACACATTGCCTATCGTGCCGAATTATTAATCAAGCTTTAATGATCCATTCGCCGCGGCCCAACCCGCACGCTCCGGTGCGAACGGTCTCGAGAATAAGCGCGCGATCAAGCGCGTCGAGAAACGCGTCCAGCTTGGTGTTAGTCCCGGTCAATTCGATCACGTAGGTTTTTTCGGTCAAATCAATCACGCGCGCGCGAAAAATGTCCGCCGTGCGTTTCAACTCTTCGCGATCTTTGCCGACCGCCCTTACCTTTACCAACATCAATTCGCGCTCGACGTGCTTGCCTTCATTAAGGTCAACGATTTTTACGACGTCAACCAGTTTGTTGACTTGCTTGGTAATTTGCTCGACAACTTCATCCGAGCCCGACGTGACGATCGTCATGCGTGACAGCGTGGCGTCCTCGGTTGGTGCCACCGTCAGGGACTCGATGTTATAGCCGCGTGCGGAAAAAAGTCCGGCAACACGCGAAAGTGCGCCTGCTTCGTTTTCTACCAGAATCGAGAGGATGTGGCGCATTGATTACAAATCCTCTGCTAGGATCATTTCACTAATGCCTTTGCCGCCCGGCACCATCGGAAATACGTTCTCTTTTTGATCGGTGATGAAATTCATGAACACCAGCCGGTCTTTCATTGCAAACGCATCCTTCAGGGCACCTTCGACATCGCTGGGCTTTTCGATGTCCATCCCGACGTGTCCGTATGCCTCCGCGAGTTTTTTGAAATCAGGCAACGCGTCCATGTA
>JAYVKG010000250.1:0-6546 GCA_043768625.1 Betaproteobacteria bacterium
TGCCCGGCCCGACTATCGACAAGCATTCCACCGGTGGGGTGGGCGACGTGGTATCGCTGATACTGGGTCCGATGGTAGCTGCCTGTGGCGGTTTTGTGCCAATGATTTCCGGCCGCGGATTGGGCCATACCGGCGGCACGCTGGACAAGCTTGATGCCATTCCTGGTTACCAGACCAGCGTGTCGATTGAAAAATTCCAGCGCGTGGTGCGCGATGCGGGGGTCGCAATCATCGGCCAAACCGACCAGCTAGCCCCCGCTGACAAGCGTATTTACGCCACCCGTGATGTCACCGCCACAGTCGAATCCATTCCCCTGATTACCGCCTCCATCCTTGCCAAGAAACTCGCCGCTGGATTGGACGCATTGGTGATGGACGTAAAATTTGGCTCGGGCGCGTTCATGCCAACCTTGGAAAAATCGCGCGAGCTCGCCGCCAGTATTGTCGAGGTGGGTAACGGCGCAGGTTTGAAGACTTGCGCCTTGCTCACCGACATGAATGAACCACTGGCGCCCTGTGCGGGCAATGCCATTGAAGTCCGCTACGCCATCGACTACCTGACGGGTCGGTGCCGGCCGCCAAAATTGCACGAGGTAACGATGGCGCTCGCCGCTACCTTGATGGTAGCGGCGAGCCTTGCGGAAAACGAATCGAGCGCAAAACAAGCGCTGACGAGCGGTTTGCACACTGGTCAGGCGGCAGAACGATTTGCAAAAATGGTTTCGGCACTGGGCGGGCCGGGCGATCTGATTGAAAAAACCGACAAATATTTGCGTCGTGCCCCCATCATTAAACCGTTGCTGGCCGCGCGTGCTGGTTTCGTTGCCGTGGTTGATACGCGCCAGATTGGCTTGGCGGTGGTCGCATTGGGTGGCGGCCGGATTCGTGCTGCGGACGGGATTGATGCTGAGGTCGGAGTTGCCGATTTTGCGCCATTGGGCACGCCGGTCAACGTTGGCGATCTGCTCGCCACCGTGCACGCGCGCAGTGACGCTGCGGCGGCTGCCGCGCTGCATACCATACAACAAGCGATTACAATTTCGGATGTCCCGCCGCTGAGAATGGAATTAATTCGCACGCTGAAGTAATGTGCAGCGAGCAACGTATGGCAACCAGGTCACTACGCAAAGGCGCTGTCGTTTTGGTTGTTACCCGCTAGGCACTGTTTGTCCTGCTGGCTGGCTTGAAGCGGCCAACTTGGCGTGCCGAAGGCCCGCATTTCCTGGGCTAGATCGTCAATCATGCGATGCCCAATCCTGCTGCCGGAACCATGCTGGTGGCGGCGCGTGCAGGGCACCTCGGGCCGATGGTATTTCGCTCCATCGATTTCGGCAAGCATTGGCAAGAATGCGCGGCGCCACCCGCGTTTCCAAAATCGGTGAAAGCGGCGCACGGCTGGTAGGTCGGCCATGTCTTCTGGCCGTCGCCGAGGCACGCCAGTGAGCCGCAGGTGTGGTACGCCAGTGAGCCGCAGGTGTGGTACGCAGGGACGTCTCCGGATGGTTTCTTGCGCTTCCAGGACGATGGGGTCAGCTGGCAAAGCGTGGACGGTTTCAATCTTCATCCTGAGCGTGCCAAGTGGCCTGGGCTGGAGGTTTGCAAGTGGCGCCGCCAGATGGCGCAATCCTACCTTCGATCAAGGTCGACCCGTTCGACAAAAACCATCTCTATGTGGGAATGTCCAGTGGCCGCGTCTTCGAAAGTCCCGATGCTGGCAAAACCTGGAAACCGCTGAATCAGGGCTGCGCCGCTGATTTTTTGCCGGATCCGAATGCGCAATAAAGTCACGATCCGCACTGCCAGCGCGTGCATCCGACCACCAAGGAAGTGGTATTCCAGCAGAATTACTGCGCCATCCACCGACTTAAACGCGGTCATAACCGCTGGCATCGGCTCGGCGCAAACATGCCCAGCGAAATTGGCGACATTGGCTTTCCGCTGGTACTGCATCCGCGCGAGGCGAAAACGTTGTGGGTATCCCCGATGGATGGCACCTCGGCGTGGCCGCGTGTGTCGATCGCAGCTAAACCAGCGGTCTACCGCTCGCATGACGCAGGCTACTCCTGGCAGCGGCAGGATAAGGGCTTACCGCCGGGCAGGCTTGGTTCACAGTGAAGCGACAAGCGATGGTGGCTGACCAGCATAAATCGGCGGGGCTCTATATCGGCACCACCAGCGGCGAAATATGGACAAG
Source organism: Betaproteobacteria bacterium (assembly GCA_043768625.1). GTDB lineage: Bacteria > Pseudomonadota > Gammaproteobacteria > Burkholderiales > Usitatibacteraceae > UKL13-2. The sequence goes on from JAYVKG010000250.1 coordinate 2,195, forward strand.
CGCTGATGTGGGCGATAACGGGTATTGCCTGATGCTGCATCTGCCACAAATCGTTTCTGTCGAGGCATGGACGCTGCGAAGGTCACACTGCCAACGTTTTTGATCGAATACACCAAGGGCCTGCGCGAAGTGGAGGCCGATGGCAATACAACCAACGTTCTGCTTGACGATCCGGATTGCCGCGATCGCGCGATTGGTTTCCGGATGATTGACGAGCAACCGCAGATTGGTGCGCACCTTAAGATTTTCGTCAATGCGCAACTTGAGCGTTCGCTGAATTTTCCGCTGACCGACCAAGACCTTTTCATCATCGTCGCGGCAGTTTTTAGTGGCTAGCCCCGGCTAACGGAGCCGGGCGATTGGTGCAGTGCGTCATCCAATTGCCACATAATCAAGATTAGAATATTGCGGTGGTTAGACGCTTCCGATTAAAAAATTTCCAATCGAGACGCAACCGCAGCGAATTTCAGCGTTCGTCCACCGCCCGAGATAACGGAGACCTGTATGAAAACATGCCTGAAGCTGATGTTGATTGCGGCCACCATGTGGTGCGCGCCGCTGGCGATTGCGCAAACTGAAATCCAGATGTGGCATTCGATGAAGGGCGCACTGAACGATAAGGTGAATGAAATCGCGACAAAATTCAATGCGACCCAAAAAGACTACAAAATCGTGCCGGTGTTCAAGGGAGAATATCCGGAATCGATGACTGCCGCGATTGCCGCTTACCGCGCTGGTAATGCGCCGCATATCCTGCAAGTGTTTGAGGTGGGTACGGCCACCATGATGGCCGCGAAGGGCGCGATTGTGCCGGTCGCCACGCTAATGAAAGACGCCGACGAACCTTTCGATCCCAATGCCTATCTGCCGGCCGTTGCCGGGTACTACACCGATAGCAAAGGCCACATGCTGTCGTTCCCCTTCAATAGCTCAACGATTTTGTATTACATCAACAAGGATGCTTTCAAGAAAGCCGGGCTGGATCCCGACAACGCACCGAAAACCTGGAAGGAACTGCTGGCAGCCGCCGATAAATTAAAAGCGGCGGGTCATAACTGTCCGTACACATCCGGATGGCCATCCTGGATGTTCATCGAAAATTTCAGTGCGTGGCATAACGTTCCGATCGGCACCAAAGAAAACGGCATGAACGGGCTGGACGCGCAGTTGCAGATCAACACGCCGTTACACGTGCGACAGATCACCATGATTGGTGACATGGCGAAAAAAGGTACCTTCATCTATGCCGGGCGTACCAACCAGGCGGAAGCGAAATTTTATTCGGGCGAATGTGCGATGCTGACATCTTCTTCGGGCGCACAGGCAAGCATCCGTCGCAGTGCCAAGTTCGCGTGGTCGGCAAACTTCATTCCTTATTACGACGACGTAAAGGGCGCACCGCAGAATTCGATTATCGGCGGCGCGTCACTATGGGTAATGGGCGGCAAGACCGGTAGCGCCTACAAGGGTATTGCCAAGTTCTTTGCGTTCCTTTCCAGGCCTGAAGTACAGATGGACTGGCATACTTCGACCGGATATGTGCCGATCACCATGGCGGCTTATGAAATGACGCGTAAATCAGGCTTCTACGAGAAAAATCCTGGCGCAGACATGGCCGTGAAACAACTTACCAACAAGCCGCCAACTGCCAACTCAAAAGGTCTCAGATTCGGTAATTATGTGCAGGGACGAGAAGTATTCGAGGAAGAGATGGAGTCGGTATTTGCGGGCAAGAAAGACGCTAAAACCGCATTGGACGACGCGGTCAAACGCGGCAATGAGATTTTGCGCAAATTTCAGGCGACCAATAAGCAGTGACCTCCTAAGGTCAACCAGTGACAGAAATGCAGTTGTGATGCTTCTGCGCGTCATCGCCAATCGACATTAATGGAAAAACGCGTTGTTTTCAAATCGGCCTGGTTACCCTATCTGCTGGTGGCGCCGCAGATTGCCATCACTGTCGTGTTTTTTTTCTGGCCGGCTTTCCAGGCGCTGTATCAGTCGCTGTTGTCACAGGACGCGTTTGGATTGCACAGCGAGTTTGTCTGGTTTGAAAATTTCAGGGCGCTATTTGCCGATGACCACTATCTTTTGTCATTCCAGACCACGGCGACATTCAGTTTGCTGGTGGCTAGTCTGGGCCTGTCAATTTCGCTGTTGCTGGCAGTCGCGGCTGATCGTATCGTTCGCGGCGCCTTCGTGTTTAAAACGCTATTGATCTGGCCATATGCTGTCGCGCCGGCCATCGCCGGTGTGTTATGGGCGTTCCTGTTCGCACCCTCCATCGGCATTCTCGGCTACCTCTTGAAACAGTGGGGCTTACCCTGGAACTATCTGCTGAACGGCGATCACGCCATGATTCTGGTGGTGGTGGCATCGGTTTGGAAACAGATCAGTTATAACTTTCTGTTCTTCCTGGCCGGATTGCAATCGATCCCGCGGTCATTGATGGAAGCGGCAGCAATTGATGGCGCGTCACCGTTCTGGCGCTTCTGGACAATCGTTTTTCCGCTGCTGTCGCCGACTACTTTTTTCCTGTTGGTCGTCAACATCGTCTATGCATTCTTTGATACTTTCGGCGTCATCGATGCGACCACCCAGGGAGGACCCGCAACTTCCACACAAATTCTGGTTTATAAAGTTTATTACGATGGCGTGAAGGCGGCGGATCTTGGCGGCTCGTCGGCGCAGTCGGTGATTTTGATGTGCATCGTGATTGCGCTTTCGGTGATTCAGTTTCGGTTTGTGGAAAAGAAAGTGCAGTACTAAAAATGGTTGAAAATCGCCCTTGGACGACAGCTTTTTGTTATCTCGTGCTGACGCTGGGCGTGCTGATCGTCGCGTTTCCGTTGTATGTCACTTTCGTCGCCTCGACGCTCACGCTCGATCAAATTTTAAATGTGCCGATGTCGCTGGTTCCAGGCGACCAGTTCCTCAATAACTATTCACAAGTGCTGTCTGCCGGTTCCACCCGGGGTGCTTCCGCACCGGTCGGGCGGATGATGATCAACAGCGGCATCATGGCGTTGATCATCGCGTTTGGAAAAATCGGTATTTCAATTGTCTCCGCTTTCGCCATCGTCTACTTTCGTTTTCCGTTGCGCAATTTTTGCTTCTGGATGATTTTCATCACGCTGATGCTGCCGGTGGAGGTACGCATCATTCCGACTTTCAAGGTCGTCGCCGATTTAGGCATGCTGGATTCCTACGCCGGGCTGACTCTGCCACTGATCGCCTCGGCAACGGCCACGTTTCTGTTCCGTCAATTCTTTTTTACCATTCCCGATGAGCTCGCCGAAGCCGCGCGCATGGACGGTGCGGGGCCGATGCGGTTTTTCTGGGATGTGGTGCTGCCGCTTTCAAAGACCAGTATCGCGGCCCTGTTTGTCATACAGTTTATCTATGGCTGGAATCAGTACTTATGGCCGTTGCTGATCACGACACAGGAGTCGATGTACACGACGGTGATTGGCATCAAGCGGATGATTTCCGGTGGCGACGCAGCAACCGAATGGAATTTGGTGATGGCGACCGCGATATTGGCGATGGTGCCGCCGGCGCTGGTGGTGATGTTGATGCAGCGGTGGTTTGTTAAAGGTTTGGTGGAGACGGAGAAATGAGGGTGCAACGTTTAGCACTGCAACGGTGGCGAGCGGCATTTGGCTTGGCGACGCGCGTGTACGCTAGGGGTGGCCGACATCTGCGCGCGTTAAATAAAGATGCACAATGGCAAACATAACGCTCAAAGGGGTCAAAAAATCCTACGGTAACAACGCGGTGGTGCACGGCGTCGATGTCGACATCGCCGACGGCGAATTCATCGTCATCGTTGGACCGTCAGGCTGTGGTAAATCAACTCTGCTGCGCATGATTGCGGGGTTGGAAGAAATCACGGCCGGGGAGGTTTTGATCGGCTCGCGTGTGGTCAACAAGCTTGAGCCGAAGGACCGTGATATTGCGATGGTATTCCAGAACTACGCTCTGTACCCGCATATGTCGGTATACGACAATATGGCGTACGGCCTGCGCATTCGAAAATTTTCAGCTGCCGATATCGAAAGCCGCGTGCAAAAGGTGGCGAAGATTCTCGAACTGGACGCACTGCTGCAACGTAAGCCGCGTGAACTTTCCGGCGGACAGCGCCAGCGCGTGGCCATGGGGCGCGCGATTGTGCGGGAGCCTGCCGCTTTTCTGTTCGACGAGCCGCTGTCTAATCTCGACGCCAAGCTGCGGGTACAGATGCGTCTGGAAATCCAGAAGCTGCACCGAGAACTGAAAACCACCAGCGTCTTCGTCACCCACGATCAGGTTGAAGCCATGACGCTGGCGCAACGCATGATTGTCATGAACGC
>JAYVKG010000251.1:0-7663 GCA_043768625.1 Betaproteobacteria bacterium
GCCGAACCGATGAAGGCTTGAATTGCCCATGTTTAATGGGAGGTATAAAAATATTTAACCGCCTGCTCCGTCGCTATTTTTTGCGAAACAATTTACGCGCGCCCCTTAAAGATGATTGGCAGGAAGTTTCAGGGTGTACCCAACCATTCAAGGATATGCCGCGTCACAACTTCGGGTTTCTCGCGGTGAAGAAAATGGCCGGCACCGGAAACAACCTGATAGCTGTATTCGCCGGAGAAATATTGGGCCTGATCGGTCATCAGCTCGGCGCGAAGATCATCGCTGCCGCAGAGAGCGAGTGTCGGAACCGTGATGGGTCGATCCATGTTCAATCGCGTCTTTTCGAGGCGGGGATCTCCTTTGCGCGGATCAAACATAGCCCGGTAATAGCCGAGCGTTGCCGCGAGGACGCCGGGTTCGCTGAGCATTGATTTGATCTGGCCAATATGTGCCGCATCCTGGTAGCCGGGCGTGGACCAGTAGCTCCAAAGATAGTCGATAAATGCGAAATCGTTGGCAGCAAGCGCCTTCTCGGGCAAATCAGGCAACTGAAAGAACCACCAATGAAAAGAGCGGTGGATTTGTCTTGCGTCAAGCATGCTTTTCGCCACCTGCGCCGGGTGTGGAACCGCCATCACTACCGCACGGCGGATCAGTTCGGGGAAAGCCGAGAGCACGGCGTACGAGATGATTGCGCCCCAATCCTGTCCAACAAGATGGACCGGCTTGCCGCCGCCAAGCAGCCGGATCAATTCAGCGATATCGGTCGCGAGCGTGGCTTTATCATAGAAGCCATCCGGCGGAATGCCGGTCGGATAATACCCGCGCAGGTAAGGCGCGACCGCCCGGTAGCCGGCGGTAGCCAGCGCCGAACTTTGATGGTCCCAGGTATGCGCCGTATCAGGAAATCCGTGAAGTAAGATGACGAGCGGCCCGTCTCCCTTTTCAAGATAAGAGAAATCGAGTCCGTTCACGCGCAAATGATTCATGGCCGCCACCTAGCTGTGTGTCGTTGCAAGGCGATCACTGTATTTCAATTCTGCCTTACCCATGGCAATCCGCCACGGCACATTTTGTTCCACAAAAAAAGGCCAGGAGTGCAAAAGGGCAAGCGTGAATTATTTTCGCAACGCAATCCACATTTGCTTTGTGCAATTTTGCAGGAAGTTACGTCCAGTGAAAAAGAGGCGCATGCGGCATAACGAGGCATTCAAAAACTACCCTGGACTCGGTTGCCGGCAGAATCCTGGCTGCTAGCACCTCGACGCTTCAATCGCATGCGCTTTGGTTGCATCGTCCATGCGGAGTTGCAGCATTAATGTTTGTGTCTTTATTTCAATCCTCTTTCATCGCCGGTATTATGTAATTTGATGCGGATACGCTCAACAAACTGAGTGGTCATGTGACGCAATTCGGTGCGCGATATGGCAACGCCTTTGATGGCGTGGCGATCTATTCGCCGCACCTGCTCTCTGAAGCGTTGCGCTTTTGCGCGTTAACTCCTTAACGCAATTTTTGCAAGTCGCCATTGTGGGCGAATTCCGGCCGCAAAGAAGCGGGAAAACCGCACCAATGCCAGACATTCACCATCACCTGGTCGTTCGAATGCGTTGCGCCGGCCTCAGGCGAATGAAGAACATGATTTCGCTCACCGCGCCGGCTAATATCGCCAAATCGCTGCCGAGGCCAAATGCCAATACCTAAAATCCCCTCACCACCAGCAAACGTAGAAGGGTGATGGTGTACTTCCATAACATTACTTCTGTCCCAGCTTCGCCCTATCCAACACCGTCATCGCCGCCGCCACAAATCCGCCCGCGTCAGCCAAATTGGCCGGCAGAATGAGTGTATTGCCCACTTTCGCCAAATGCCCGAACTGCTCTATATATTTCTCCGCCACTTTCAAATTGGCCGCCAGCATGCCGCCCGGTGCTTCGAGTGCGCCTGCTACCTGCCGCACCGCGCTGGCGGTCGCCTCGGCCACTGCGATCAAAGCCGCCGCCTCACCCTGCGCTTTGTTGATTGCCGCTTGCTTTTCACCTTCAGATGCGAGAATCGCGCCTTGCCGCTGCCCGTCGGACAGATTTATTTGTTCTTGACGCAATCCTTCTGACTTCGCAATCACAGCGCGCTTTTCGCGCTCAGCGGTAATCTGCGCCTGCATGGCACGGAGGATCGATTCAGGCGGTGTAAGGCTCTTCAGTTCGTAGCGCAAAACTTTAATGCCCCAGGTGCGACCGGCCTCGTCGAGTACCGCAACGATCTGCCGATTGATATCGTCGCGGCTTTCAAACGTCTTGTCTAATTCCATCTTGCCGATTTCGGAGCGTAGCGCCGTCTGCGCCAGTTGTGAAATGGCGAGTTCGTAGTTTGAGGAACCATAGCTGGCGAGTTTGGCATCCATCACCTGAAAATAAATGATGCCATCAACCGCAAGTTGGGTATTGTCCTTGGTAATGCAGACCTGTTCGGCGATATCGAGCGGCACTTCCTTGAGCGAGTGGCGATAAGCCACCCGATCTATGAACGGCGTGATCCAGTTAAAACCCGGTTGCAGCACGGTATGAAATTTGCCAAGCCGTTCGACCACCCAGGCGCTCTGCTGCGGCACGATTTTCATGCCTTCGATAATGAGCGCGACAACGAATGCGGCAATGAAAACGCCCACCGCAATACTGGGGTTCTGTGTCATGAAGCCTGCGGCAGCGCCAACAATAACAGCGATGATCAATTTTGCAAACATGGGAATCTCCTGACGAGGTTGTTCAAAAGCGGTTGCGATTACAGGGGGAAAATGGGAATTCATCGATGTGTTGTCGGCGACGGCATAGGGCGAGTCTTTGTTGTGTTTGAGCATGGCGGGTGGCGTCTGCCTGGAGGAAAGAGTTGGTGCCACCTTTGCGGCCAGTCGTGCGGCCAATTTTGCCGTCGCCAACTTGACACCCGCGGCAGATTGCGTATTTTCCGTGGTGCCGGAGCGCTTTTTCGCCTTGCACGCTTCGTCCTTGACTGCTTTCACGATCTCTTCAGCCCAGGTGAACTTGTTGCCACTCAAGCCAGCGGCCGCAGCGAACACCGCCAGCGCGATCCACGCCGAATGCGTTGCCGACCACGCAATGAGTGCAGCAATTGCCCCATTAATGAATCTTGACAACATCAGGCAGCGGGCCGCTGACTACCCACCACCCAGCACTGCCCGTCCTGCGCAAGAATGTGCAATGTGTCACCGGTGCGAACTGCGCTGGCACTAACGTCACCCGGCTTCACGCGCGCATCCCACTCCGCACCGCGATATTTAATGCGCAATGTTCCTTCTGCATGATTGACCCACTTTGCCATCGTTACCGCCTGGCCAATATCGATGGCGTTGGCCTGATCGCCGTCAGTACGGTGCGCCGCGTGCCAGCGTTGCACCCACCAGGTGCCGAGACCTGAAACGATACCCGCCGCGCCGACTTGTGCGATAAACGGTGTGCCCAGCCACGCTGCCAACGCGCCAGCCAGTGCGCCCACCCCGATCACGAGCAGATAAAACGTTCCCGTCATCAATTCAATGATGACCAGTGCAAAGCCGACCGCGGTCCAGACGAGATAGTCCTGCATGATTTTCTCCGAACGTTTGTCCGAAACGATGCCAATCGGAATCGTTTCTTATTAATTGACTGTCAGTATTGGTGGCACGCCAATGCAGGTCAAGCCGCATGTCACCGCTGCACGGCAGCGTGCGACCAATGGCGACCGGACCGGACCAATGACGATAATGTTCCCGCACCCGCCCGCGATTCTTTTTGCCATCCCTAGACCGGACGTTTTGCCGAGATCACCTGGGTATTCACCCCAGCGTAGTTCAAACCGCCGAACAGCCGCGCATGCTCGATTTTTACGCATCGATCCATCACCACCTCGAGCCCGGCTGCAGTCGCCGTCATGGCGGCTGCGTGGTTCACGACGCCGAGTTGCATCCACAGGCACCTCGCGCCCACGCGAATTGCGGCCTCGGCCAATGGCGGGATCTCTTCCACTTTGCGAAAGCAATCCACCATGTCGATTTTCGACGGCACCGCATCGAGCGTCGCATAGCATTTTTCGCCCAACACTTCCTGGTACGCCGGGTTCACCGGGATGATCCGGTAACCATGTTCCTGCAGGTACTTGGCCACGAAATAGCTGGGCCGCCACCAGTTCGCAGAGAGGCCTACCACAGCGATGACGTGATTTTCTCTGAGAATCCGGCGCAGCGTGACGATATCGCTCATGGTAATTTCTGCATGGTTATAAGTTGACGAGGATGCCAGAAAACTGTCTGACGCGCGAAACGGCGGCGTGAGAAAGTGGTCAGACAAGCCGCACTTCTTGACCGCGCGCACGAGGCGCGGCCAAAGGAAAAGGGGCCTCGCGGCCCCTTCTCTTTATTTTGCCTGAATTACGCTTTACTTAAACGCATATGCAAGCTTGCCGTAGAAAACACGGCCCAGTGCGTCGCCGTAACGCGGATCATAGCCCACCTGGAATGATTGGCCTTGACGCGATGCCGGCGGATCGCGGTCTAACAAATTCTTCACGCCCAGCACCACCGTCAGACCCTTGAAGCCGGTCCAGATGCCTTGTGCGTCGTAGGTGTCGACGTTGCCAACTCGACGCGGTGCGGTGGCACCGGTGGTGTCATCGCGATAGCCAAGCACAAAATTCTGCGAAAGCGATGCCGACCAAACGCCACTGGTCCAGCCAGCCGACAGCAAGTGGCGCCAGCGCGAGATTGCCCCGTTGTCGGAAGTGAAGTTACCGGAATTGTTGAAGAACGTGCCGTTTACCTCGTTTTGATACTCATACTTGGTAATGTAGGTGCCTTCAATGCCAAACTTGAACTTGCCAAACGGCGTGTTGTGGCTGCTGGACGCAGAAACGTCGACACCGGACAGCCGGTAGATGCCGAGGTTTTCGGTGATCTGCAACACGGTGCTGATCGCACATGGAATATTTGCCGGGGTCGGCGCGCCGGGTAAGTCATTGGTGCATGCGCCGCCCGCAGCGCGGCCAAAACGGACAAATTTGTTATCGCCGTATTTAGCAAAGTTGTTGTACAGCGTGTTGTCACCCAGAGTTCCGATTGAACTCTTGCGTTCGATCCAGTAGTAATCGATGCCCAGCGACAATCCGGCAGCCGGCTCGAAAACGAAGCCAACCGTGCCCTGCCGCGATTTTTCAGGCTGCAGATTGCGGTTGCCGCCGACCTGGTTGATGGTCTGCGCATCGCACTCGGTATCCTGAACGAAATTGTTCGCCGGAAGAAAGCAGCGTAGCGGGTCGCTATGATCGTCTGCCGTATTGCTGTTGTAACGTGCGACATACAAATCAGGTAGCGAAGGCGCACGGAAACCGGTGTTGTATGAGCCTCGTACCAGCCACGCCTTGCTCGGGGTCCAGCGGATGGCGATCTTGGGGTTGGTGGAATTGCCAAAATCGGAGTAATGGTCGGTGCGCACCGCGAAGGTGGCTTCCACCTCTTTTGTGATCGGGGCGACAAACTCGGCAAAAAACGCGGTTACCTTGCGGTCAGCGCTGGCACCCGGATAATTACCACCGCCGCCCAACACATCCCCCGATGAAAGCACCGCGGCTGGACGATCATTGAATTTTTCCTTGCGTGCTTCCGCGCCCAATGCCATCGATAACATACCGGCGGGCAATTTCAGCAGCTCCGTCGAACCCTTGATGTCAAACGAGTCCACTGTGCCCTTGGACTGCCGCACTTCGCCCAATATCTTGGCGGTATTCAACACCGCTTGTCCGGCCGCGTCCTGGCCGCTCGTCGTGAATACATTGACCGCGCCGGTCAGGATTGCAGCACGCAAGCGCGCTTCGGATAAATAGCCATCGGTATAGCGGTCACTCACTTTGCTTTCAGCGTGGTTGAAGGCGGTATCGTATTCCCACGCACCAAATGACCCTTTGGCACCAACCACGAAGCGTGATTGCTCCGATGTCGCTTGATCTGTGCGTCGACCTGCATCCTTGCCGCGCCAGGCAATGGCTAAGTCGCCGGTTGGCGTTGCCAGAGAGCCGTCCGGACGTCGAAACGGGGCGGGATAAAATTTACTGCTCGCCGGAAAGATAATCGGGCGGTCACCGGCAGCACTGAAATCGTTAATTGGTGTTTCAGAGGAAGCGTAGGTAGCCTTGTTCTCACTGTAGGTATATTCGCCAAACAGCTGATTGTCAGCGTTCAGTTGAAAAGTTGCGCGCGCAACCGCACCTTTGCGTTCGATCGGCGGAAAGATGTCCAGTGCCGATGTGTAGTCGTAGCGGCAATTGCGGTTTGATTGCTCGACAATGAAATAGGAGCCTTTGGCCGGCAAACAACCAATAGCAGCGGTCGGGTTGCCACGCCCCGGACCGGAACGAATATTGGCCGGATAAGCATTGCCACTGGTCTTGACCTGATCGAGATCAGGACGCAGGCCGGTCTTGGCGAAATTGCGCTGGCTGGCGGCGACTGCGTCGGATTTTTCCTTGTCCAGCGAGATCAACACATTAAAGCGATCCTTGCTGAGGTCGCCATATCCACCGGTGAGCGTGTATTTTTCGTCATCGCCACCACCGCGTTTGACCTTGGTTTTGAAATAGGAACCCTCGATACCCTGATAGTCCTTGCGCAAGATGAAATTGACCACGCCACCGATCGCATCGGTGCCATATACCGCCGAGGCACCGTCTTTAAGGATTTCAACGCGCTCGATGGCAGCAAGCGGAATCGAGTTGACGTCAACCGCTGCGCCTTGAAAAGCGTAGTTGGCCAGGCGTCGGCCATTCAACAATACCAATGTATTGTTAGGACCCAGACCGCGCAACGAAGCACCGGCAAAGCCGGGGGTCAACCCATCGCCAACCCCGTTCGAAATGTTGACCGTAGCGCCGCTATTGAGCTGTAACTTGTCGAGCAGTTCAGCGGCATTGGTAGCACCGGTTTTTTCGATATCCTCGCGCTTGTAAATGGTAATCGGCAGCGCACTCTCGCCTTCAATGCGCTTGATATTAGAACCGGTCACTTCAACCTTGTCGATCTTTTGTGGTTGCTGGGCCATGCCACTGGTAGCGATGGCACCGACGACGATGCCCATGCTGGCTTGCATGACTGCAAACGGCAGAGATTTCATTTTCATGGAAGAACCCTTTTTTTTAGTGATCGAACAATTGTGCTGACTGATTTCGCAAGGCAAATGTCGCGCTGAAAGTTAGCCGCTAGCGCCGGGTATCGCGCATCACACTGCCCCGGGTTGCAACGCTTTCCGGCGACCTCAGCGCGATGCGCGTTAACTTTTTGTATTAGGGTCGTCACCCCGCGCTGCCCAAGATTATCCACACTAATGTCACATTTTGCTCAACTTGCCAAACACTGTTGCACAGACGCAACAAGATGCCTCCGCTCGCGTTGTCGGGAACGGTTGGTCAAGCGATCACCGCCGGTGTCTGTGCGATACCGTCCACCAGCCCCCAAGAAAACGTAAGCTCTATCTGATAATGCATTTGGTCGGCGCGAAAATTTGTGGAATGCTGCGCGGGCGAAAGATTTTGGCACCATCTATTGTCACCCACCGAAGCGGCACCCAAATCGTGACTGCGCTGGCGCCTATTTTTCGCGTTCGTTCCTCGTGCAGCGTTTTTT
>JAYVKG010000252.1:0-3315 GCA_043768625.1 Betaproteobacteria bacterium
CTTAACGTGCGATTGCCGCACGTCATCGCTTGGCTGAAGACCCATCAGCCGGACGCACTGTGCCTGCAGGAATTAAAAATCGAGGACGCGAAATTTCCCCTCGCCGCCTTTGACGACATTGGCTACCACGCCGTTTTCAATGGCCAGAAAACCTACAACGGCGTCGCCATCATCTCGCGCGCACGACCAGAGGACGTGAGCAAGGACATCGGCGGTTTTGAGGATCACCAAAAGCGCGTGATTGCCGCCACCATTGAAGGCGTGCGGCTGGTCTGCGTATATATTCCGAACGGGCAGACGGTCGGCTCGGATAAATACCAGTACAAGTTAAAGTGGCTGGCCGCGCTGCAGGCTTATATGCACGCAAGCGTGGCGGAGTATGGCGAAGTCGCCTTGCTCGGCGACTACAACATCGCCCCGGATGATCGCGACGTATACGACCCGAAAGCGTGGGAGGGTCAGGTCCTGTGCAGCGAACCCGAGCGCGAGGCGTTTCGCTCGCTGGTTGGGTTGGGTCTGGTCGACAGCTTCCGGCTGTTTGATCAAGCCGAAAAAAGTTACAGCTGGTGGGATTATCGGATGAACGGCTTCAAGCGCAATCTCGGTATGCGGATCGACCATATTTTGCTGACGAATGGCCTTGCGGCACGCTGCCGTGCCAGCATAATTGATGTTGAGCCGCGCAAGCTTGAGCGACCTTCGGATCACGCGCCGGTCGTTGCCGAGATCGCCTAGTGTCACATCGCCATTGAGCCCTGCGCCTAAAAAGCAAATGCTGCCGCAACGTTACGCCTGATGAATGCCCCCGACCAACTGCTCGATACAGACGTCAGCAGCGTGGCGCGCTACGATATTCTTGACACGCCGCCCGAGCCTGCCTTTGACGATCTGGCGCGCCGCGCCGCAGAAGCTTTTGGCACGACCATGGCGGCAATTTCTTTTTTTGAGCCTGGCAAGCCTGCAGCAGGTACTGCCACTACGATTACCCGGGAATGGTTCAAGGCACGCACCGGGCTACCATTCACGGCGCTGTCGCGGGCACACTGTTTTTACCTGCCCGCGATGGCGGTTTCAACGCAGCGCGCAGCGTTATTTGTTATCCCCGATGCGTTGGCAGACAAGCGATTTCGCGATCACCCATTGGTCGCCGGGCCACCTTATATTTGCTTTTATGCAGCCAGCGGCATTTTTTCACCCGCCGGAGAATTGCTCGGCGTGTTGTCGGTATTTGATACCGTGTCACGGGAAGTCGCTGCCCGCGAACTGGAGGCGCTGAAGAATTTGGCCGAGCTGGCGCGGGCCCGACTGGAAGCACGCTGTGAGGCGCGCAACGAGCGCCGCGCGGCACATGCGGCGCTGCCAGCCGGTGCACGCGATGCAGCGCCTGCCGGACAGCAAAAAAACACGCTCACCCAGGAATTTGCCCGGCTTGAGCAGCTGCTTGAAGACGAGATTGCGTTCCGCAAAGCAGCTGAAGCGAAAGTCCGCTACGAAAAGGATTTTTCCGACGCCGCCATGGAAACGCTGGCGGCGGATTTCTTCATGTTTGAAGCAAACGGCCGGGTGGTGCGGTGGAACGAACAATTTGCTGCGCACACCGGCTACACCACCGCCGGGCTGGAACAAATGCGGGCGCTGGATATTATTGATGAACCCGATCGCGCGCTGATGGCAGATGCGATTCGCCGGCTGTTTGCGAATAGCGAAGAATTCCTGCTGGAGGCGGGAATGCGCCATAAAGGCGGCGAGATATTTCCTTATTCTTTTTTTGCCCGCGCTGTCGATATCGACGGGCAGCGTTACGGTATCGGCATCGGTCGGGATATAAGCGATCAAAAGCGCGCCGAGCGGGAGATGAGCCGTTCCAAAGAGCGGCTGGACTTGGCGCTGTTGGGTTCGGGTCTTGCCATTTGGGACTGGAATCTCGCCGAAGACCAGGTGTTTTTCAGTGAAAACTGGCTGGCCCTGCTAGGCGCGCGGCAAATTGAACGCGGTGGTATTGCCTTTCGCCGCGACGAGGTCCTGGCGTGGAGTCACCCTGACGATCGCGAACGTTTCGCGGCGGCGCTGCTGGCTGCGGCCAATGGCACCCACGAAGATTTTCAGTGCGAGTATCGCGCCCCTGGCGAGACTGAAGAATGGGTATGGCTGCAGTCAAAGGGCAAGGTAACCAAACGCGATGCCAATGGCCGCGCGCTGCGCATGACCGGTACCACCGCCAACATCACCAAGCGAAAATCGGCCGAGGAGCGTGTCGAATTCCTGGCCACGCGCGATCCGCTGACGGGCCTGCCAAACCGGATGCTGGTCAATGACCGGCTGGAGCAGGGAGTCGCCAATGCGGCACGCAAACGGGCCGGTCTTGCGTTCATGTTTATCGACCTTGATCGTTTCAAGACGATCAACGATTCACTGGGTCACGACGTGGGTGACGAACTGTTAAAGCGTGTCGCGGCACGCCTGTCGGCGTGCGTGCGCGTCAGCGACACCGTGGCGCGACTGGGTGGCGATGAATTTGCGGTGATTCTGGAGAATCTTCCCGGCAGTGAAAGTCGTGATGTGCACGAGGGTGCGCAGCAGGTCGCCGAGAAAATGATTGCGGCGCTCGCCTCGCCGATCATGATTAACACGCATCACCTGACCACCTCCTGCTCGATTGGTATCGGGATTTATCCTACCGACGGACCCGATCCGAAAACACTGATGAAACACGCCGACGTGGCGATGTACGACGCCAAGGCCAAGGGCCGCAACAACTACCAGTTTTTCTCGCACCAGTTGAATGCCCGGGCACAGGAACGGCTGTCGATTGAAAACTATCTCAGGCTCGCGTTGCGCCGCGACGAGCTGCTATTGCATTACCAGCCACGCGTATCCTTCAAGACCGGCCAGATAACCGGTGTGGAAGCGCTGATCCGCTGGCAGCATCCGCGTCACGGACTGCTGGCACCGGACAAATTCATCAACGTCGCAGAAGATTCCGGCCTCATAGTGCCGATTGGTGAGTGGGTGATTGAACACGCGTTCCGGCAAGTCGCGGAATGGCAGAAAAAAAGCGGTCGCGAGATCCGACTCGCGGTGAATATGTCGGTGGGGCAGATGTTTGACGCCGATCGCCTGGTACGCGCACTCGAGCAAACCGCCAAGGCGGCCGCGCTGGACCTGCACACGGTTGAGCTGGAAATGACAGAGAGCATGTTGCTCAAAAATATCGATGACACCGCCGTGCTGCTGAAAACGCTGGGTGACATGGGGCTGGGTCTGGCGATCGATGACTTTGGTACCGGCTACTCCTCACTGTCATACCTCAAGCAG
>JAYVKG010000253.1:0-2879 GCA_043768625.1 Betaproteobacteria bacterium
GCAGGCTTACGTGTCGACACCGGACACGATGGTCTGAGCGGGCTTGCGATAGTTTGCGCCAGCAACTTCGAAATGGTGCTCCGCGATGTTTTGATGCCCAAAACGTTCCGGGATGAGGTTCGTGAAGAAGTTGCGCCTGCCGGCGCAGGCGATGCAAGGCTCGGTGATGCGCTCTTCGCTCAAAGAACGGACAATCCCGCGCCATGCTACTGAGGCTCACGCGGTTGCCTGTTTCATCACGCCGGCCTCAACCAATTTCAATTGCGCACCCTTGGCGTTTATATGGCGCAAGTCACCCATGTGAAAGTCGCGTGGCAATGCAGAAAATTGGCTTCACGGTACGCGATTATCGAACCGCCGTTGAAACTCCAGCACTGGTGCGGCTTGCAGGCCATATATGCCTGAAAAACACCGCCAGTTCTGGTATCTAGTGCGATTATTTCCGTCTTGAGACAAGATCCATCTCGCCCCTCGGCACAACTGACGGCTACACCAGGCCGCCTTTTTGCGGGCGAAGCAGACGAAGTGGCGTAAGACTTTATTGTCCGTCACCCTTACGCCCTTCCTCTGCTAAAATTGTGCGTTTTTTCACATTATTAGAATTTCAAAACAGCAGTCGGGTTCCAATCATTCAGGGAGTGGGTAAATGGCTACCGTTTCAGCAGGTCTTCTTTTTGCCTTGGCGTGCGCGTTGTTGGCGCTCGCGTATGGTGCGTGGCAAACCAAATGGATACTTTCGCAGCCCGACGGTAATGACCGCATGCGCGAAATCGCAGCCGCGATTCAGGCCGGCGCGAAAGCGTATCTCAATCGACAGTACACCACCATTGCGATCGTCGGCGCGGTGTTGTTCATCGCCATCTGGCTGATTCCGGGGCTAGGTACCGATACCGCGATGGGCTTCGCGCTTGGCGCGATTGCGTCTGGTGCGGCAGGCTACATCGGCATGAATGTTTCGGTGCGGGCGAATGTACGCACGGCGGAGGCGGCGCGCCAGGGCATCAATCCTGCACTTAATGTTGCATTCAAGGGTGGTGCGATCACGGGCTTACTGGTGGTGGGCCTCGGGCTGCTGAGCGTGGTGGTGTTCTTTTACTATCTTCAAGGCTCGGCGGTTTATGGCACCAAAATGAGCGACATTATCAAGCCACTCATTGGCCTCGCATTCGGTTCGTCTTTGATCTCAATTTTCGCGCGGCTGGGTGGCGGAATATTTACCAAGGGTGCGGACGTCGGTGCGGATTTGGTCGGCAAAGTGGAAGCTGGCATTCCTGAAGATGATCCCCGCAACCCTGCGGTGATTGCCGACAACGTTGGGGATAATGTCGGCGACTGCGCCGGCATGGCAGCGGACCTGTTCGAAACCTACGCCGTCACGATCATTGCAACAATGGTGTTGGGTGCGTTGTTGTTGCCCGGCACGGTGACCGTGGCTAACGTGGTGGTCTATCCTCTGGTGCTTGGTGCGTTTGCCATCATCGCGTCAATCGTCGGTTGCGCGTGTGTCAAAGCCTGGGAAGGCGGCAAGATTATGAACGCACTTTATCGCGGCTTGGCTGTTTCAGGCATTCTGGCGGTAGCGGCATTTTATTTCATCACACAGTGGATGATGGGTGACATCCATCTTCAAGACCCCAGGCTCACCGTCATGAATCTGTGGCTCTGCTGCGTGGTGGGTTTGGTGTTGACCGCGCTGATGGTTTATATCACCGAGTACTACACCGGTACCGAATTCAAGCCCGTGCAGCACGTGGCAGAAGCTTCAACCAAAGGTCATGCAACCAACATGATTGCTGGTCTCGGCGTTTCAATGCGCTCCACCGCATGGCCGGTGTTGTCGGTGTGCCTGGCAATTTATGCCGCTTACGCGCTGGCCGGTCTATATGGTATCGCCATCGCGGCAACCTCGATGTTGTCGATGGCGGGTATCGTCGTTGCACTTGACGCCTATGGCCCCATCACCGACAACGCCGGCGGCATTGCGGAAATGGCGGAATTACCCAAGAGCGTGCGTGACGTTACCGATCCGCTGGACGCGGTTGGCAATACCACCAAAGCCGTTACCAAAGGCTACGCCATCGGTTCGGCGGGGCTTGCGGCTCTGGTG
The DNA here is from genome assembly GCA_043768625.1 of Betaproteobacteria bacterium. Taxonomy (GTDB): domain Bacteria; phylum Pseudomonadota; class Gammaproteobacteria; order Burkholderiales; family Usitatibacteraceae; genus UKL13-2. The sequence continues at coordinate 2,108 of JAYVKG010000253.1, forward strand.
TTGTTTGCAGACTACACACATAAACTGGAGGAAGCGGGTCGACACTTGACGTTTGATCTTTCCAATCCGGCCGTCATCATCGGACTGTTTGTCGGCGGTTTGATTCCATATCTTTTTGCAGCAATGGCGATGGAGGCTGTTGGTCGTTGTGCAGGCAGTGTGGTCGAGGAAGTGCGCCGCCAGTTCCGTGAAATCAAAGGCATCATGGAGGGCACTGCCAAGCCGGATTATTCACGCGCGGTTGACCTGCTGACCCGCGGTGCGATCAAGGAAATGATTGTTCCATCGCTGCTGCCGGTGCTGGCACCAATCGCCGTGGTGCTGATCGTTGGCCTGCTGATGGGCCGGGATGCAGGTATTCAAGCGCTTGGCGGTATGTTAATGGGCACGATCGTGACGGGCTTGTTCGTCGCCATCTCGATGTGTACCGGCGGCGGTGCTTGGGATAACGCCAAGAAATATATCGAGGACGGGCACTATGGCGGCAAAGGCTCAGACGCACATAAAGCCGCGGTCACTGGCGACACGGTAGGCGATCCGTACAAAGATACCGCCGGTCCGGCGATCAATCCACTGATCAAGATCATCAACATTGTGGCGCTGTTGATCGTGCCGCTGATTGCCGGTGGTGCAGATCAGGTAGCAGAGCCGGTCGTACCTGTTAAAAGCGAGCAGCGGATCACGGTTCCTGTCGCACCCGTTGCCGCACCCGTCGCAGCACCTGTGATTGGGCCATCCGTGGCAGCGCCGACTACAATTTCGCCGCCAGCAG
>JAYVKG010000254.1:0-2368 GCA_043768625.1 Betaproteobacteria bacterium
GACAAACTGCAACGCCGCCAATCGCGCGTACAAACCACCTTCCGCCACCAGTGATTCATGATTGCCCTCGGCGACAATGGTGCCCTGATCCATCACGATAATCCGATCTGCCGATTTCACGGTGGCCAGACGATGCGCGATGATTAAGGTGGTGCGGCCGAGCATCAGTTTTTGCATTGCCAGCTGCACCATGCGTTCAGATTCTGCATCCAGCGCCGAGGTCGCTTCATCCAGCAATAGAATGGCGCGATCGGCAAGAAAGGCACGGGCAATTGAAATGCGCTGGCGCTGCCCGCCAGAGAGCCTGACCCCGCGCTCACCCAGATAGGTATCAAAAGCCTCCGGCAAGGCTTCAATGAAATCCAGCGCGTAGGCCGCTTCGCAGGCGGCGCGCACATCCGCTTTGCTGATGTCGGGGTCGTGCCGGCCATAGCGCACATTGTCGGCAACGCTGGCGGCGAAAATTACCGGGTCCTGTGAGACCAGCGCAATGCGTGAACGTACATCTCGAGGATCGGCGCGGCGAATGTCGACGCCGTCAATTAATATGCTGCCTTGTTGGGCGTCATAAAACCGCAGTAATAATTGGAACACCGATGTTTTGCCTGCGCCGCTCGGCCCCACCAGCGCAACCACTTGCCCAGGGGAAATCTCCGCCGAAAAATTGCGAATCGCAGGCGCATCTTTGCGCGACGGATAATGAAAAGTCACGTTCTGAATCGACAAACGGCCAATCATATTTGAATTGCTTCGCGGCGGCAGAGCGAGCGGAGTATCAGGCGCGGCAATATCGGGCGTAGTCGCAAGCAATTCCATTAGTCGCTCCGAGGCACCCGAGGCACGCATCAGTTCTCCGTACACTTCGCTAACCGCTGCCACCGCATTGGCCACCAGCACCGAATAAAACAAAAATGCCGACAACTCGCCGCCCGTGATGCGACCCTTGATAACATCGTTGCCGCCCACCCAGAGAATCACCCCGATAGCGCCGAAAGCCAGCACAATCACCGCCGCGATTAGTCCGGCGTTGAAACGCGCCTTGATAATGGCGGCGGCGAACACCGCTTCAATGCGTTCCGCAAAACGTGCGCGATCTATCGGCTCGTGGGTGTAGGCTTGAACGGTCCGAACTTCATGCAGTGTCTCGTCAAGAAAAGCGGTGGCATCGGCGAGACGATCGGTCATTTCCCTTGCGAGTTTTCGCACCCGCCGCCCCAGCAGAAGTATCGGCACCAGCACCAGCGGTATGCCTGCGACCACCAGCAACGTGAGCTTGGTGCTGGTGATCAGCAGCATCACCATGCCGCCGGTAAACAGCACGATATTACGCAACGCAAACGAAAACGCACCGCCGATCACCGCGTCGAGCAGCGCCGTATCATTGGTAATGCGCGACATGACTTCGCCGGTGCGCGTGACTTCAAAAAAAGTCGGTGAAAGCTTCAGTATGTGGTCAAACACCGCGCGACGAATGTCGGCGATGAACCGTTCTCCAACCCAGTTGATGAGGTAATAGCGAATAAACGTGGAAACACCCAGCACCATCAACAGGCCCAGCAGGGCGAACAACGTTTGATCGAGCGTCTTCGCGCTGGCAGCCGTAAAGCCCTGGTCAATTACATGCTTTAAGCCCTGGCCGATTGCCAGAATGCTCGACGCCGCGACCACCAAAGCCAGCATCGCACAGAAAAATCTCAACTTATACGGCGCGATGAAGCGAATCAGCGCAGCAAGCTTTTTCAGGTCGCGGATATTTTTTTTTGGCGCGATAGATGGCGCGGTCGGCGGATTGGAGGCGGCGTTGGCAATCACGTTCGCATCAATGTGTGGTTGCTGCGTTGGTATGACGCTAACCTCCGCGCCGCAAGGCAGGCCGGGAAACTTTGCCGCCGACGTTGAACGCAGCGCGATCCTGCGCCACGCTGGAACGTATTTCTGAATTTACCCCGCCGGATAAATTGCTGTTCGCCATCACCACATTTACAGTGCCGTTGGCCAACAGCACGCCGCCGACGAACTTCAATTTTTCATAGCGGATCACTCCATCGGACACGCGCAACTGACCGGTGAGATCGCTGAACTTCGACTGCCCGCCGACGCTGCCCGGTGAACGCATTACCTGCACCAGATCAACGTTGCCGATTGAGCCCTCTTTGACCTCAAAATTACCCTGGATGTTTGGCTTGTCGAGTAACGTCCCGATGTTTAACGCCTCCCCGGATGCCGTAAATCGGCCTTCGAGTTTTCCGCCAAGTGATATGTCCCGTGTAAAAACCTGCGTCAGTTGATCGATCTTGATCTTTTCGACGGCCAATTCACCATTGAACGCCACACCCTGCTTCCAAGAAATTTTGAGGGTGCCTGACCC
>JAYVKG010000255.1:0-8720 GCA_043768625.1 Betaproteobacteria bacterium
CACCATCAGGCCAGAAGACGCGGCGCCGCTCTACCTTCGCAACAAAGTGGCGATGACGCTGGCCGAGCGGCACCAGCTGCATGCCGCCAAATTTGCCGCGCTGTCGTGAATCGCCAGCCGTGAGTGCGGTATTGTCTGCACCAGCCGCTCCCGACTTGTCATTCGTCGCCATGCGTGAACAGGATCTTGACGCGATTGCGGCGATCGAGGCGCACGTATATCTTTTTCCGTGGACCATCGGCAATTTTCGTGATTCGCTGTTGAGCGCATACCAATGCTGGTGCTGCTGGACGGATGGAGAACTGATTGCCTATGCGGTGGTGATGACGACACTCGATGAAGCACATCTGCTCAATTTCGCGGTCGCCAATCACTGGCAGCGGCGCGGCGTGGGCGCGGCGTTTTTACAGTTTCTGATCGATCGCGCGTGCGCGGCCCAACAGGACATGCTTTACCTGGAAGTGCGGCCGACAAATGTGGCAGGATTGCGTCTCTACGAGCGATTCGGTTTCAGGCAGTTGGGCGTGCGTCGTGACTATTACCCCGCTGTGACCGGTCGCGAAGATGCGTTATTTCTGGGTCTGTGTGTGGCCAAAAAAATTCTGTGATGACCAGAACTTTCGTGGATTACCTGCGCGAACTTGAATTGCTGGACACCTTTCGGCAACTAGGCCGTATGCCCTCAGAAACAATCGCGGTGACCGGTGAACGGGCACCTGCCGTTGCCGCCGCAGACCCGCGCGCATCCAGCATCGCGCCCTCTGCGTCAGTAACAAAACCGGTTGCGTTGGTAGCCATTTCTGTCGATCCGGCACGCGCCGGGCGCATTGCCGCAATGGACTGGCCCGCGCTGATAGCTGAGGCCGACGCCTGCACCGCCTGCGGGCTTTGCAAATTGCGGGATAAAGTCGTCTTCGGTACGGGTAGTCAGTCAGCTGCATGGCTGTTGGTCGGTGAAGGTCCGGGTGAGGAGGAAAATCGGCAAGGCGAGCCTTTTGTGGGACCGGCGGGCAAGCTGCTCGATGCGATGCTGGCGGCGGTTAGCCTGCAGCGCGGCCGCGACGTGTACATCGCCAACGTCGTCAAGTGTCGCCCGCCCGGCAATCGCAATCCGGAGGCGGCAGAAGCCGCCGCCTGCGCACCATTTCTGGATCGGCAGATTGATCTGATTCAGCCCAAAATGATCGTTGCGCTGGGTAAAATTGCCGTCATGCGCCTGACCGGATCTGATGCCAGCATGGCGGCAATGCGCGGCAAGCTTCATCGCTATCGCGGGATTCCCGTGATCGCCACCTACCATCCGGCCTATTTGTTGCGCAGCTTGACGGAAAAATTGAAAGGTTGGGAAGATTTGCTGTTCGCCCGGCAAGAGGAGGCCAAACAAGTGGCAGGCGAGGTTAAATAAAATGTGCTGCGGGCAAAACTGTTTGCAAACGGCGTTGTAATCGGCATAATCGGCCCTATTTAACGGCTGCGGTGTTGCAACTTTTGCGACCGGAATTTTTTAGGAGACATACATGCGCAAATTGGCACTGGTATTTGGATTGACCGCGATATTGGCTTTATCCGGGTGTGGCTACAATGATTTTCAGGCGAAAGACGAAGGCGTCAAGAAAGCCTGGGCGGAAGTGTTGAATCAATACCAGCGTCGCTCGGACCTGATCCCGAATCTGGTCGCTACCGTGCAGGGCTATGCGCAACAGGAAAAAGATGTTTTCCTCGGCGTGACCAACGCGCGCGCCAAAGTCGGCCAGATGAACATCGGCGCGGATGTGGTCAACAATCCGGAAGCGTTAAAAAATTTCCAGAAGGCCCAGGGCGAGTTGTCAAGCGCGCTGTCGCGATTGCTGGTGGTCGCTGAGAATTATCCGCAATTGAAATCGGACGCTAATTTTCGCGAACTGCAATCACAGCTGGAAGGCACCGAGAATCGCATCACCGTCGCGCGTAATCGCTTCACGACGGCGGTTGAGCAGTACAACGTGCTAACGCGTTCATTTCCCACCAATCTGACCGCGATGATGTTCAGTTACAAGGTGAAACCGCAATTCACGGTCGATAATGAAAAAGCGATTTCGACGGCACCGAAAGTCGATTTCGGTGTCAAGCCGACAGAACCACCGGCCAAGTGACGGTTGAAATGCGAATGGCGGAGTCGGCGCATTGCCGTGTCGCATGAGTGCCATTGCCGCTGACCGGCAGGGTCAGACAGCATTGTTGCAAAGCAGCGCCTGGCCCCGCCCGCGCCGGGTGCCAGTGCCGTGGCTGGTATGGCGACGGCCGCCGTTTTTGTTGCGTGTGCTGCTGGTGTTTGTCGCACTGTGGATGGCGCCAAGCGTTCATGCGGCAGAAGGCGAGATGCTGGCGGTACCCAAGCTGGAAAAGCGGGTCACTGACCAAACCGCCACACTCTCCGTGGCAGACCAGAATCGGATAGAGGCGCGGCTAAAAGATTTTGAGGCGAAAAAGGGCGCGCAGATCGCGGTGCTGGTCGTCGGCACCACCCAGCCCGAGACGATTTTCGACTATTCGCTGCGCGTAACCGATGCATGGAAACTGGGTCGCCAGGGAGTGGATGATGGCGTGCTGCTGGTGGTTGCCAAGAATGACCGCAAACTACAAATCCTCACCGGACGCGGCACCCAGGGCGTGCTGACGGACGCCATGTCCAAACGCATCATTGCTGAAATCGTTGCTCCGAAATTTCGGGCCGGCGATTTCGCAGGAGGGATTGACGACGGCGTTGCCAAGATCATCGACGTGCTACAAGGCGAAGCTTTGCCACCGCCGCCGCAAAAACGCGTCGATGTAAAGCGCGGTCCCGATATCCAGTCATTTTTGGTGCTGGGTTTTTTTGCGGCGATGTTTGTAGGACCGCTGCTGCGCTCGCTGTTGGGCAGATTCGTGGGCGCGACGGCCACCGGCGGCGCGGTGGGCGCGGCAGCGTGGTGGTTGGCCGGCGGGATGCTGTTTCCGGCGATTGCCGGCGTGGTTATTTTCTTTATCGTGCTATTCATGGGCGCACTGAATTTATCTAACGGCAGGCTGGGAGGCTGGTCTGCCGGCGGCGGCTTTGGCGGTGGTGGCGGCGGCTTCAGTGGCGGGGGCGGTGGCTTTGACGGCGGCGGCTCATCGGGCAGCTGGTAAGTAACTTTAAGAGCAGATGACGATGACTTGGCTAAAACGGTTCTTTCGCCACGTGTGGATGTCGCCGATCATCCTGCACCGGCAATTTCCAGCAGCGACCCTGAAGGCCATCGGCAACGCCGTGACGACGGGTGAAAAGTTGCATCGCGGACAATTGCGGTTCGCCATTGAGGCTGAGCTGACGACCGGGCAGTTATGGTCAGGTATTTCTGCGCGTCAGCGGGCACTCGATGTTTTTTCGCTGCTCAGGGTTTGGGATACCGAAGAGAATAATGGTGTGCTCATTTACTTATTGCTCGCGGACCGCAAAGTAGAAATTGTTGCGGATCGGGGCATTCATCGACACGCTGGTGACCAGCGCTGGAACGCGATCTGCAGTGAGATCGAACGGCACTTTCGCCAAGGCGATTTTGCGAGCGGCAGCGTGACAGGCATCCAGAAGATCAGCGCAGAGCTGGCGGCTTATTTCCCTGCCACGGGTAAACACCTTAACGAACAGTCGGACGCGCCCGTGGTGCTGTAGACGGAGGCGGAAAAGTCAATGCGGCCGGTCGGCAAAATGCGTTTGCGACTCGCCCTTTTCAATGCCGATAATGCGTTCGGCATCGCCATATCTGCGCTGGTTTAACCGATGCCAGAAAATCACCCCGAGCATTGAAAATGCCACGAACAGGCCGAACACAATGACGATGGTGTCGGTTTTAAGTCGGAAAGAGAGCATCCCTGCATATAACGCGAGCATAAAGAGAATACATAAATTCTCGTTGAAATTTTGCACCGCGATGGAGTGTCCTGCCGATAATAATACGTGGCCCCGGTGCTGCAGCAGGGCGTTCATGGGTACTACAAAAAAACCAGCAAGGGCGCCGATTAACATGATTAGCGCATACACCACCGGCATCGCGTAAACGGTATTCAAGAAAAGCATGAGTAACCCCATCGCGACCCCGACGGGCAGAATGCGCAACGATTTTTTGAGCGGCACCACGCGTGCCGCCGTGATGGCCCCGACCGCGACCCCCAATGCAAAAACGCCCTGTATCAAGGTTGCCTTCTCCAGCGGCAGTCCCAGATGTTTGTCCGCCCAGCGCAACACGATGAACTGTAAGGTTGCTCCCGCGCCCCAGAAAAGTGTCGTTACTGCCAACGAAATTTGTCCGAGTTTGTCATCCCACAGCACCGTGAATGCATTGGCAAATTGATTGAGCAACTTTACCAACCGCGTATCCTGTTTTTTGTAGCGCGCGCCGGTATCAGGAATGTAGAGATTGAATAGCGCCGCCACCACATAGAAAAATACGATGACCGAGATGGCCGCCTCAGCGGGGGTGTCGACTGGGGTATCGATCAGCGGGAAATCAAAGCCGAGCAGCAGGCGGGACACTGGCGCTGTCAGCAGCAGGCCGCCCACGACGGTGCCGGCAATGATCGAGACGACGGTCAGACCCTCGATCCAACCATTGGCAACGACCAGTTTGTCTGGCGGTAATAGCTCGGTGAGAATGCCGTATTTTGCCGGGGAATAAGCGGCAGCACCGAGCCCGACTACGCCATATGCCAGCATCACGGTCATGTCGGGCGCGATTCCCAGGGCTGAAACGTACTCGTAAAACAGCATCATCACGCAACCGATCACTTTGACGCCGTTGGTGATCAGCATCACTTTGCCCTTGGGCAACGCGTCTGCAAGGGGGCCGACAAAGGGCGCCAGCACCACGTAAGAAATGGTAAAGAAAAATTTGAGCAGCGGCGTCATCCAGATCGGACAGTCGAGTTGCAACAGTAGTCCGATGGAGGCAATCAACAAGGCATTGTCTGCGAGCGACGAAAAAAACTGCGCCGCCATAATTGTGTAAAAACCGCGTTTCATTTTCTCGATTGCAAAAGTGGAATTGCGCCTTTTAAATTTATACTATTGGTGGCGCTCAATGGATGCTGCATGTTAACCCAAGTAAATAACCCAAGATTGACTGCGGCCAAGCAGTAGCGCAAAAACCTGGCAAGGCGCTCAGCAAGGTGCACTTATTGACTGTACGGTGGATAGCACCACTCGCTCTTGTGTGCGACCCTCCCGACTGTCACCCGGGGCAATGCCATCGGGCCCATACCCGCTGCATTAACCAATAAAGCAAAGCGTGCGCTGCGCTTTTTTCGCGGCTGACAAAGACACCTCATTTTCAAGTCGCGCGCGAAATTGCATCAGCAGCCAATGCTGTGCACCAACAAAATCTTCCGGCGCGTTTCGTCCATACATGGGAATTTTTTCGAGACGGGTAATGAGGTCGGGATGATTCTTCTCTCCATTTAACGGCTGCGGCGTCGGTGGATAGGCGTTTTGATATCGAGCTGCCGGATTGCAACCTGCGCGCGCGTCCGGCATTGCCAACCAAACGGGTTGGAGGTCGCTGGTAGCGACCACGCTTGTCGATAGATCCGGTTCTGCAGTCACTTGAAGCGGCACGGCAATCAGCAACGAGATCACTAGTACTCGCGCCACCGCAGCCGGTTCTACAAAATTTCCGCCGCATGATCGGCTAGGCGAGAGCGCTCGCCGCGCTGCAAGGTTATGTGGCCGGAATGTTCCCAGCCCTTGAAGCGGTCAACCACATAGGTCAGGCCGGACGAGCCTTCCGTGAGGTAGGGCGTGTCGATTTGGGCAATGTTGCCAAGGCAGACCACCTTGGTGCCGGGGCCCGCGCGGGTGATCAGGGTCTTCATCTGTTTGGGTGTAAGGTTCTGCGCCTCGTCGATGATTAAAAATTTGTTCAGAAAGGTGCGCCCGCGCATGAAGTTGAGCGACTTCACCTTGATGCGCGAGCGGATCAGGTCGCGGGTCGCCGCACGGCCCCAGTCGCCTGCCTCTTCGTCGGTACTGTTTAGCACATCCAGGTTATCTTCCAGCGCACCCATCCACGGGTTCATTTTTTCTTCTTCGGTACCTGGCAAAAAGCCGATGTCTTCGCCAACCGGAACGGTAACCCGGGTAATGATGATTTCGGAATAAACCTTGTGCTCCAGCGTTTGCATCAGGGCTGCCGCAAGCGTCAACAAGGTCTTGCCGGTACCAGCCTGGCCGAGCAAGGTGACGAAATCGACTTCAGGATCCATCAGCACGTTAAGCGCAAAATTTTGTTCACGATTGCGCGCGACGATTCCCCAGATATTATTTTTTTGGTGCGTGTAGTCTTTGAGCGTTTTCAGAACAACCGTCTTGCCCTCTTGCGCAGCAATGATGGCGTAAAACGGCTTGTCTTCATCCTGAAACACGAATTCGTTCACGCTTAGCGTTGATATCAGCGGCCCCTTGACGCGATACAGCGTACGGCCGTGCTCCTGCCATGACTCGATATCCTTGCCATGTTTGTCCCAGAAATCTTTCGGCAACTCGCGCATGCCGGTGTAAAGAAGATCGGTATCTTCCAGGACCTTGTCGTTGAAGTAATCCTCGGCGGCAACCCCGATGGCACGCGCTTTGATACGCATGTTGATGTCTTTTGAGACCAGTACCACATTGCGTTTCGGGTTGTGGTGTTGCAGATCGAGAGCCACCGCCAGAATCTGGTTGTCGGCCTTGCCGCTGTCGGGCAACGCACTGGGGAACTCCACGCTGATTGGCCGTGTTTGCAGCATCAGTTTGCCGGACGCCTGCTTGGTGCCCAGGTCCTTTAGTGACACGCCATTTTCGATATCGCTTTCCTGGCTGGAGACAATTTCGTCCAGAAACCGGGTCGCCTGGCGCGCATTGCGGGCAACTTCCGTCATGCCTTTCTTGTTGTTGTCGAGCTCTTCCAGCGTAATCATCGGCAGATAAATGTCGTGTTCCTCAAAACGAAATAGCGAGGTCGGATCGTGCATCAGCACGTTGGTATCGAGCACGAAAATTTTCGTTCCGCTGATTTTTGCAGCGACGGTTTTACTGATTCCGGGTCTGGGTGCCAAGTCGTTTTCCTTTATGGACGTTCAAAAAATGGGGTCTTCAAAGTGAAAAACCCTCTTGGAGCAAGAAGCTCAAAGAGGGTTAAACGTCGGCGAAATGTTCTCAAGTCTGTGGTCGGTCGATGTACGGCAATGCGCGTTCAAAAGGATTATGCCACGCTTTTTACAGCAGCCAACACCGCCGCCGCATGGCCTTCCACCTTGACGCCACGCCACTGGTGGGTGATCTCATTGCGGCGCCCCATCAGAAAAGTCGAGCGCTCAATGCCCATCACCTTTTTTCCGTAAAGGTTTTTTTCCTTTATGACGCCGAAAAGCTCGCACATTTTCCCATCCGTGTCGGCCAGCAGGTCAAACGGAAACTGCATGCTCGACTTGAACTTTTCGTGGCTTGCGACGGAGTCGCGCGACACGCCAAATACCATGTAACCGGCATGCCGGAATTGCTGGTGCAATTGCCGAAACTGGGCGCCTTCGCTGGTGCAACCGGGCGTAGCGTCCTTTGGGTAAAAATAAACAAGGTAGGGATGCCCCCGGAATGCCGCACTTGCAAAACGTTGATTGCCAGTGGCTGGCACTTCAAAATCGGCAATGGTTTCAACTGGCATTTTCGATCTTTCTAAACATAAACGTAGACTCAGGCAGCCCTTTTAAAACTGACCGGAAGAGGTAGAAAAGGCTTGCCTTGCATGAGCAAAGTGCCACTGCGCCCCGGCACCTCGCCACGTTCAGCTACAAAATACGGTAAATGTGCACGATACAGGTTGGAATAGACCGTTTCGGTCGCAACGAGTTCATAACCCTGCTCGCGCCAGCCGGCCAGCAGTTGTTCAAAAACGGACAAGAGGCGCATGCCTTCCAGTTCTGCATGTAACGTGAACACGTGCGCTGACATCGGCGTACCAGATGCAAGGATCGCGGCTGGTGGTTGGCGGGTGATACCGAGCAGACGTTGGTACACGTTGGCTTCGGTGCACTGATCCAGCCCAATCAATTCGTCCAGCGTCGGCAGGGTGGTCGGCAACTGCGGGCAATCGATGATCTCGGCATTGATGACGGGGAAATGCGGTGTTGCCACGCTCAGCATCGCGCGACCATCGGAACAATAGTCGAATCCCATTTCCTGTGTCAGGCGCAATGCATGGGTCGACATTTGCCAACCTGCCGCGCCGTGGGTGCGCGCGGCTGACTTGAAAATATCGGTAAAGCGATCCTGCGCCAGCAACATTTCGCGCCGCGTCCATTCTGCCGTTTGGTCGGCGACGCCATCCTGCCATTTGACGTGATCCCATGTATGTATGCCGACTTCAAAGCCTTCATCACGCGTTTTCCGCATGATGTCGCCACAACGCGTGCCGATGTCCGGGCCCGGCAACAGTGTGCCGTAGAGAAGCGTGGGAAAGCCGTAGTGCGAGACCACCGCAGTCCGCTTCACTTTTCCGAGGAAACCCTTGCGGAACACGCGCTTGATCGCGCGACCCGTGTGGTCGGGCCCAAGGCTAAACAGAAAGGTTGCGCCAGCCTGATATTTTTTGAGAAGGCTGATCAGCGCGGGCACGCCGAGGCGGGTGCCGTTGAGTGTATCGACGTCTATCTTGAGTGCGAGATACTTTTTCATATTATTGGTGAATGCGTTG
>JAYVKG010000256.1:0-3360 GCA_043768625.1 Betaproteobacteria bacterium
GGTCGAGGATACCCCAACCACCAAAACCGATATCGCCAAAAAATTCGGCAAGGCCGTTGCTGAACTGGTTGATGGCGTTTCCAAACTCGATAAATTGCAGTTCGCCACCCTCGAGGAAGCGCAGGCTGAGAACTTCCGCAAAATGCTGTTGGCGATGGCGCGTGACGTGCGGGTGATTCTCATCAAGCTCGCCGACCGCCTGCATAATATGCGTACCCTCGATGCGGTTCCCCAGGCGAAGCAGGAACGGGTGGCGCGCGAAACACTGGAGATCTATTCGCCGATTGCAAATCGCCTCGGTTTGAATGCGGTTTATTACGAATTCGAAGACCTCGGCTTCAAGTATTTGCATCCGCACCGTTTCTCGGTACTCGAAAAGGCGGTCAAAAAGGCCCGCGGCAATCGCCGCGAGGTGGTCGGCAAAATACTGGATGCGATCAAGGCGCGTCTCAAAGAGTTCAATATCGAAGCCACCGTGACCGGACGCGAAAAATTTCTTTCTTCCATCTATAAAAAAATGGCCGAAAAGCAGATTTCGTTTTCCGAAGTCCTCGACATTTACGGCTTTCGCATCATCGTCAAGGATCTCGTTTCCTGCTACGGGGCACTGGGCGCATTGCATACGCTTTACAAGCCCTTCCCGGGAAAGTTCAAGGACTATGTGGCGATACCCAAGGCCAACGGGTACCAGTCGCTGCACACGACGCTGTTCGGTCCCTACGGCACACCGGTGGAGTTGCAAATTCGTACCGGCGACATGCATAAAATTGCCGAGGCCGGGGTTGCTTCGCACTGGCTGTACAAAACGCTGGACGCACAAAATGATGGTGGTTCGCAGTTGTCCGACATCCAGCAACGCACGCATCAATGGCTGCAGTCGCTGCTGGAATTACAGTCAGAGTCGGGTGACGCGCTCGAATTCCTTGAGCACATCAAGGTCGATTTGTTTCCCGACGAGGTCTATGCATTCTCGCCCAAGGGAAAAATCCATTCTCTGCGAAAGGGCTCGACGGCGCTCGATTTCGCCTATGCAATCCATTCCGATGTGGGCAATCGCGCGGTCGCCGCACGGATCGACGACGCCAGCGTCGCCTTGTCGACGCGCCTGAAGAACGGCGACCGCGTCGAAATCGTAACCGACCCGTCGGGCCGGCCCAATCCAGCATGGCTCAATTACGCCACCACCGGTCGCGCCCGTTCGCAGATTCGCCATTACCTGAAGACCACCCAGCACGCCGAATCTGTCGAGCTCGGCGAACTGTTGTTGATACAAGCGGTGGGATCGCTTAATTTCGATCCCAACGATATCGGAAAAATTCACTGGAACCGGCTGCTCAAAGGCGACGCCGCTAAAACCAAGGAACAGGTGTTGTCCGAGATCGGACTGGGCAAACGGCTTGCCATTGTCGCGGCGCGAAAGCTGTTCGCTGTGTCAGACCTGGTTTCGCCTGAACATCGACAACGCGACTCGATTGTCATTCGCGGCACCGAGGACATGGCGGTGCAGTTCGCGCCGTGCTGCCGGCCGATTCCCGGCGACCCGATTATCGGCCAGATCAAGGGCGGGCAAGGTCTGGTCATCCATACCCATGATTGTCCGGCGATTCATCCCTACAAATTCGATCCCGAAAAATGGATCGATGTGCAATGGGATCCTGCGATTGACCGCCTGTTCAAGGTGGATATTCGCGTGACGGTTGCCGATGGTCGCGGGGTGCTGGCAAAACTGGCTGCAGAAATTGCCGCAACCGACGCCAACATTTCATATGTATTCATGGAAGACCAGATGGCCGCCAGTGAAAATCGCTACACCACCGTCGGTTTTACGCTGGAAGTGCGGCACCGCATGCATCTGGCCAGCCTGATGCGACAATTGCGCCACATGCCGGAAGTCGTCAGGATGGCCCGGGTAAAATCCGGCACCCCCAAAGAACAGCAGAGGCACTGATTTTAATGAAGCAGATTATCTCCACCCCCCATGCGCCGATGGCAATCGGCACTTACTCGCAAGCCGTCAAAGTCGGTGACACCACCTATCTATCCGGCCAAATTCCGCTAGACCCGCAAACAATGCAACTCGTCGCCGGATTCGACAACCAGGTGCGGCGGGTGTTCGACAACCTGCATGCGGTTTGCCAAGCCGCCGGTGGAACGCTCAATGATTTGGTGAAGATCAATGTTTACCTCATCAACCTGGGACATTTTGCGAGGGTCAATGAAATCATGGCCACCTACTTCGACCAGCCCTATCCCGCGCGCGCGGCCGTCGGCGTGTCAGCTCTGCCGCGCGGCTCGGAATTGGAAATTGAAGGCGTGATGGTGGTCGCATCGACCGGGCAGAGCAGTGGCTGACTAAGCACTAAGCTTGTCCGACCGTCCTCGCCAAAAAAAAACACCACGCACTGCGTCCAATACGGGCCCGGTGGCCAACACCCTGTCGGCAAAACTTGCCAAACTCGATCTGCGGGAAGACTGGGATTTTGCGCTACATCTGCCCATTCGTTACGAAGATGAAACGCGGCTGACCATGGTGATGGATGCCAAGGCCGGCGTGCCGTGTCTGGTGGAAGCCGAAATCGTTCACGCCGAAATTACCTATCGTCCGCGTCGCCAGTTGGTGGTGCAGGCGCAAGACGGCAGCGCTGCCATCTATTTGCGCTTCCTCAATTTCTATGGCAGTCAGCTCAAGCAGCTTGCCCCCGGCAAACGGGTACGCGTGTTCGGCGAAGTGCGCAGCGGATTTTTTGGTGCCGAGATGGTGCATCCGCGTTACCACATTGTGGCCAAGGATACGCCGGTGTCTGAATCGCTCACGCCGGTCTATGCCACCACGGCAGGCCTTTCGCAAATGCAGTTGCGGCGGTTAATTGATCGCTCGCTTGTCGCACTGGAAAAAAATCATCAGTTGGATGATGCATTGCCCGCCGTACTGGTCAATAAAATGGCGCTGCAGGATTTCACGCCCAGCATGTTAACCCTGCACCGGCCGCCGCCCGACGCCATCCTCGTCAGTCTGGCCGAGCGCACTCATCCGGCATGGCGGCGCATCAAGTTTGACGAGTTTCTGGCGCAACAATTGGCAATGAAAAAAGCCCGCGCCGCGCGCGACGCCAAAACCGCCCCGAGGCTGCTGACTAAAAATAAATTGACGGA
This sequence comes from Betaproteobacteria bacterium, assembly GCA_043768625.1. Lineage (GTDB taxonomy): Bacteria > Pseudomonadota > Gammaproteobacteria > Burkholderiales > Usitatibacteraceae > UKL13-2. Next base: position 3,154 of record JAYVKG010000256.1, read on the forward strand.
AGCGTTCAAAAAATCGCTCCCGTTCGCTTTGACCGATGCACAACTGCGCGCGTGGCGCGAGATCGCGATTGACCTGGCGGCACCGCATCCGATGCAGCGTTTACTGCAGGGCGACGTGGGAAGTGGCAAAACGGTGGTGTCTGCGCTGGCCGCGGCCCAAGCCATTGATAACGGCTATCAAGCTGCGTTAATGGCCCCCACCGAGAT
>JAYVKG010000257.1:0-8008 GCA_043768625.1 Betaproteobacteria bacterium
TTGCACCGTGGCGGTTACAATGGCGGATGCCTGCCAGCGCAACACCATACGACCGCCTTACACCCGACGTCATCCTCGACGCCGTCGAAAGTACCGGCCGTCTTGCCGATGGGCGGATGCTCGCGTTAAACAGCTACGAGAACCGGGTTTATCAAGTCGGCATTGAGCAAGACCAGCCGCTGATCGCAAAATTTTATCGCCCTGGCCGTTGGAGCGACGCGCAGATCCTTGAAGAACACGCCTTCACGCAGGAACTGGCCGAGCGTGAAATCCCGGTGGTGCCACCAATTGCCATTGCCGGCAAAACACTGTTTGCATTCGCCGGTTACCGCTTTAGCCTCAGTCCTCGACGCGGCGGACGCGCCCCTGAACTGGATAACCCGGAAGTACTGGAATGGATGGGCCGCTTCCTCGGCCGCATTCACGCCGTCGGCGCGATCCGCGCCTTTGCCCATCGGCCAACGATCGACATCGCAGGCTTCGGCGAGCAACCGCGCGATTGGCTGCTGCAGCACGATTTTATTCCCGCTGATCTGCGCGAGACCTGGTTGAGCGTGCTCAATCAGGCGTTGAGCGGGGTTCGTGCCTGCTATGCCCAGGCGAACGACGTTACCAACATTCGCCTGCACGGCGACTGCCATGCGGGCAATGTGCTCTACACCGATGACGGTCCGCATTTCGTCGATTTCGATGATTGCCGCACGGGGCCGGCAATGCAGGATTTGTGGATGCTGTTGTCCGGCTCGCGCGAAGAAATGACTATTCAATTGGGTGACGTGCTTGAAGGATATGAAGAGTTTGCTAATTTCGACCGCCGTGAATTGCATTTGCTCGAGGCCCTGCGCACGTTACGCCTGATTCACTATGCAGCATGGCTGGCACAGCGATGGGACGACCCGGCGTTTCCGCTGGCGTTTCCGTGGTTTAACAGCCAGCGGTACTGGCAGGACCGGATACTGGAGCTGCGCGAGCAGGTCTCGGCAATGGCCGAAGGCCCGTTGTCACTTTCTCGTTAACCTGAAGGTGCCATTTCAACATTTTGGAAAGTCCCACCAATGAAAAAAAGCGGCTTGCTTGTGGTGACCGTTGTTCTCGTGCTCATTGCCGGGTTGTATGTTTTTTGGCACCCGCTGGAATCAGCCATCCCGGCAGCGACACGAACCGATGTTGTCGCGGTCAAACCAGATGGAAAGCTGGCGGCCTCAGCCGTGCTCAGAATTGATCCGGCGACCCGCTCCTCACCGGCACCGATCGCGCCCATCTCACTGCCGTCGCCATCGCCGTTCATGCGCGCTTATCTGGAAGGCAGGGAATGGGCCGGGCTTTATCGCCGATTGAATGATGCGCCCGCCACACCCGAAACGCAGTATCTGCAAGCGGAGATACTCGCGAGTTGCGCAAAGCGTGAGGCGGCAGCGGGAAAGGCGGCGGTAAAGGCTGATACGCGCGAGCAGCGGCGTAGCGAATTTCTTGCCAGTTTGTCGCCCAACGACCCGCAGCTGGAAAAGCGCAAAGTGGCATGGGAAAAGTTGAACGTTGATCGATGTGGCGAGCTTGCCCAAACCGACTACAACGCAGACGACGTCAACAAGCTGGTGGAGGCCGCGAGTGCGGGCGGCGATCCTCGTGCCAAAGCCTGGCAGCTGACTAATCAAATTGAAGAAGAGCGCAAGGCCAAAGCGGACGGCAATCCGCGGCCGATTCAGAACGTGCTTACCGACGCCCAGTTTGCCACCATACGTGCGCTGCTGGCGTCGCAGGATCCTTTGGTCGTGGAAGAATTTCGCAATATTCTCTCCAGCAGCATTGACGGCGGCAGTATTCGAATCGGACCCAATCAATTGACCATCGACAACCTGGCGATGCACCACGCGCTGGCGTTGGTGGCCTGCGATTTTGCTGCACCTTGTGACGAAAATTCCAGGACGATCCTGGCCGCCTGCGCCATGCAGGGCCGCTGCGATGCCGGCAATCTTTACGATCACACGCTTTACTATGGTGTCTCGCCGCATGGCGCACAGTTGGTGGAACAGTACCGGCAATGGCTGGGGCAAATGATCGGCGCGCGCGACCTGAGCCAGCTCAATTTGGTCAAAGGTCCCGGTACCCCCGGCAGCGGTTACTTTTTTTCCGGCGACCGGCGCCGCTGAGCGGGTGCTGCTGCGATGAGTCCACGCTTCTCGCTGGTGGTGCCGGCCTATAACGAAGCATGCCGATTAACCACGCTGCTCGACACCGTCGACACTGCACGGGCCCGCTATCACGGGGGCAGCGGCGGCATTGAAGTTATCGTCGCCAACAATGCCTCCACCGATGAGACCGCCGCGCTTGCGGCGGGCCGTGGATGCCGGGTGGCGTACGTGGAGAAACGTGCCATCGCCGCGGCGCGCAATGGCGGCGCGGCGATGGCGCGGGGAGAAATTGTCTGCTTCATCGACGCCGATTCGCGCATTCACGCCGATACGTTCAACGCCATCGACACCACGCTGGCGCGCGGCGACGTGATCGTCGGCGCGACTGGGGTGAGGCCCGACCGCTGGTCGCTCGGTTTGCTTGCCACCTGGATGATGGCGTTGCCGATTGTGCATCTGATGGGCGTGGATGCCGGTGTTGTATTCTGCCGCCGCATCGATTTCGAAACCATTGGCGGCTACGACGAAAGCATGCTGTATGCCGAAGATATTCAATTGCTGCTCGACCTGAAACGTTTGGGGCGTGCGCGCGGCCAGCGCTTTCGCCGAACCCGCGGTGTCTTGGCCATTACCTCAACCCGCAAGTTCGACAAATACGGTGACTGGCATTATTTCATCGACATGCCGCGCGTGGCGTTCTGGATGATGTTCAGCAAGCAGCGTACCGAAAAATTTACCCGCGCCTACTGGTATGAAGATCGCTAACGGGTACCACGATCGCGAGCCTCGACTAACGCCGCAATTGACCGGTCCCGGCCGGCTGTTCAGGCGGCTTCAATAAACTTCGGACTCATCAGCGCTGCCGCCGAACGATCGTGCGGCTGTTTGTGGGCCATCAGGTTCTGCACCATTTCCAGCGCGGTCTGGTTGCACGGTGGCAGTTCGGCGTCGCTGGTGCCGATCGGCGTCACCCGTGAACCCCAGCGGATCAGATGCGCCGACATGGTCAGTCCCGCGCCGAACGCAGGAATCAGCACCAGGCAACCGGGTTTGACACGGCCTTCCTCGATGGCTTCCACCAGGGCCACTGGCGCAGTGGCGGCACTCATGTTGCCGTATTTGTGGATGGTGAGAAATACCTTGTCCATGGGGGCACCCACCCGCTTGGCAACGGCCTCGATGATGCGCAGGTTGGCCTGGTGCGGCACGATCACGTCGATGTCATCCATCGTCACACCGGCTTGCTGCATCACGTCCAGGCTGCCGTCACTCATGCCGCTGACCGCTTTCTTGAAAATTTCCTGGCCATCGAAGTCCCACCGCGTATCACCCAGCTGCACACCAATGTTGGCGTAAGCACCGCCTTTGCCACGCACCCGCAGCGTCTGCCGGGCGTCGGCAAAGCATTGCAGCTTTTGCGCGATCACCCCTTCTTCATTTTCGGTCGCCTCAAATATGCACGCCGCAGCGCCGTCGCCGAACAGCACCGCCACGTTGCGATTCTGCCAGTCCATGAATTTGGAAATGTGTTCGACGCCAATGACCAGCACTTTTTTGGCGGCACCGGATTTGATGAACGCAGTCGCGGTCGACATGCCGTAAAGAAAACTGGTGCAGGCGGTATTTACGTCCATCGCCGCCGCCTTGTGCGCGCCCAGCTTCACCTGCAAGCCCGACGCGGAATTCGGCACGTGCTCATCGAAACTGCAGCTGCCGTAAATAATGAAATCGAGATCTTCGGCTTTCAAGCCCGCGCAGGCGAGCGCATGCGCGGCGGCGACATACGACATCTCCAGCCCTGAAACATGCGAGATGCGACGTTCCTTCATGCCGGTGCGGCTGGTAATCCACGCGTCGTCGGTAGGCAGGAAGGTGCCAAGGTCCGCGTTGGTGAGGATCGCCGGCGGCAAACATTTTCCCCATCCGGTGAGCGCTGCGTACGTCATATTGAAGACTCCTGAAGTCCGCCGTTCAACGGCGTTCGCGCCAAATATTTTGCTGCCACTGCCTAGACGTGCTGATCCACCAAGATCGTGTTGCCATCGGGATCAACAATCATAAAACTGGCCGGACCGGCCGTGCTCTCATCGGCTTCGGTAATCATGGTTACGCCACGCTGTTTGAGCTGCCGCTAAAGGGCACGCACGTCGGTGAATTCTTTTGCCCGTTGCGCGCCACTATCCCAGCCGGGGTTAAAGGTCGAAAGGTTCGCCCTAAACATACCTTGAAACAAACCATTTACGTGATCGCCGTTTTTTAAAATTAGCCAATCCTGCGATTGGTTTCCGCCGAAAACGGTAAAGCCCAGCTTTTCGCAAAAAGAGCTTCGACATCTCGAAGTCTTTTCCCGCCAAGCTAACGGAGAATGCGCCCAGTTGCATCTTTTCCTCCCCTGTTCTATCGCGGATGCAAAACCAAAAGAGTCCAGCCGGTCGCCGGCGTTGAGCGCCAGACAACTGAGCCAATCGTTTCCCACCTTCCGCGGCGAGAGACGTTCAGTTTACCCAGTTCGGGCCTGCTGCGGGAGTGTTGTCGTCGGCACCGTCAGCGCCGCTACCTGCTACCACTGGTCAACGCATTGCTAGCACTCGACCTGCCGCACCGACACCGTGATCGCCAATCCACCCAGCGACGTTTCTTTATACTTGGTTTGCATATCTGCCCCCGTGCGACGCATGGTTTCGATCGCCTGATCCAGACTCACCATGTGCGAGCCATCACCCAGCATGGCCAGCGAACAGGCGTTGATCGCTTTCACCGCACCCATGGCGTTGCGCTCTATACACGGAATCTGCACCAGTCCACCGATGGGATCACAAGTCATGCCGAGGTGATGTTCGAGCGCAATCTCGGCCGCGTTTTCAATCTGTTCATTGCTCGCGCCCAATGCCGCGGCCAGCCCCGCCGCCGCCATCGCCGCGGCCGATCCGACCTCGCCCTGGCAGCCGACTTCTGCACCCGAGATCGACGCATTGCGTTTGCACAAGCCGCCGATTGCCGCCGCCGCCAACACAAAGCGCTCGAAACCGGCAGCATCTGCAGCGCGAAAATCCTGGTAGTAACGCAGCACGGCCGGCACCACCCCCGCCGCGCCATTGGTCGGTGCCGTCACCACCCGACCACCGGCGGCATTCTCTTCATTCACGGCGATCGCAAATACGCTGACCCAGTTCATCGCGCCTTCGCTGGCATGGGCGTCGGTTTTGTTCAGGCGTTCGGCAATGGCTTTTGCGCGCCGCTTCACTTTGAGACCACCCGGCAACATGCCGTCGGTGCGCATGCCGCGGTCGATGCAATCGAACATGACTGATTTCATGTGGGCAATGAATTCGCGCGTCGCTGACTCGCCGTGCAGCGCGGCTTCGTTTGCCATCAGCAATTCATGCAATGGCTTGTCCGCGGCCTTGGCGAGCGCAAGCAATTCGGCCATGGTGTCGAAGTAATACGGCACCGCCTGCTGCACGCCGCGCGGACTGCCCACGAATGCTTCATCGGCATCGACCACAAAGCCACCGCCAATGGAGTACAGCTCGCGTTGCGCGATCACTTTGCCCTCGAGATCGAACGCGGCGTAGCGCATGCCGTTGGAATGCACCGGTAACAGATCGACGCGGTTAAAAATCAGGTCGCGGTCGGGATCGAAATGTACGCCGCTTTTGCCAAACAGCTGCAGTTGGTGTGAAGTACGGATGTGGTGTACGCGCTGCGGCACCATTGCGGTATCGATCTTATCCGGCAGCTCGCCTTCCAGCCCCAGCATAATCGCCATGTCGGTGCCATGGCCGTGGCCGGTGTGCGCGAGCGAGCCGTAGAGTTCGACCTCGACACGATGAATGCGTGCGAAATCGGTCGCCGGCATTTCAACCAGGAACCGCCGCGCCGCGCGCATCGGCCCCACCGTGTGCGAGCTGGAAGGACCAATGCCGATTTTAAACATGTCGAACAAACTGATGTACATGGCATTTCCGTTTGGCAGTGCGCGTAGCTTGCCACAAAGTGCGGCGTGCGCCTTAAATCGCCCGTCGAGTGGTCAAACTCCCCCAGTGGCGCGGCGTTCGAGCCACAATGCCGCCAAAAGCCGCTCCAGTGCTCGTGATTTAAAATAAAAAAATTAAAAATCGCCGTTTTATCAACGAAAAACCCTGTCGGCTATGGCTGCGCAACAAATTCTCGTTTCGGGACTGCCGAAATTACCCTGCATTACGGCGCACGATTGACGACATCGATATTGCGGGTGTACTTGTGCGGGATGACGCCGCCGTATGAGGAAGCGATGCCGGCGTTGGTGTAATTGTGGAACATGGCGCCGATTACCGGCAGGCCGAAATGGGTGCCGGTGCCACTGCTGAACCCGTCAACCACCGCCACGCCATTGAGCGTGACGCTCAGTGGCGTGATGCTTTGCGGCAGTTGCGCCAGCGCGCCTGGCGCACCGAAGCGCAGTGCCGCCCAACCGTTGGGGCCCTGCACGGCACGGCGGCCAGGCGACGCTGCGGATGCGCCGGTACTGGTGGCGGTGTACGATAAAAACAGGTTTAAGTCACTGGCAAATTGGAAGTTGTTGGTGGAGCCGAGCAAACCGGCCGAACCAAACTGGGCTTGAAACTGCAGCACGTTTACCGTCCAGCACAGGACGTGCCCGACAAGATTGCCGAGCGGCACAACGCGGCCAAAATCATCCAGGGGTACGACTTCTTCGCGATTGAAAATGCTTAACCTGTAAACGTCACACGAACCAGTTTGTGTCGCGTTGGCGAAGTTGGAGGAGAACGGCCGGTTGGGTCCACCTGTTCCAACACCAATATTGTCGCGCTTGGTCGGCATGGTGATGACCCAATCGGTCTTCGAGACGGTGCCGGCGTCGGTCACGAATTCGTTGACGATGCTGTCGCGCATGAACACTGCTGACACCGCTTCACGCGATGTTGCCCATACTGCACGCACTACCCCGCCCGAATTGGCCACGGCCGGATTGCCGGTGACCGGCACATAACTCACCGTCGAGATACCGGCTTGCAATGAAATTGACGGCGCGGTCTCGCCGGGCGCGGAATACGGCACATTGCCCGGCCCCGGCACCAGCGGCGCCCACCAACCGTCAAGCGCGGTGACATCGTAGGTGTAATTGGTGCCGCTGGCCGAATTGATAATACTGGCGCGCCCAGTCAGTCCACCGCCGGGTGAGGCCAGATAAGGTCCTGGCAACTTCACGGTGGGTAATGCCGCTGTGGATGACGCTTCATACGCATCGAGTGCTGCACAGTTGGCCGCAACGCCGGCGGGATTGTGTTTGATAAAAGCGGCCATTGTTGCATCGACTACGATGCCCATTTCGATCACTTCGATGTAGCCCTCGCGGGTACGGTCAAGCGTGTTGAGCGATGGGTTATCCGCATTCAGGCCGGTGTATTGCACATTTCTGAACGCGTTGGCGGTCAGGCCGGTGTTGTCGATGAGTAGGTCGCCCGCGGCATTGCCGAACAGATCGCGCGGTGTTACGCAGCTGCTGTCGCCGGTTTCGAGTTTGGCGCCATTCACCGTTGGCAGGATCACACCGGTCCACACGTCAGTCGGCGACAGGAACAAATTGAAGTCGAGCACCTCGCGGCTGTTCTTGCCTTCAAGCATTCGTACCTTGACGGCCTTGGTAAGCGTGGTGGTGTTGATGATCGACATCGCCGTGACATTGCCGGCGCGCACCGTGTAATACGGATAAATCAATACCTGGCCGAGTCCGTCGGGATTAATGTGTACGGCGCGTGCCACCCCGACAGTACCCACAGCAGACAGACCCGCGACCACGGTCGCAGGCAGCAACTTCATTGCAAATTTTTTCATTGTTGTTGATTGTTTGATTCAGGCGCGCCAGCGCGTCG
>JAYVKG010000258.1:0-7325 GCA_043768625.1 Betaproteobacteria bacterium
AACCACGCTGGTCGACAAACTCCTCCATCAAGCGGGCTCGTTTGCCGCGCACCAGCATATTGCTGAACGGGTGATGGATTCCAACGATCTAGAAAAAGAGCGCGGGATAACGATCCTCGCCAAGAATACCGCCATTGATTACCAGGGCGTGCATATCAACATCGTCGACACGCCGGGACACGCCGATTTTGGCGGTGAAGTTGAGCGTGTTTTGTCGATGGTCGACAGTGTGCTGCTACTGGTAGATGCGGTTGAAGGACCGATGCCGCAGACGCGCTTTGTGACCAAGAAGGCATTGGCGCTGGGTTTGCGCCCCATTGTGGTGGTGAACAAGATTGACCGCGAAGGCGCGCGTCCCGATTGGGTAGTCAATCACACCTTCGAATTGATGGACAAACTAAATGCTACCGAAGCCCAGCTGGATTTTCCGATTGTCTACGCGTCTGCCTTGAACGGCTGGGCAACCCTCGACTGGAAACAGCCCGCGACCGACATGCGTGCGCTGCTTGATACCATTTTGAAACACGTACCGGTGCCAGACGCCGATACGGAAGGCTCGCTGCAACTGCAGATCTCGGCGCTCGATTACTCCAGCTACGTCGGGCGCATCGGCATTGGACGTATCCGTCGCGGCAAAATCAAATCCGGCTCGGAAGTGATGTTGCTCAGCGGCGGCAAAACACCCAAACGGGTGAGAGTGAACCAGGTGCAGAGCTTCCAGGGCTTGAACAAAGTGCCGATGGAAGTCGCCGAGGCCGGCGAAATTGTATTGATCAACGGCATCGACGACCTGTCGATCGGCTGCACCATTGCCAGCACCGAGAATCCCGAAGCGCTGCCGCTGCTGGGCGTGGATGAACCTACCTTGACGATGAATTTCCAGGTCAATACGTCTCCGTTTGCTGGCCAGGAAGGCAAATTTGTCACGTCGAGGCAAATTCGTGAGCGCCTCGACAGAGAGTTGCTCGTCAACGTCGCATTACGCGTCGAAGAAACCGAGGATACCGATGTGTTTCTGGTCTCCGGACGTGGTGAATTGCATCTGACGATTTTGCTTGAGAACATGCGTCGCGAAGGCTATGAACTAGCCGTCGGCAAACCGCGGGTGGTAATGAAAGACATCGACGGCGAGCAATGCGAGCCTTATGAAATGCTCACCGTCGATGTCGAAGATACCAATCAGGGCGTGGTGATGGAAGCGTTGGGGCAACGCAAGGCAGATTTGCTCGATATGGTGCCGGACGGGCGCGGGCGGGTGCGGTTGGACTACCGCATTCCAGCGCGTGGCTTGATTGGCTTTCAGACCGACTTCATGAATATGACGCGCGGTACCGGCATCAAGAGCCATGTGTTCGACGAGTACGCAGCGCTGCGAGGCGATCTGCCTTCACGTCGAAATGGCGTCCTGATTTCTGGCGAACAGGGTGAAGCCGTGGCCTATGCGCTGTGGAAACTGCAGGATCGTGGCCGCATGTTTGTCTCGCCGGGAGAGCGTCTGTACAACGGCATGGTAATCGGTATTCACAGCCGCGATAACGATCTGGTGGTCAATCCCATCAAGGGCAAGCAACTGACTAACGTGCGTTCGTCGGGTACCGATGAAGCGGTTGCGCTGGTACCGCCAATCAGCATGTCACTGGAAAGCGCGATTGAATTTATTGATGACGATGAATTGGTCGAAATCACGCCGAAAAACATTCGTATTCGTAAGCGATTCCTGCTGGAACATGAGCGCAAAAAAGCGAGTAGAGAAGCGGCGTAGTTATTGCGAAAGATGTAGATCGCCAATTGGCGCGGCACTCAGGCCAGAAATGGCTGCGGAGCCGCACCAGCGCTATAGATTGAATCTGGCATGGACATACAATCCTGGGGCATAGTGCTGTTGGTGTCGGTAATCTCCATGGCGCTGGCGATGGTGTGGCTAATATTTTCTGTCAAAAAACATGATCCGCAATGGCTTGAAGCCGCACAGGAATTGCGTCATCGCGCGATGCTTACCGATCTTTCTGACGGTCTGGCCAAGCATAGCGACCGCATCGCCACCAGCCAGAACGACGCCACCGAACGCTTGCGCCAGTCGTTTTCGACCCTGCAACAGGAGCAGTCCAAAAATCTCGCCGGCAATCGCGAAGAACTCATCAGGCAACTCGCCATGCTGAATCTGGAATTGCAGCAGCGGCAGGATACGCTGAAAGCGGCAATGCTCGGTGGCACGCTCGCGACATTGAGTGAACAGGGGCTTGCCCAGCAGCAATCGATTGAGGCGACGATGCGCCTGGTCACCGGCCAGATCACGGCGACCATCGACAGGCTCACCAAATCCACCGACTCGCGGCTGGCCGAAATCGGCGGCAAGGTCACCGAGCGCTTGGACGAAGGCTTCAAAAAAACCAACGATACGTTCGTGAGCGTGATGTCGCGCCTTGCCACGATCGATGAAGCGCAAAAGAAACTCGACGGCCTCACCACCAACGTCGTGAGCCTGCAGCAATTGCTCGGTGACAAACGCTCGCGCGGCGCGTTCGGCGAAGTGCAGCTGGAGACCATTATTCGCAACGTGCTGCCAGAATCTTCATTCGAGTTTCAATACAGCTTTGCCTACGCCGGGCACGATGTGCGCGCCGACTGTGTACTGAAACTGCCCGACCCGGTGGGCCTGATCGCGGTTGATTCCAAATTTCCGCTGGAAAATTACGAACGCATGATTTCTGACGGGCCGGATCGCGCCACACCCGCGATGTTCAAAGCCGACGTAAAAAAACATATTGAGGCAATCTCGTCGAAATACATCATTCCCAACGTGACGTCAGAGGGTGCGGTGATGTTCATTCCAGCCGAGGCGGTGTTCGCGGAGATTCACGCGCATCATCGCGATCTGGTGGAATACGCACAGACTCGTCGCGTGTGGATAGTTTCGCCCACGACGATGATGGCGGTGTTGAATACGGCGCGCGCGGTGCTCAAGGATGTCGATACACGAAAACAGATTCACATCATCAAGGACGAACTCGGCAAACTCGGCAAAGAATTTTCACGATTTGACGAACGCATGAAAAAGCTGGCCGACCATATTCGTCAGGCAAACGACGATGTCAAGGATGTGGCCGTTACCAGCAAAAAAATCAGCGACCGTTTTTCCTCGATTGAAAAAGTGGAACTCGAGCATCCGCAGCTGGACGATGAGGCGTCCAAACCCGCACTTACACTGGTCAAATCCGACCCCGATATTTAGTAATTTTTCCCGAACCTAAATTTATGAAAAAATTTATCCTTACTTTATCCGCACTTTTGTCCATGTCCTCAATTGCCCAAAACATCTCCGCACCCCAAACGCGCAAATCCGATCACCTCGACACCTATCACGGCACGAGCATTGCCGATCCCTATCGCTGGCTTGAAGACGACAACAGCGAAGAAACCAAGGCGTGGGTGAAAACACAAAACGCCGTCACCGACAAATATCTGGCGGCGCTTCCGCAGCGCGAACCGGTCAAAAAGCTTTTTAAAGCGTTTTTTAACTATGAGAAATTCGGCACGCCATTCAAGGAAGGTGGCCGCTATTTCTACACCCGCAATGACGGCCTCCAGCAGCAGGCTGTGCTGTACATGGTCAAGGCACTCAATGATTCGCCGCAGGTCGCGCTTGACCCGAATACCCTTTCGATCGATGGCACCGTCGCGACCACCGGCACTGTCGTCAGTCGCGACGGCAAATATCTTGCCTACGGGGTCGCCAGCGGTGGCTCGGATTGGCAGGAATGGAAAGTGCGTGACCTGACGACGGGCGAGGACCTGCCCGACCTCATCAAATGGGTAAAATTCTCCAACGCCGAATGGACTCCGGATAGCCTGGGATTCTTTTATTCACGCTATGACGCACCCAAGGATGGCGAAACACTCACCGGCAGCAATTATTATCAAAAACTTTATTATCACCGGCTCGGCGCCGATCAGTCGGCAGACGCTCTGGTCTATGAAAACAAGCAGCAAAAGGAGTGGGGATTCGGTGCCATTGTCACCGATGACGGAACCAGATTGCTGATCAATGTCTGGAAGGGTTCGGGCCGCAAAAATGGCCTGTTATGGCTGCCCTTAAAAAACCGCGGATACGCCGCCTCTCCCGGAGACGCTATCCCGATTACGCTCGAGTTCGATGCCGAATACAGCGCGGTTGGCAGCAGCGGAAACACGCTTTGGGTAAAAACTGATCTGGACGCAGCCAAAGGCCGCATCATCGCCATCGACCTCTCGGCGCCGCAGCGCAAAAACTGGAAAACATTGATCGCGGCGCGTGAAGAGACCCTGACCGGGGCAAGTGCCGTTGGCGAACACTTGTTCGTGCAGTATTTGAAAGATGCCGCGACCGAAGTGCGTGAGCACGCCAGCGATGGGAAGTTGCTTCGTGTGGTGTCTTTGCCGGGTATCGGCACCGCCAGCGGTTTTGGCGGCCGCATTGACGCACAGGAACTGTTCTACAGCTATCAAAGCCTGACGACCCCGGCAGAGATTTACCGCTATGACGTGAAATCAGGCAAGTCGACGCTGTTCAAGAAACCAAAAACCGCGTTTAACGCCACTGAGTTTGAAACGCACCAAGCCTTTGTGACCAGCAAGGACGGCACTCGACTGCCGATTTTTATTGCCCACAAAAAGGGCATCAAACTCGATGGCAGCAACCCGACTATTTTGTATGGCTATGGTGGATTCAACGTTAACGAAACGCCTACCTATCGAGTCACCGCTGCGGTGTGGATGCAAATGGGCGGCGTTTACGTCACCACCTGTTTGCGTGGTGGCGGCGAATACGGCGCCGCTTGGCACGATGCCGGCACCAAACTGAACAAGCAGAACGTATTCGACGATTTCATTGCCAGCGCCGAATGGCTGATCGCCAACAAGTACACATCGCCCGCCAGGTTGGCGATCAATGGTGGCTCCAATGGGGGATTGCTGGTGGGGGCAGTATTGAATCAGCGCCCCGAATTGTTCGCCGCCGCAGTGCCGCAGGTTGGTGTAATGGATATGTTGCGGTTTCACAAATTCACCATCGGCTGGGCTTGGGTATCGGACTACGGTTCGTCGGACGACGCAAATGAATTCAAAGCTTTGCGGGCATACTCGCCACTGCATAACGTGCAGCGCGGCAAAACTTATCCGCCGACGTTGATCATGACCGCCGATCATGACGACCGCGTGGTGCCGGCGCACAGCTTCAAATACGCGGCAGAAATGCAGGACGCCGCGAATTCAATTCGTCAGCCCGTGGGGCCGGGTCGTGGCGCAGCAAGCGGCCCCATCCTTGCCCGTATCGAAACCCAAGCTGGGCACGGCGCCGGCACGCCGACGTCAAAAATCATTGACGAGCGCGGTGATTTGCTTGCGTTCCTGGCCAACGCATTGAAGCTGCAAGTGGAGTAAAGGTGCTTGGTACCCGCGCTCCCCTTTTCCGTGCATGGTTGCAGGAGGCATTTCTGCTAAATTGACGTTATGAAGACCATTGGCATCGCGGGCTATTCCGGTAGCGGCAAAACCACTTTGATCGAGAAAGTCATTCCCTGTCTCGTCATGGAGGGTTTTCGCGTCTCGCTCATCAAGCACGCGCATCACGAATTCGATCTTGATCAACCGGGAAAGGATTCGCATCGCCATCGGCTGGCCGGTGCCACCGAAGTGCTGGTTACGTCGAGCCAGCGTTGGGCGCTGATGCACGAATTACGTGGCGAGGCCGAGCCGACACTGGCACAACAGCTGCAGCATTTCTCAGCCTGCGATATGGTGATCGTTGAAGGCTGGAAACACCAGGCCATGCCGAAAATTGAAGTGCACCGCAAACTGTCCGGGAAGCCACTGCTGTTTCCCGATGACCCGTCGGTGATCGCGGTCGCCAGTGATGAATCCCTTGCCACCATACTTCCGCAGTTTGACCTCGACGACGCCGAGGCAGTTGCACGGTTCATCGTCACCTATCTGGGTTTACGCAGATTGACGACCGCCGCGAAGCCGTCAATCCACGTGGTGAAATAATGTTAAGCGTCCTGTATTTTGCAAGTCTGCGCGAAGCGTTCGGCAAGGAAAATGAAAAAATGGCGTTGCCGGTGCCTGCCGAGGTGAACGGGCTCATTGCCGCACTGCGCGCGCGCGGCGGTGTCTGGAGCGAGGCACTGGGCGCAGACAAACGCTGGCGGGTCGCGGTCAATCAGGAGATGGCAGCGATGAATACGCCGCTAAAACCCGGTGACGAAGTGGCTATATTTCCGCCGGTGACTGGTGGCTGAAAAAAGTTTCCGGGGACACTGCCAAACAATATGTTCAATATTCTCGTTCAAACGCATGATTTCGTTGTCGGCGCTGAAGTGCATGCCATGAGACGCAACAACAATCCCAAAATCGGTGCCATTGTTTCATTCGTTGGTCTTGCGCGCGACATCAATGACGGTATAGCGGTGTCCAATTTGACCCTTGAACATTATCCGGCGATGACGCAAAAAGCACTGGCCAGTATTGTTGACCAGGCAAGTGCGCGCTGGGACGTGATCGATGCCACCGTGATTCACCGCGTCGGCACGTTGAAGCCCACCGATCAAATTGTGCTGGTGGTCATTGCCAGCGGACATCGCAGCGACGCATTTCAGGCCTGCGAATTCATCATGGATTTTCTGAAGACCCGTGCACCGTTCTGGAAAAAAGAAACCACTGCGCGCGGCGAGCGCTGGGTCGAAGCAAAAAAGAGTGACGAGGTGGCGTCATCGCGTTGGCACGGCGACGATAACTTGTGGAGAAAATGAACGTGGCGCACAAAAATGTTCTGGGTGGCGAATTGGAAAGCTGCTGCACCGCACCGATGACGGGTTATTTCCGCGACGGCCACTGCCGTACCGACGATAGCGATCAAGGTTCACATACCGTTTGCGCGCGGATGACCGATGAATTTTTGGCTTTCAGCAAAAACACCGGCAATGACCTCTCCACGCCGCATCCGGAGTTTGGTTTTCCCGGCTTGAAAGCCGGCGACAAGTGGTGCGTTTGCGTGGCACGATGGGAGGACGCTTTCCTCGCCGGTGTCGCGCCGCGCATCGTACTGGCGGCTACCCATGAACGCGCGCTTGATGTAGTGGAGCTTGAGGAACTGAAGGCGCATGCGTTGGACTTGAATTAACGACGCGGCGTTGGGCTGCAGGGGGCGCTGTCGGTTACCAGTCCCGGCATTGCGCAACCTGATCGAGGTTGGAACAACAATACCTGCAACACCTGCAGAACATAGCCGATCGAGGTGTTGCGATGAATGAAAGCCAGCGTAGTCGTCCGTGCGGTCCACATTCGGACGC
>JAYVKG010000259.1:0-6764 GCA_043768625.1 Betaproteobacteria bacterium
TCGCACGGCATGGTCGCAATCAAGGACAAGGAAGTTTCCCAATTCGATGTCGACCGGGTGGTGGAGACCGCGCGCGCGGTGAACATTCCGATGGACCAGCAAATACTGCACATCCTCACCCAGGAATTCATTATCGACGGCCAGGAAGATGTGCGCGAACCGGTCGGCATGAGTGGCGTGCGCCTGGAAGTGAAAGTGCACATTGTCACCGGTGCCGTGTCAGCCGCGCAAAACATCATGAAGTGCGTGAGGCGCTGTGGTTTGGAAGTGCGCGATCTTATTTTGCAGCCGCTGGCCTCGGCCATCGCCGTGCTGTCGCAGGACGAAAAAGATCTGGGCGTGTGTCTGGTCGACATCGGCGGCGGCACCACCGACATCGCCGTCTTTACGGGCGGCGCGATTCGCCACACCGCGGTCATCCCGATTGCCGGTGACCAGATCACCAACGACATTGCAATGGCGCTGCGTACGCCTACCAAGGATGCCGAAGACATCAAGATGGCGCATGGCTGCGCGCTGCGACAGCTTGCCAGTGTCAACGATGTCATTGAAGTTCCGGGCGTGGGCGATCGTGAGCCGCGGCAGATGTCCAGGCAGACACTGGCCGAAGTCATTGAGCCGCGGGTGGAGGAGCTGTATTCGCTGATTCAGCGCGAATTGCGCGCCAGCGGATTTGAGGAATTGCTTTCTTCAGGGATCGTCTTGACCGGCGGCAGCGCATCGATGCAGGGCATGGTCGAGCTCGGCGAGGAAGTCTTTCACATGCCGGTAAGGCTCGGTATGCCGACTTATTCGGGCGGGCTCGCGGAGGTAGTGAGGAATCCGCGTTTCTCGACCGGCATCGGCTTACTGGTTTCAGGATTGGAGCAAAAAAAACGCGATGAGCATGTGCGGCTGCACAGCGCGAATTTGAAAGGCGTGTTCGAAAAAATGGCAAGTTGGTTTAAAGGCAATTTCTAAGCGTAAGTTTTTTTCCGGGTTTTTTTTCAAGTCGTTTTACAGCAGAGGAGAATCATCATGATTGAGGTAATCGATACAGAGCAACCAGAGGCGATCATCAAAGTGATCGGGGTGGGCGGCTGCGGCGGCAATGCCGTAGACCACATGATCGGCAACGGTGTCGCGGGCGTGGAATTCATTTGCGCCAATACCGACGCGCAGGCGTTGAAACGCAACCAGGCAAAAGTCACCATGCAGCTTGGTGGCACCATCACCAAGGGACTCGGCGCCGGTGCCAATCCCGAAGTGGGCCGTCAAGCTGCCATTGAGGATCGGGAACGCATTGCCGAACTGATACAAGGTGCCGACATGCTGTTCATCACCGCCGGCATGGGCGGCGGGACCGGCACCGGTGCGGCACCGATATTTGCCGAAATCGCCCGCGAAATGGGTGTGTTGACGGTGGCGGTGGTAACCAAACCGTTCGCGTTTGAAGGCAAGCGCAAAAAAATTGCCGAGGCCGGCATCGAAGCGCTGAAGCAGCACGTTGATTCGCTGATCATCATTCCGAATGATCGCCTGATGGAGGTGTTGGGCGACGACGTGACCTACGAAGACGCGTTCAAGGCTTCCAACGACGTGCTCAATGGTGCCGTCGCCGGTATCGCCGAGGTGATCAACTGTCCAGGACTGGTGAACGTCGACTTCGCCGATGTGCGCACCGTGATGAGCGAGAACGGCGTGGCGATGATGGGCTCGGCCATGGCCTCCGGGCCCGATCGCGCCCAGGTCGCTGCCGAGCGGGCCGCCGCCTCGCCGTTACTGGAAGACGTGAATCTGACCGGCGCACGCGGCGTGCTCGTCAACATCACGGCCAGCAAATCGCTGAAGCTTAAAGAAGTCCACGAAGTCATGAACACCATCCGCAGCTTTACGGCCGAAGACGCGACGGTGATTTTTGGCAGTGTGCTGGATGAGAGCATCGGCGACCAGTTGCGCGTCACCATCGTCGCCACCGGACTGGGCGGCACGGTATCGAAACGTCAACCGCAAATGGTGTACTCGGCGCCCGCGATGGCACCGGTGTATGCCCGAACCGGTACCGATGACGCGATCGGTGCGCCAATGTCCTCACCGGCAGGAGCGATCAACTATCACGATCTCGATACGCCGGCAGTCACCCGCCGGCGCCGCGATGCGACCGTAAATGCGATGCAGCAATCGGGCGTCGAAATGTATGACATTCCGGCTTTTTTGCGCAAGCAAGCGGACTAAGTAGCGGCGTACCGCGAATGCCATCCAGCGCGAACCTCTGCCGCGCTGGATGGCGTCGCGTCGCCGTTGATTCTGGCGCAGCGACTTTTCGCCGCCCGCTGGCTCGCTCGCGCCCGGTTTTAATCCAGGCCAGCGCGTTGAATTCATGATTGCCATTCGCGAAATTGATCACCCGGTACTACGGGCCGTCGACATGAAGGCGATGATCTCTTTTTATACCGGCACGCGGGGCTGTTCGGTCGAACGCCGGCAGGACGACATCGGTCTGGTGCAACTGCGCGCCGGCAGACCGATGCTAGATCTGGTCACGGTCGCGGACAAGCTCAACCGCGCCGGTGGTGCCGCACCCCGAACCGGCGGCCGCAATCTCGATCACTTCTGCTTTCTCGTTGACCGGTTCGTCGAAAAGGCCATTCGCGTTACGCCGACTGGCGCAAACGTGCAGGTTGGTGAAACCGGCTCACGGTATGGCGTTGAAGGATAGGCCCCTCCATTTATATCGCCGATCCTGAAGGCAACACGATCGAACTCAACGGTCTGTTGTGGCAGGGCTGTCAGGATAGTGCAATAAACACCAGCGCTGGCGCGGTTCGCAGCGGCAAAATGTCCTATCAGGCAAGATGGCGGCGGGCCTTACTCTGGGGCAATACTCTCAACTGACCAGTCTGACAGCGCGATAAACTCCGCCACCGATAAGGTTTCGGCGCGACGCTTCGGGTCGATGCCGAGCGCGGCAAACGCATCGACCGGTAGAAACGGTTTGAGGGTATTGCCGAGGGTTTTTCGGCGCTGGCCAAACCCCGCGCTCACCAAGCCGGCAAAACGCTCGGCATTGCGGGCGCGCAAACGTTCTGCCGGTAACGGCACCATGCGCACAATGGCAGAATCGACTTTTGGCGGTGGCGTAAACGCGCCGGGCGGCACATCGAACAAACGCTTCATGCGAAAACGATATTGCAGCATCACCGACAGCCTCCCGTACGCGGCCGTACCGGGTGCCGCCACCATCCGGTCCACGACTTCTTTTTGCAGCATGAAAGTGCCATCGATCAGCTGTTCGGCATAGTTGGCCAGATGAAACAAGAATGGCGTGGAGATGTTGTAGGGCAGGTTGCCGACCGCGCGAAATCGCGGCCCCAGCGCGACAAAATCGAACGACAACACATCTGCCTCAAACAAGGTGAATTTGTCGGCGGCAAAACGCGCCCGCAGTGCAGCCGCCAGATCGCGATCCACTTCCACCGCGTACAGATGATCGAGCAATTCACCAAGCGGGCCGGTGATGGCCCCGGGCCCCGGGCCGATTTCGACCACAATTTCGTCACGCTGCGGTGCGATGGCGCTGATGATACGGGCGATGTAATGTCGATCGGTGAGGAAGTGCTGGCCGAATCGCTTCTTGGCGCGCGGCAGCATGATTACGCGGCACGATGTTGCTGGGTTGCCAGCAACGCCGCCAGGTCAATCGCGGCCCGCATGCTGCCGACTTCGATTTTCCCGGAGCCGGCCAAATCCAGCGCGGTGCCGTGATCCACCGAGGTGCGAATCAGGGGCAATCCCAGCGTGACATTGACGCCCTCGCCGAAACTTGCATATTTAAGTACCGGCAGCCCCTGATCGTGATACATCGCGAGCACGGCGTCGGCGTGTTGCAAATAGCGCGGCGTGAACAGGGTGTCGGCCGGCAGCGGCCCCTCCAGGAGCATGCCTTCAGCGCAGAGTTGCTCCACAACCGGAATAATGACATCGATTTCTTCGCGCCCCAGATAGCCGCCCTCGCCAGCGTGCGGGTTCAGGCCCGCGACCAATATGCGCGGTCGCGCAATGCCGAATTTTTTCTGCAGGTCGGCGTGCAAAATGCGCAACGTGTCCGATAGTGATTCGCGGGTAATGGCGGCTGGCACATCTTTGAGTGCCAGGTGCGTGGTGGCGAGTGCGACGCGCAACACCTGCGTTGGCCGACCTACCAGCATCATCACGACATGCGGCGTACCGGTTTTTTCTGCAAGATACTCGGTGTGGCCGGTAAAGTGAATGCCAGCTTCGTTGATGATGCCTTTGTGTACGGGGGCCGTCACCATCGCCGCGAATTCATTTGCCTGGCATCCTTGAATCGCTCGATCAAGCAGCCGCAAGACATATTGGCTGTTGGCACGATTGAGTGCGCCAGCTTTTGTACTGGAAATCAACGGGACATGTTCAATTTGTACGTTGCCAGCTGAGACCGGCCAGGTCACGCCGAGTGTATCGGCGCGTTCGGCGAGCAGATTTTTGTCTGCAAGCAAAACGTATTCGGCATTTGCGTTGGCGGCGAGTTCAGGGGTGATCAGTACACACAGATCCGGCCCGATGCCTGCGGGCTCACCTGCGGTGATGGCGATGACGGGCTTGGTTGCGGTCATGGAACTATTGATCCGGCAATTAAACACTGCACAGAAAAGCCCTTCTCATCGGCAAGCAAGTACGGCGGGGGCGGTCGCTGCCGCTGCCGGCGTAAACATCCCTCACCCTACCCCTCCCGAAAAGAGAGGGAACAACAAATGTCACTTCTCTTCGAGCTTCAGTTCGACGAAAGCGCGGTCCCGCGCCTGCCTCAACCAGTCGTCCACCGCTTCGTCGGTCTTGCGCAGGCGAATGACATTGCGCGCGGTGGCACGGCGGCGTTCTTCGGATACGCCTTCGGTACGGCGCTCTTCAACCTGCATTAAATGCCAGCCAAACTGGGTTTGCACGGGTGCCGAAATCTCCTTATCGCGCAACTGATTCATCACGCGCTCGAACTCCGGCACGGTATCGCCCGGCGACAGCCAACCCAGTTCGCCGCCTTTGGTCGCCGATGGATCATCCGAATGCACCTTGGCCAGTTCCGCGAAATCGGCACCACCAATGATGCGTTCACGCAATCTGGCGAGGCGTTCGCGGGCATCATCATCGGTCACACCTTCCTTGGGCCTGATGAGGATATGGCGCGCCCGGGTTTGCTGAATTGTCGGTTGATCGTTGCGGCCACGCTTGTCCAGCAATTTCACGATATGAAAGCCGTTGGCGCTGCGCAGGATGTCGGTGATTTCGCCCTGTTTCAATGCGGTGAGGGCTTCCAGAAAAATCGCCGGCAGGCGGCCCGACGGACGCCAACCCAAATTACCACCTTGCAGCGCATCCGGTGCATCCGAAAACTGCGCGGAGATCTGCGCAAACTCGGCACCTTTGCGCAATTCTCCCAGCGCCTGCACCGCGCGTTTGCGCTTGGACTCGATCTGCGCCGAGGTGGCCTGCTCCGGTACCAGCACCAGGATATGGGCCAGGCGGAATTCCTGGTCGGTGCTGGCTTCGCGTGACTCCAGTAGCAGTTGGGTATCTATTTCGGCGTCGGTAACATTGACGTTGCCACCCACTTCGCGTTCGCGCAGGCGCGTCTTCATGACCTCGCCGCGAATCTCTTCACGAAATTTCGACCAGCGAACCCCATCCTGTTCGGTCAGGCGCCGGAATTCGGTCATCGACAAATTATTTTCATCGGCAATGCGCTGAAGGGTCTTGTCGAGCGTGCCGTCATCCACCTTGATGCCGGTTTCCTTTGCTTCCTGAATTTCGACCAGATCCAGCACCATCCGATCCAGCAGTTGTTTCCGCAACACATCTGCGGGCGGCAATTGAGTACCCTGTTTCGACAATTGCGCGGAGACCGTTGCCATCCGCTCGTTGAGGTCGTTAAGCGTGATCACTTCGTTGTTGACAACGGCAACGATACGATCGAGTTCGATCACGCCACCTGGCTTCACCGGGGTCGACAGCGCCGTGTCCAGTTTCGGCGTCGGCGGAGTAAAAAACGGCGTGGTCGGGGCAGGGGTCGCGAAAGGTGCCTGCGCCTCTGCGAAACTGGCAACTGCCAGAATGGCAACAAGGCAAATCCGGCAAACGCGTAATAAACGATGATTCATGGTGTCTACTCTAAAAAATTATCGACCGTATTGGTCACCGGCGCGATCGTCAGACCGTCGGTAGCCGGAAATGTTTTGTTTCAACGTTTCCAGCGGGTTGATGCCCAGTTTGGATAGTCCCTTCAATTCCAGCTGGAACTGGATCGAGTTGGAATATTTCTCGGCGGTAGTGGCAAAACGGTGCGCCACCAGACGGAATTCCCAGCAGCCCTGATTATACTCGACACCGAGCAAACCCTCGATCAGGCGCCCGTCGCGCAGCGAATGGTTGGCGCGCGCCAGCAGCGTCCAGGCCGGCGCCATCCGGCCAAATGGCCATTGGGTGGAAATGTCAATTTGCTTCAATGAATCGCGTGTAAAGCGGTAGCTGAAATTCAGCAATTGTCCACCGTCGGCGTGAAAGCGCGCAGAGACATTGGTTTTCTGGAATTGCCGGGTCGAGGCTGAATACTGAAATCCCGAATCGAGCATCCATCTATCCGAAATCTGACCCGATAACGCGGCCAGAAAATCGGAGCGACTAATGTTTCCCTGTACCGGGCCGGAGATACCTGATGTATCGGTCGACAGCAAGGCTACCCGTTGTCGGCCAAAATAATAGCGCTGTCC
>JAYVKG010000260.1:0-8795 GCA_043768625.1 Betaproteobacteria bacterium
CGCCATTTCAGGTTGCCTTCGTTGAAGCCTGCATTGATGTTGCGGGCAAGCCCCGGAAGCGAAATCACCGACTGTGTGCCTTCGACGTTTTGCATGTACCAGTCGAATTTTTCGATGGTCGACATAATGTCGTAATTGGTGCAGGCACCCTGTACACCTTTGGTCTGGGCCACCACACCAAGGGTATTCACCCCCACCGCGAATTTCTGCACGATGACCGCATTGTCCATGTTGTAACGTGACGTGGCGCGCAGCTCTGGCACCCCGGAACCAAAATCGCCGACTTTCAGATCGTGGGCTTTCCACAGTCCCAGTGCCAGCACCATCGCAGCAATTGCAACGATGACACCAGCGCGTTTTTTTTGCACGCAACGCGCCGCGGCGTGCCAGATTTGCTCGACACGATGTTCCTGCGTTGCTTCTTTGCCAAGCGCCTTTTTCGACATGCTCAAATAGGACAGCAAAATCGGCAATAACATTTTGTTGGTAACGATCATCCAGGCCACGCCGAGTGACGCGGTTATGCCCAGCTCACGGACGATGTCGATCGGGATCAGCATGATGACGGCAAAACCCAGCACGTTGGTCACCAGCGCCAGCGTGCCGGGAATGAAAATGGTGGCGAAAGAATGCCTGGCAGCGGTCAGGCTGTCGGCACCGCTGATGACTTCGTGCTCCCACGATTTGGTCATCTGCACCGCGTGCGAGACGCCGATGGAAAATATCAGGAATGGCACCAGGATCGACAGCGGATCAATGCCAAAACCGATGATCGGCAACGTCCCC
The DNA here is from genome assembly GCA_043768625.1 of Betaproteobacteria bacterium. Classification (GTDB taxonomy): domain Bacteria; phylum Pseudomonadota; class Gammaproteobacteria; order Burkholderiales; family Usitatibacteraceae; genus UKL13-2. The sequence goes on from JAYVKG010000260.1 coordinate 787, forward strand.
AGCAGCCACAGCACCGGCATCATCGCGACCACCAGAGCCACCAGCGTCAACTTCAAATCTTTCACAAACCACAGCATCAATACCGCCGTGATGACGAAGGCGATGAGGAAAAACATGATCACGCCACGCGCGCCAGCCGAAATATCGCCCACGGCTTTGGCAAAGCCGATGATGTGAACGGCGTGATCCGCCCCTTCGTATTTGGCGCGTAATTCGTCGAGCTTATTGGAGAATTCAAAGTAGTTGAGCTTCTCGACCCGACCGCCATCTTTGGGGATGGCCTCGAGCAGCCCCGCCATAACCAATGCCCCGGTGAAGTCGGTCGCAACGGTTCGACCGATTTCATTTGATTTCTGCACGTTGCCGCGCACCACGTTCATGTCTTCCGGCAAGCCCTGGAAAGTTGCAGGAATAACATTGCCGCCGGCGAAACCTTCCTCGACCACCTCGATAAATCGGGTGTTGGGTGTAAACAGCGAACGCACGCTGGGCTTGTCAACACCTTCGAGTACCAGGATGTCATTGGTCAGCGCCTTCAGCTTGGCCATGAATGCGGGGTTATAAATATCGCCCTGCTTTTGCACCAACGCGATGGCGATGCGGTTGGCGCCACCAAAGATGGTTTCGTATTCCTTGTACACCTTCATATACGGATGTTTCAACGGCACCATCTTGTTAAAACCCGCGTCAACTTTCAGTTGACTGGCAGAAATCGCGAAGCCAATCGTCAGAATGGCGAAAACGATTAGCCACGTCTTGCGATTATTGAAAATGAGTGCGGAAAGTTGTTGAATTAATTTTTGTACGGTCATGGTGCGCTCGCTAATGAGGCTACGGGTGTCGTCAGGAAAGATTCCGCGGCAGCTTATTTTTTCGCGGGAACGGACGCGGGTGCAGCAGTGACAGCGGACAGCGCCGTCTCCCGCACGCCGGCTTCACCAATCAGCAACAGGGCGTTCGGCGCACCCGGCAGTGGTGCTGCCAGCGCCTTGGTTGAACCCACCGGCAAGGGTGTGAACGACTCACCATTGTCGCGCGACACCAGCACCGTTCCGGACAGCCCCACCAGCACCAGCGCGCCGTCGGACAGGCGGGTGGCCCCCATGAGAGAGGCCACTGATTTATTTTCAATCAACTTCCAATTATTCAGTGTTGCATCCGTGCTGCGATAAATCCTGCCGCGCAGCCCGAAGATAAGCACCGCGTCGTCCTGCGCCTGAATGACGCCAAAAAAAGACCCTTTATATGGTGACGCAATCTTTACCCACGTTTTGCCGCGATCGTCCGACCTGGCAAGCATGCCCGCCTCGCCGGCGACAAAAAGTTTATTGTCACCAAGCTTGGCAATGGCGTTGATGTGCTTGTCATCATCGCCCTCTTTGCCTGCTGCTTTATCGTCCATCTCGCCATCGTTGGGCTTGCCATTTCCCTTGCTCTGATATTTCCCTGGCTTGGCCGCAATAGGCAAGGTGACCGCCTTGGCTGTCTCGAACAATTTGCGCGAAGCCCAGGTTTTGCCGCCATCGATGGTGGCATAAAAAGCACCGTAGGCACCCACAGCAAAACCAGTATCGGCATCGATGAAGGTAACATCCATGAACGGTTTCTGCTGATCCGCCGCGGAGAAGGATTTCAACCAGGTTGCACCTTGATCGGTTGAAGCAAGGATCGTACTGTCGTGTCCCACCGCCCAGCCGGTTTTTGCATCCAGAAAATACACCGCGGTGAGCAGCGGTGTATTTGGCGGCGTCAAAGCGCGCTGCCATGAGCCGCCATTGTTATCCGAATAGACAATATAGCCGCGGTCGCCAACGGCGACCACCCGGTTGCCAACGCGCGCGCCATCGGTCAGCAACAGGCGGGACATTGTCTGCGCCGACATGGGTCCCGATGCCGACATCCCTGTCGATTTGGTTTGGGCGCGCACTTCAAGGGGTGCCACAATATTCAACGCCAGTCCAGCAACAAAAGCGGTAAGTACGATGGTTTTTGTCATGTGAACAATGCCTCGACAAACGGTGAGCAGCGTTGATGGGAAGCGGCAGCGTCTCTGGTCAAGGCGTCATCGGCATTGGCCTCAACCGGTAAAGCTATCTGCAGAAACAATTCGGGGACAAACTAATTGTCCCCGAAGTATTAAACCCTTGATGACGTTAAACCGTCACCCTGCCGATCAACGCGTACCCAGATTGCGCAGGTTCTGCGGCGTGTAGTCACCCGAGGTGCGCTTGATCGGTTCATAGATGACTTTTTCTTCCGACCGCAGGCCCATTGCGATATAGCGACGTGATTGAAGATCGTGATGCACCTCGACCGTACCAAACCACATCGGTACGTCATACCAGTTTTCGCTATGCTGCTCCGAAAAACGCCACAATTGTCCGCGGCCGTCATATTTGTCGATCATGATGACATTCCAGCTATCTTCGTCTATGTAAAAAGTGCGCCGCGCATAAATGTGCGAAGTACCCGGTTTCAGCGTCGCATCAACCACCCAAACGCGATGCAACTCATAGCGCGCCAAATCCTGATTCAGGTGACCAGGGCGCAACAGATCGTTGTATTTCAGTTTCGGGTCAGACAGGCGATAGGAGTTGTAAGGAATGTACATTTCTTTCTTGCCGACCAACTTCCAGTCATAGCGATCGGTCGCGCCGTTGAACATGCCAAAATCGTCGTTGGTGCGCAGTCCATCGGCAGCTGTACCGGGATTGTCATACGCTACGTTTGGCGCCAGGCGAACGCGGCGTTGTCCGGGGTTATAGGTCCACGCCGAACGTGGCTCCTTTGCCTGATCAACGGTTTCATGCACCAATAAAATCTGCCCGGCGAGCCGCGCTGGTGCCGTAGTCACCTGTAAATAATTGAGTATTTTGTTGGGCTCGCGCTGCGCCGGCGTTTTGGAAAGATTGCCGTACGAAAGATCATATTCGTATTCAAATTTGACCAGCGCAAAATCACCCGAAGCGGTCACGGCAGCCTGTGCCCAGTGTTGTGCAAAGGTGTCTCCCTTGTAGTGCAACTCCATATTCCAGATGGCCTCATTGCCGTTCTGCGGAATGGGGAACGGGGTGCCGCCCGTACAACCGACAACGCCGTTGCCGCCGGCGGCCAGCTTGGCCTTTGCCGCACATTCGCGCGTTTCTTTGTAGTGCCCCTCGGGATAAGCTGCCGACCGGCGGGTGGTAAAGACATTCAACTTGTAGCTCGGATATTGCTTCAGCATCGCCATCTGGCCCGGCGACAGATTGTCTTTGTACTTTTCAGCGGTGGCTGCGGTAATCGTAAACAACGCTTTATCAGTCGGGAACGGATCGGGATAGGTGCCTCCCGATTTAAAATTCACGCCGGCCGGTATCTTGGTTATGCCTCCATCCCATGCCGGAATGGTACCCGCCGCATTGCCGGCTTTTTCCGCACCCATTGGCGTCAATGTCGTGCCCAGCTTGGCCAGGTCGCTTGCGGCGAGCTGGGCCAAGGCGCCTGCCGAAATGGTTAGAGCACCCAGCGTGGCCGATGCCAGCATCGTCAATCGTTTAACGTTCATGTTTCCTCCAGAAAGTTATCGTTATTCTCAGCAAAAAATCATTATTTTCTCGGCTGGCCAGCGTCTTCTCGCAATGGTCCAACGGTGAGGGCGGCTACTTCGTCGACGCCGAAACTGCGCGCCGACGTGCTTTTCAAAACCAGGACTAGAACGTGTAATTCACCACAAAAGAGTAAAAATCACGGTCCCTGATTGGATTGGCATTGGAACAGAAGCTCGCTCCCTGCGGCGCTCTGCCTAACGCCGCAATACCGTTGATCTGCGCCGCCAGTGAGGTCTGCCCCGCGTTGGTGACTTGATCGGTGCCACAATAAACGCGTCCGCCGAAGAACATATTGTAGGAGAAGTCAAAGCTCAAGCGCCGCTGAAATTCAAGACTTGTACCGAGTGAAATTGACTTTACGCCCTCGTTGAAGGTTTGCGATACGCCCTTCACATCGTGACTGAAGGCGGCACGCGGTGACAAATTGCCGCCGAACAAGGCGTTTGCATACTCAAGGCGACCGACTAGCCGGTAGCCCCACGAATTCTCAGTCACATAGCCACCCGGTTGGACCGAACCGGCTTGTCCTGCCACCGCGCCCTGAGCGGTCGCGGGCAAATTGGTGCCCGGCCCGGCAAACTTCAGACCGTCGGTCAGTCCGTTGTATTTGGTGTAACCGATTTCACCAACCACCACCGCTTGCTCGGAACGGAACACGGCCGGAAACGACTTTGTCGCCGTCATCTGGAACTGCGTCTGTTTCACGCGACGCCAGCCGACGATTTCTGTACCGGCGGGTACCAGCGCTGCCGCCGACGCGCCAAACGGGTTGGCTGCACTGACGGTTCCCGGGATTGTTGCAAACCCCGTAATCAGATTCGGCGCACCGAGTACCGCAAGAATTACCTCGGCGGAGGCAAGCTGCAGCGGCTGATTGGGGCGATAAGATACTTCACCCTGCAAGGCAACACCGGCGGGTCCCGAAGTATTGAACGAGAAGCCGTACAATTTAATATCGGAAGGGTACTCAACGAAGTAAGTCGCCGTGCCGGTCTGCCCGGTTGGCGCGCCGAGCGGACCACCGGTCAGGATAGAAGTAACTGTACCCCTGACGCCAGAAAGCAACGGCGTGCGGCTGTGATAGTTCATGTAATACGCGCCAAATTCGGTATTGTGCAGTTGTGTGGCGAGATACCGAAACGCAACGCCATATTGGCCGTAGTCGCTTGGATTGCGATCGGCCGTGCGCGGCACCCATATGGCAGCCGCTGGATCAAAAACGCCATAAAGCTGCTGCGCGAGCGCACCCGCACCAGGCGTCGTTGGCGGAATGGGGTTCCCACCCACGCGGCCCGTCAAATCCTTGCGGCGTCCAAAACTGACAATTAACTCCGTCGCGTCGTCAGACGCGACATCGCTGTTGCTGAAGTACGAACCTCGGGGATCGAGCTTGAATTTGTCGTGATTGAATAATACGAACGTTTCCAGGCTGGCCTGTTTGGTAAGTTCAAACGATGCAAACAGGGTGTTGGTCGGAATAAACGCTTCCTTCAATTCGGACCCGGGCGTACGCAACTTCGTTACGTCAACCGGATTGATGACATTGATGCCGTTTGGGATGAATGTTGATTCTCCCCAAGAAATTACCTGTTTACCAGCGCGGACGTTGACATTATTGCCGCCAAAATCAAAGGTACGCGCGACGAACGCATCGAGAAGTTTTGCGTCTTGCGCGAGGCGCTTACGGCCGATCGGTCCGAGGTTGCTTGCCCCTCTGGCTTCAGTATCGACAAAATACGATCCTCGCACCAACATGCTCCAACCCTCATATTTGGCGGAGAGTTCGTGGGTTCCCTTGAAGACTTGGGAGAATGGCCGGTTTTTGTTGTAAGCGCGATCGCCATCATCATCGTTCACCGAGCGCGAGACACCGCCGTTGGCCAGACCGATCAAAGTCAGGCTCTGCTTCTCGGCGCGCACTGAAATGCCGTACGACAATGCCGAATCAAAACTGCCATTGAAACCATTTTCGTAGTTAAACTGCACCGCATTGGCGCTGCCCGCCAGCGCCAATGCAACTGCGATGGTCGTCACTTTCAGGATCGGTAACAGGGCGCGCGCGCGCGTGGGGTTTTTCCGCATTTAATGCTCTCCTCGAGAATGGTGTTGAAACTTATATCGGTGATTGCATTACCAGCCATTACTGCCATTTCAGTAAGAACCACCGTGTTTTAATTACTGTACATGAAATCGTTTGTATGCAGGCAAATTACGGCTTGTGCAGTGCAGCGTAAAAAAAGCGACGGTGTCATTGACAACTTTCAAAATTCGTCACTGACGCGCCCGCCTGCTGGCGGAACATGCATTTGTTGCCTGCATGGGCAACAATTCATGCATTAAGGAGGCGTTGTTTTTCTGCAACTCCCTTTGTCATAGCGCCTCAAATAGTCCCGCCGCACCCATACCCGTGCCGATGCACATTGAAACCATTCCCCATTTTTGTTTGTTGCGACGCATGCCATGCAGCAGCGTGGCGGTACGGATCGCGCCGGTCGCGCCCAAAGGGTGGCCGAGTGCGATGGCCCCACCCTGCGGGTTGATCTTTTGCGCGTCTAAACCAAGATCCTTGATCACCGCCAACGCTTGCGCCGCAAACGCTTCATTGAGTTCGATCCAGTCCAGGTCATCGGCCTTGACACCCGCTTGGGCCAGCACTTTTGGAATCGCCTTGATCGGGCCGATGCCCATGATTTCTGGCGGTACGCCGGCCACGGCAAAGGAAACAAAACGCGCGATGGGTTGAACGTTGTATTTTTTCAGCGCTTTCTCACTCATCAGTAATACGGCACCCGCGCCATCTGACATTTGCGAGGAGTTACCGGCCGTTACGCTGCCCTTTGCCGCAAACACGGCGCGTAATTTTGCCAACGATTCAAGGCTGGAGTCGGCGCGTGGACCTTCGTCGGTATCGGCCATTTTTATTTTGTGTTTGATGGTGGCGCTGCTGAGGTCCGGCAATGCCGAATCGATCTGGTAGGCGAGAATCTCATCCCTGAAGCCGCCGAACGCAATCGCCTTGACCGCTTTTTGGTGTGACGCCACCGCGAATGCGTCCTGCTCTTCGCGCGACACCTTCCACTGCCTGGCGACATTTTCGGCAGTAATGCCCATGCCGTAGGCAATGGCGACATGTTCGTTGCTGGCGAAAACTGACTGGTTCATTGCCACCTTGTTGCCCATCATCGGCACCATCGACATGCTCTCGGTGCCTGCGGCGATCACCACATCGTCGTCGCCGGTACGAATGCGGTCCGCCGCCATGCTGATTGCTTGCAGTCCTGACGAACAAAACCGGTTAATGGTGACCGCCGGGACGCTGTCCGGTAATCCCGCCAGCAACACGCCGATGCGAGCAACGTTCATGCCCTGCTCGCCCTCCGGCATGGCGCAGCCAACGACTACATCGCCAATGTCATGCGGATCGAGACCGGGAACATGCGCGATCACGCCGCGCAACACGTGCGCGAGCATATCGTCGGGGCGAATATTTTTAAACATGCCGCGCGGCGCTTTACCCACCGGCGTACGGACGGCAGCGACGATATAGGCTTCTTGAATTTGCTTGCTCATTTTATTTCTCCAAGTTGTGGGGTTCCTGCCACTGATGCGGGAATGTCGTTTGCCTTAATTCCGCAACGGTTTGCCGGTCTTTAGCATGAACTCAATCCGCGCCTGGGTTTTCTCGGTCTTCGCCAATTCGCAAAAATGCTTGCGCTCCAGCGCGAGCATCCAGTTCTCATCCACCATCGACCCCGGTTCCACATCTCCACCGCACAAGCACGCCGCTATGCGCGAGCTGATGTCGTAGTCGTGATCGGAAATAAATCCGCCCTCTTTCATGTTTATCAGCATCATTTTCAGCGTAGCAATACCGGTATAGCCTGCGACGGGAAATGAAGTGGGTGGCAATGGCGGACGGTAGCTGGAATTTGCCATCGCGCGTGCGGTTTCGATGGCTACGTATAGCAATTCATCACGATTAAAAATGATCGTATCGCGCCAGCGCAAGTGGCCCATTTCTTTTGCTTCCAACGCACTTTTGGAGACCTCCCCCATCGCCGCGAGCTTGAAGCTTTTTTGAATCGCGGGGAACACGTCGCCGCCGTTGGCCGCGAGCGCCGCACGCAATGCCATCTCTTTCAAGCCACCGCCGGCGGGCAACAAGCCGACGCCGACTTCGACCAAACCAATATAGCTTTCCAGTGTTGCGACGACGCGGTCGGAATGCATTTGAAACTCACAACCGCCGCCCAGCGCCATGCCATCGACTGCGGACACCACTGGAATCATGCTGTACTTGATGCGTTGCGAGGTCGCCTGAAACGTCGCGACCATCGCTTCGAATTCATCAAACTTGCCGAGTTTCAGTGCTTCCAGTGCCTTCACCAGATTGGCGCCCGCCGCGTAAGGCGGCTCGCT
>JAYVKG010000261.1:0-5750 GCA_043768625.1 Betaproteobacteria bacterium
CCGGGTGGGCTGGTGGTCAATGACACCATGCAGACCTATGACCCTCGTATTTACGCGGTCGGCGAATGTGTCAGTCATCGCGGCATCGCTTATGGCCTGGTAGCGCCGTTATTTGAGCAGGCGAAAGTTTGCGCTAATCATCTCGCCCAATTCGGCATCGGTCGCTACGTTGGCTCGCTCACCTCGACCAAGCTCAAAGTCACTGGCGTCGATCTGTTTTCGGCCGGCGATTTCACTGGCGGCGAAGGCACCGAAGAAATCATGCTGGCCGATCCCGGCGCCGGCGTGTACAAGAAACTCGTTATCAAAGATGACAAACTGATCGGCGCGGTGATGTACGGCGACACGATTGACGGCACCTGGTTTTTCAAGCTGCTGCGCGATGGCACTAACATTTCTGCCATGCGCGACCGTCTCATGTTTGGCGAAGCCAATCTCGGTGACACGGGGCATCTGGGACAAAGTAAGGCGTTGACGATGACCGACGCGGCTGAAGTCTGCGGCTGCAACGGCGTCTGTAAAGGTGCCATCGTCAAAGCGATCAAGGACCGGGGGCTGTTCACGCTGGATGAGGTGAGAAAGCATACCAAGGCATCCAGCTCCTGTGGCTCCTGCACCGGACTGGTGGAACAGATTTTGATGTTCACGGCCGGGGGGGACTATTCGGAAGCACCAAAAAAGAAAGCGATGTGCGGCTGCACCGATCACACCCACCAGGAGGTGCGCGATGCCATCCGCGAACAGCATTTGCTGTCGATTCCAGCGGTGCAACTTTTCATGGCGTGGCGCAGCGCAAACGGTTGCGCAAGCTGTCGGCCCGCCATCAACTACTACCTGCTTTCGACATGGCCAACGGAAGCACAGGACGATCCGCAATCACGTTTCATCAATGAGCGTTCACACGCCAACATCCAGAAAGATGGCACCTACTCGGTGATTCCGCGCATGTGGGGCGGCGAGACAAATAGTGGTGAACTGCGCCGTATCGCCGACGTGGTCGACAAATATCAGGTGCGCATGGTGAAAGTCACTGGCGGGCAGCGTCTCGATTTGCTCGGGATCAAGAAGGAAGATTTACCCGCCGTGTGGAAAGAACTCGACATGCCGTCGGGACACGGCTACGCCAAGGCGCTGCGTACGGTGAAGACCTGTGTAGGTTCCGACTGGTGTCGTTTCGGCACCCAGAATTCGACGTTGATGGGCCAGCAACTCGAACGAGCACTGTGGCGCATGCAGGCACCGCACAAGGTCAAGCTGGCGGTATCCGGCTGTCCACGCAACTGCGCCGAATCGGGCATTAAGGACGTGGGCGTGATCGGTGTTGATTCCGGATGGGAAATTTACGTCGCGGGTAACGGCGGCATCAAGACCGAGGTCGCCCAGTTTTTCTGTAAGGTAAAAACGCACCAGGAAGTGCTGGAATATTCCGGTGCATTTCTGCAGTTGTATCGGGAGGAGGGCTGGTATCTGGAGCGCACGGTGCATTACGTCAATCGCGTCGGGCTCGACCATTGCAAAAAGAAGGTGGTCGATGATGCAGTCAATCGGGTGGCGCTTTGGGAGCGGCTGCAATTTGCCCTCGATGGCGAGCCGGACCCGTGGCATGAGCCGGAAAAAGCAAGGGTGGATTTGCAGCAGTTCATTCCCATTGCGGTGATGGCATGAATAGAGTGAATATGACGTATCCGCAGCACTGGCGCGGCTTGCAGACTGAATGTGTGCCACCGACCGCACCGCTGCTGGTGTTTGTCACAACCGGTTGGCTTAAATCGTGAGTTACATCCGGATTTGCAAGCTTAGCGACATACCGGTACTTGGTGCCCGGCGATTCAATCGCGACGACGGCACCGTGATCGCGGTCTTTCGCAACGCCGAGGATAAGGTATTCGCGTTGCAGGATCGCTGTCCGCACAAGGGAGGACCGTTGTCGCAGGGAATTGTGTTCGGCGAATCGGTGGCGTGTCCGCTGCACAATTGGTGCATTAATTTGAACGATGGTTGCGCGGCTTTGCCGGATATCGGGCAGGCGGAGAAATTCTTTGCGCGGGTAACCGATGGCACCGTGGAGCTCGATCCATGGTCGCCCGAGATGTCGGCGATGGCTGGCGCGGCGGCGTGAATGTCGGCAATTTGCCGTCATCGCCATGGTCGTTCGCCGGCCCGGCGCAACGCCGCGCACTGCGTCTGTTTCAAAACACGCAGACATCCAGACAGCAACGGCGGGGAGACTGACGGTGGCTGAGGCGCGGGTGCGTTGCGAAACAAAAACCAAGTCAACCTGCTGCTACTGCGGCGTTGGCTGTGGCGTTATTATCGACAGCGACGGCGACAACATAACCGGCGTGCGCGGTGACCCGCAGCATCCCGCCAATTTCGGCAAGCTCTGCAGCAAAGGTTCGTCGTTGGCGCTAACCATGCTGCCGCAGGCGATGGCGGGTCGGGCGCGCCATCCGGAAATGCGCAAAACAAAGCACGGCCCGCGCGAACGCACCGATTGGAATTCAACGCTGGATTATCTGGCCGAGCGCTTTGCCAGCACCATCAGGGAACATGGCCCCGACAGTGTCGCCTTCTATGTTTCCGGGCAATTGCTGACCGAGGACTATTACGTTTTCAACAAGCTGGCCAAAGGTTTAATCGGCACCAACAATATCGATACCAACTCTCGCCTGTGCATGTCGTCTGCGGTGACCGGCTACCAGAAAACGCTGGGCGTTGATGCGCCTCCCTGTAGCTATGAAGATATCGATCACGCCAAATGTTTTTTCATCGCCGGTGCCAACACCGCCTATGCGCATCCCGTGCTGTTTCGGCGAATTGAGGCGGCGAAGCAAAAAAATCCGGCGGCAAAAATCATCGTCGTCGACCCACGCCGCACCGAGACCGCCGCCTGCGCCGATCTGCATCTGGCGATCATGCCGGGCACCGATGTGGCGTTATTCCACGGCATGCTGCATGTGATGTTGTGGGAGGAATGGATCAATCGCGATTACATTGCCGCCCATACCGAAGGCTTCGAGGCATTGCGCACCATTGTGCGTGAGATGAGCCCGGCTGTGGCTGCCGAAATCTGCGGAATCAAGGCAGTGGATATTGTCACCGCTGCACGCTGGTTTGCGCAGTCGACCGCCACGCTTTCGCTGTGTTGCCAGGGCCTCAATCAATCGACTAGCGGCACAGCCAAAAATGCGTCGCTCATCAATTTACATCTTGCCACCGGCCAGATCGGCAAACCGGGCGCCGGGCCATTCAGCCTCACCGGACAGCCGAATGCGATGGGCGGGCGCGAAGTTGGCGGGCTCGCCACTGCGCTCGCAGCGCATCGCAATATTTCCGATTCGGCGCATCGCCAAGAAATGCAGGCGTTGTGGGCCGTGGAGTGGATTTCGCCAACACGCGGCAAAACGGCGGTGGAGATGTTCGACGCGGTGCGCAAAGGCGAAATCAAATTGTTATGGATCGCCTGTACCAATCCTGCGCAGTCAATGCCCGATCTGAAACGGGTGCAGGAAGCCTTAAATTCGGCCGAGCTGGTGGTGTTGCAGGAGGCCTACCGCAATACCGAAACCGCCGCATTCGCCGATGCGTTGTTGCCCGCTGCCAGCTGGGGCGAGAAGGATGGCACCGTCACCAATTCGGAGCGGCGCATTTCGCGGGTTCGCGCTGCAGTGCCGCCGCCAGCGGAAGCGCGTCCCGACTGGCAAATCGTCCGCGATTTTGGCCAGCGACTGGAACGGCTGTTGCGTCCGGGCAAGCCTTCACTGTTTGCCTACGTATCACCTGAAGACGTGTGGAACGAACACCGTGAAACCACGCGCGGGCGTGACCTCGATATCACCGGTATGAGTTACCCGATGCTGGAAACAGCCGGCCCGCAACAATGGCCGCTGCCGGCAGGCGAGACCACCGGCAAGGTGCGCCTGTACGAGGATGGAAAATTTTGTACCGCCTCCGGCCGTGCGCAGTTTTACGCAGCGCGTTACCAGGCAGTCGCGGAAAAAATAGATGCACGCTATCCGTTGCGGCTCACTACCGGTCGCCTGCGTGATCACTGGCATGGTATGAGTCGCACTGGTACTGTCGCGCGCCTGTTCGGCCATGCACCGGAGCCGCGGCTGGGCGTTAGCGCTGACGATCTTGCGCGCCGCGGCATCGCGGACGGCGACCTGGTGAAAATCGAGTCACGACGCGGTGCGGTGTATGTTCAGGTGCAGGCGGATGAATCGGTGCGCTCGGGTCAGGTGTATTTGCCGATGCATTGGGGCAAGCATTTTCTCGGTGGCCGTGACAGCGCTGGCGTGAACACCCTGACTGATTCGACGTTCGATCCTGTGTCCTACCAGCCGGAACTGAAACATGCGGCAGTGAAAATTTTGGCGGCCGATCTGGCGTGGCATTTCACCGCCTTCGTACGCACAGATGAAAGTGAACGCGAAATATTTGATCGCCTGCCGGCGCTGCAAAATGAGGTGGCGTTTTTCAGCAGTGTCCTGATCGGACGCAATCAAACCGGCGTTCTGGTGCGGGCTGCGCACCACGGTGCACCGAGCGGCGAATGGCTTGCGGCAATGGACGGATTATTCGGATTGGATGGTGAATTCACCCTGCGTTACGACGATGCACGACGCGGCAACTCACGCCGCATGCTGATCGATGACGATCGCCTGGTGGCCGTCCGTCTGTCGGGTGAAGCTGGCGCGATCACCAGCGGTGAGTGGCTGCGCGCCTGGTTGTTGGCCGACAAACCCGTAAGCGAAATTCGACGCCTGTTGTTGTCACCCATCACTCATGCACCTACCGGCTTCGTGCCGCCCGGCCGGGTGGTGTGTCATTGTTTCAATGTCAGCGAGAACACCATCATTACCGCGCTTGGTGAGATCGGCGGCGAACAGGATGATCGATTGCGGCAGTTGCAGCAACACCTGCAATGCGGCGGTAACTGCGGCTCGTGCGGGCCCGAACTGCGGCAGCTTGTGAGCAAGACGCCGGTCCGTCTGCAATTGGAGGCCGCATGAAACCGGGCAAGGTATTCCTGGTGGGTGCCGGTCCGGGGGACGCCGAGTTGCTCACCATCAAAGCGGCAAAAACGATCGGCTTGGCCGACGTCGTGCTGGTGGATGACCTGGTGAGCGAAGAGGTATTGCAATACGCAAGTGCGTCTGCGCGGATTGTTCACGTCGGAAAACGCGGCGGCTGCCAATCGACGCCGCAGCAATTCATCGAGCGCTTGATGGTGGTGGAGGCGACGCAGGGCCGCATCGTGGTGCGCTTGAAAGGTGGCGATCCGTTTGTGTTCGGGCGCGGCGGCGAGGAGTGCGAGGTGCTGCGGGAAGCGGGGATTGATTGCGAAGTGATCAACGGCATTACCTCGGGACTCGCCGCACCGACGGCGCTCGGTATTCCTCTCACCCATCGCGATGTCTGCCATGGCGCGATCCTGATCACCGGCCATGCTGGAGATGATGCCAGCACCGCGCCGAACTGGCCTGCGCTGGTGCAGACCGGGTTGCCGCTGGTGATCTACATGGGCGTGGCACGTTGTGCGGCGATTCGGCAACACTTGGTCGACGCCGGCATGACGCCGACGATGCCGGTAGCGATTATTAAAGACGCGTATCGCCAACATCAGCAGTCCGTCATCACGACCCTGCAGTCGATGGTAACAGCGATTCGCGCGGCCAACATCAGCAGTCCGGCGATTATTGTGGTTGGGGAGACTGTCCGCTACGCGATGCGAAACTGCAGTGCAG
>JAYVKG010000262.1:0-3606 GCA_043768625.1 Betaproteobacteria bacterium
TTGCTGGACGGGACCGCGGTATTGCGGCCCCAGGATCTGACGGCGGGCAGCTATTACCCTGGACGCAAGCCCGAGGATGGCATCATCAACTGGCAAGACAGTGCGCTCAACATTCATAATCTGGTGCGGGCGGTTGCCCCTCCGTACCCGGGAGCAACAAGCGCCGTCAAGGGTAAATCCATCACCATCACCCGTACCATGCCGGCACCGGCACATTTCACCCATGGCAAACCGGGGTTTTTGAACGTCAGTTCCGCCCGCTGCATTGCGCTGTGCGGCGACGGTCGCATGTTGCGCGTACTGGAAGCCCAATTCGATGGGAAAATGCGGGATGAGGCCGCACTGTGCGACCTGCTGGGTGTGGGCGTTTATCCCTTGGGAAATGATTGATGAGCGATGCGTTAACCGGCACCTCCTACCTGAGCAAGCATCGTCTTGAGGCGCTTACTGATGGTATTTTTGCCGTCGCCATGACGCTGCTGGTGATTGAATTGAAAATTCCCGAGACCACCGAGATCAGGACCGTGGAACATCTGAACGCGTCATTGTGGCACCTGCTTCCGAAGTTCATCGCCTGGTTGATCAGCTTTTTCGTGCTGGCCATTTTTTGGGTAAGCCATCACCGGCTGTTTCACTTTGTGCGGGTGGTCGACAGCAAGCTAACGTGGATGACGATGGTCTATCTGGCTTGTGTCAGCCTGATGCCATTTTCGTCGGCTTTAACCGGCGAATACGGCGGGGCGCTGGTGTCGCAAATTTTGTATTCGATCAATATGGCGCTGTTGGGTATCATGGCCCTGCTGAAGAGCCGTTATGTGTACCGCCACCCGGCGTTGTGCGGCACGTCGATGCCGCTGGCATTATTCAAAGGTGCGCGGTTGAGAACTGCGGGACTGATCGCCGTGGCCCCCTGGCGGCAATTCTTATCACCTGGGCGGTACCTGGCAAGGGCGGCATCGGCAACGCCGCATTCATGTTAATGATTATATTTGGCAAAATAAGTCGCCACATCGAATCAGGCGACGTCGCCGGTCACACCAAATCTAAATTCCTGAACAGCTGATCCAATGAAAAAAATACTTATTCTGGGCGTCAACGGCTTTATCGGCCACCACCTTTCCAAGCGTATCCTTGAATCCACCGACTGGCACGTTTACGGCATGGACATGAGTGCTGATCGCGTCAAGCCATTCATGAGCGATCCGCGATTTCATTTTTTTGAGGGTGACATCACCATTAACAAGGAATGGATCGAGTATCACATCAAGAAATGCGATGTGGTGCTGCCGCTGGTGGCGATTGCGACACCTTCGACCTATGTGAAAGATCCGCTGCGGGTATTCGAGCTAGACTTTGAAGCCAATCTGCCATTTGTGCGCTCATGCGTGAAATACAAAAAACGCATCATATTTCCGTCCACCTCGGAGGTCTACGGGATGTGTGCGGACGATGAATTCGATCCGCACCAGTCCAACCTGGTGCTGGGCCCGATTGAAAAGCAGCGCTGGATATATTCGTGTTCGAAGCAGTTGATGGACCGCGTTATTTTTGCCTATGGGTCGCGTGATGAACTTGACTTCACGCTGTTCCGGCCGTTCAACTGGATCGGTGCGGGCTTGGACAGTATTCATACCGCAAAGGAAGGCTCGAGTCGCGTGATTACCCAATTTTTCGGCCACATTGTGCGCGGCGAACCAATCAAATTGGTCGATGGTGGCCAGCAGAAGCGCACGTTTACCTATGTCACTGACGGCATCGCGGCGCTAACGAAAATTATTGGCAACGAAAACAACGTCGCGAGTGGCCAGATTTATAATATTGGCAACCCGAAGAATAATTTCTCGGTACGCGAACTGGCGGTGATGATGCTCGAGCTCGCAAAAACTTACCCAGAATACAAAGAATCAGCGGCAAAAGTAAAAATCATCGAGACCACTTCCGGCGAGTACTACGGCAAAGGCTACCAGGACGTTCAAAACCGGGTGCCGAAAATCGATAACACCGTGAAGGATTTGAATTGGTTGCCGCAGGTCAATATGGCAGATGCACTCAAGGGCATATTTGACCACTACCGCAAAGAGCTTGAAGAAGCCAAGCATCTCGTCGATTAGCGTTAGCAGGCCACCCCGCATGTTTGGAATCCACGATCTCCCGCTGTTCATCTTTGCCGGCCTGCTGCTTAATATCACGCCCGGACCGGACCTGTTGTACATCGCCGGTCGCACCGCGCGCCAGGGCTTTCGCGGCGGTGTGGCCGCCGTGATGGGCATTAACGCCGGATGTCTGGTGCATACTTTTGCCGCAGCGATTGGTTTATCGGCGCTGCTGGCAGCCTCGGCCGAGGCATTTTTCATACTCAAATTAGTCGGTGCCGCCTACCTGATCTACGTCGGTTTTTCTTTGCTGCTGGAAAAAATGGTGGATGCGCCATCCATTGAAATTTCTGGCGCGATGCCGTCAATGCCGGCCCGCCGGGTATTTTGGCAGGGCTTCCTCACCAACGTGCTGAACCCCAAGGTGGCGTTATTTTTTCTCGCGTTCCTGCCACAATTCATCTCGGCTGGTAGCGGGGATAAATCGGCAGCATTTATTCTGCTTGGTGTCATCTTTATTTTCAACAGCCTGTTCGTCACCGTCGGCTTTGCGGCATTGATCGCGCAGATGCATCATCAGGCACGGGCACGCGCGATCGCCTCGTCGCGGCTGGTGTTGTGGCTCAACCGCTGCTGCGGTGCGCTGTTTATTGCCATCGGTGTCAAGCTGGCCCTGACCGAGAAACCTATATGAGTGATCCAATCGTCGGCGTCGTCATGGGCTCCCAGTCCGACTGGGACGTCATGCAACACGCCGCCAATGTGCTTCGCGATTTTGGCGTGCCATTCGAACACCGGGTGGTGTCGGCCCACCGCACCCCGGACGCGATGTTCGCCTACGCTGAAAGCGCAAGAGATCGCGGCCTGAAGTGCATCATCGCTGGCGCAGGCGGTGCAGCGCATTTGCCCGGTATGATTGCCAGCAAAACCACCCTCCCGGTGCTGGGTGTACCGGTGCCATCGAAGCACTTGGCTGGACAGGATTCGCTTTACTCGATCGTGCAAATGCCCAAGGGCATCCCCGTCGCCACGTTTGCGATTGGCGAAGCGGGAGCAGCCAACGCGGCGCTGTTCGCGGTGAGCCTGCTGGCAGGTGGCGACGCCAACCTTGTCACCAAGCTCGCCGAATATCGCGAGAGCCTGAAAGAACAGGTGGCCGCGATGCAGCTTCCTGAAGTGCTTTAGCCAACATGATTCTGCCCGGCGCAACCCTGGGACTGGTCGGCGGTGGCCAGCTTGGACGCATGTTCACGATGGCCGCTCGCAATCTCGACTATCGCGTCACGGTGCTGGACCCGGATCCACTTTCACCTGCGGCCGAATTTGCCAGTGGTCACCTGAACACCGCCTACACCCATCCGGTGTCGCTCGAAGAAATGGCCAGGACCTGCGCAGCGGTGACCACCGAATTCGAGAATGCGCCCGCGGAAGCCTTGATTGAACTGGCCAGACGCACCACCGTGCGACCCAGCGGCCATGCGGTGGCCATCGCCCAGGATCGAACTGCGGAAAA
>JAYVKG010000263.1:0-3089 GCA_043768625.1 Betaproteobacteria bacterium
GGTTATTCCATCGCGGTTCAAAATGATCCACAAAGCAGAACATGACGTGTGTCGGCCCCGACGCTTTGGCCAAGTTCGACCGGTCGCGAAGGTGGCGTAAATAATCACGCCACCAGATATCCACTCGGCGCCGGCGCAGTCCAACCGCGATTAACGCGATGTATAAAGTTATGAAAACCGCAGCGGCAGTCAACAGGTAAATGAACATATGGGGTCCCGATCAAACACCGGAAGATCTAATTTGACAAGGAATAAAATCGTTTTAGAGTGTGCGAACACTTGCCCTGCAACGGCTATTTCACCGCATCCGATCAACATCGTACACTAGGATGACGAAAGCCCCGGCAAGCAGAGGTATCAACTTTTGTTTCAAGAAAGTACTTGACGCTTATAGTTGCAGGATTGGCTACGTCAGCGCGCGTTGACCAGACTTATTTGCTGGACTGGGATAGCGGCAAGCTTCGAAAAATAATACCTACACAAACAACGCGGTTCACATTTGCAACCCCGCCCACCGAGAACGAGCGGGAGCAGGATTTACCTTTGCCCCCGCAAATGGTCAAAAGAAATCTCCATCCCCCTTGAAGTGGAAATACCCTGCTGCCACCCGATATTCTTAAGAGCCGCATTTGAATACTGAAATCCACGATACATCGAGCGCACGATGTAGGGCGTGAAAATTGCGGGGAGCTGCCCTTTCGACGCCCGGTGGTAGCGTACGAGCGCGCGGGACCCTAGCAACAGCGCCCAATAAGGGATAGGCAGGGTGCGGATGCGCGCCACGCAATCGCGGTATTTGCGCAAATACTGGTTGCAGGTCGGGAGATCATCGTCGACAACGTTGAACACCGAATTATTTGGCGCGACGATGGCAGCCAGCGCCACCGCGTCGGCGCAGTTGTCGACGTAGGTGAGGGGCAAAATTGCGCGGCCACCGAGGCTGAAGAAAAATCCAAGCGCACGAATCCCTACCCGGGAAGAAAAAGCACCGCCGCCCGGGCCGTAAATTACGCCGGGCCGAAGAATGATGGCGTCAAAGCCGTATTTTTCCTGCGAACTTCTAAAGAGCGTTTCTTGCCGCGCCTTCGCATAGCCATACGGGCCTTTGTCGGGACCGTCGGGCTCGCGTTTGGAATCTTCTGTGATCAGCGAACCGGCCTTCAAGTCAACTGTTTGGTAGACCGAGAACGAGCTTATGAGTACCACGCGTTTCACTTTTTGATTGCCGATGGCGTCGAGCAAGTTTCGTGTTCCAATCACGCTGCTGGCAAACATGTCTGCTGCCGCGCCGCGCATACCCGCCGCTGCATGGATAACACAGTCCACGCCATCGACGAGCTTTTCCAACTGACTTCGGTTAAGCAAATTGGCAAACACCGGCTCGACGATCGCGGCGGGAAACTTGGAGCTCAATTCCTCCAGAAAGCCCTTGGGTGGCTGCTGGCGAAAGTGAAGTCGGATGTCTTGCTCGCCTTTTTCCAACAGGCTCGCTGCAATTTTTTTGCCCAAAAATCCACCGGCACCAGTGAGTAGTATTTTCATTCGTCGCGCTGCATTTCAATGACAATTTGATCAATGATTTTGCACACTTTCACAATGTCCTGATGGGAGA
The DNA here is from genome assembly GCA_043768625.1 of Betaproteobacteria bacterium. Taxonomy (GTDB): domain Bacteria; phylum Pseudomonadota; class Gammaproteobacteria; order Burkholderiales; family Usitatibacteraceae; genus UKL13-2. The sequence goes on from JAYVKG010000263.1 coordinate 1,613, forward strand.
CTGGGTCAGCGCCATCATGTTCAATCGCATCATAGAAGCGATTCAAAAGTACCCGCATGCCTTGAAAAAAATGAAATTGATAGCGGCGGAACTGGCCGAGATTGCGCCATCCATTGCTGGCGTAGCGACGGGCTTGCGTCCAAGGCGGAAACAGCCGTCCCACCGCGCTAGGTTGCGTCTGTTGCGCAGAATGCACCAGCGTTCGATTGGCGTAGTCAATTTCAACCGAGTCGCTAGTGCCGACAACCCGCAGCGTATGCGGCACTGGTCTGCCATGCGCGCTGATCGCCCCGTTTACACTGACAACGCCGCTTTTCAACATAAACCGCAATTCGTCAGGCATCGCATCAACGCTGGCGACACCAATAGCCGCCCGGCGGCGGAACGCCAATACTTTAACTGTGATTTCTTCGCCTAAATGTCCCACTACTTTGGCCAGAACATGGTCGAGAACATTGTGAAAAAGTCTGCCCGGGAGTCGATGAACCCAGTGACCAGGATCCGCCATTACGGCAAGTCCGTAATCGCCAGAGAGGTTGTACCCATAACTGGTATCCAGGTGAACAATATCTCCCAGTTTTCCTTGCTGGAGGAGATCCGCAAGCTGCAACGCAGGGGATTCAAAATTGTACAAATAGTTGACGGAAACTTTTTTACTGGCAGCGTTTGCGGCTTCGAGAATCCGCGCGGCTTCATCTGCTCTGGGAGCAAACGGTTTTTCAATAAAAACATGGCAGTTGGCGGACAGTGCCGCCAGTGCAATGGCGACATGAGAATCAGGCGGCGTCGCGATGTGCACCACGTCGGGCGTTTCACGCTCAAGCATTTCCGTCATGTTTGAGTAGCGATTGGCAATGCCAAATCGGGTACCGAGTTGCTCGGCCATAAGCGGCTCTTGATCGCAAATAGCGACCACTTCGGCGCGGCCGGTCGCACGTATTTGTTCGACATGCCCGTCGGCAATTTTTCCGCAACCAACAATAACTATTTTAAGCACGCGTCAGTTCCATTCTCGCAACGTCCGCTCTATGCATGCCAAAAAATGGGCACGCGGCGGCTCTATTTTTCATTTAATAAATTTTAAAAAGGGCACTTAACTACTCAAAATTGATTGATAGACGGTTGCGTAATAAACAAAACGCGCGTTGCCACTTTGCACGGAAGGACAATTTGATTAGCGATTCGTACGATAGCCTGGACCTGCGTATGGATTTCGTTTTAAATGTCTTTATTCAACTGCTTTCCCTATCGTCAAGTTCGCCGCAGGCGTTGGGTTAAAAGCCCGGCAAATTCGGCAACTGTCCCTACCAACCGCGACTAGGTCCATGTGGTGCCGGTTGCAGCCATCATTGCAATTGCCATACGGGCGCGCGCCGGCGGTGTGTAGCGCTCAAATGCGACCCGACGCACGTCAAACGGATCTATTTTGCCGGCGAGGTTGGTGCCTCCATAAAACGAGAATCCGGCACGAATGCCA
>JAYVKG010000264.1:0-3027 GCA_043768625.1 Betaproteobacteria bacterium
TCAAAGGGGCGGCCCAAATTCATCCTGCACGATGGCCCGCCATATGCAAACGCGGCGATCCACGTCGGCCACGCGGTCAATAAAATTCTCAAAGATATGGTCGTCAAATCCAGGCAGCTTCAAGGATTCGACGCGGTCTATGTCCCCGGCTGGGACTGCCACGGCATGCCGATTGAAATTATTGTCGAAAAACTGCACGGCAAAAATCTACCGGCCGAGAAAGTGATGGAATTCGCGCGCGCGCACGCCGAATCGCAAATCGTATTACAAAAAGCTGACTTCATCCGCCTAGGGGTGCTCGGCGATTGGGATCATCCGTACAAGACAATGAATTTTCAAACTGAAGCGGCAGAGATCCGCACTCTGGGCAAATTATTTGAACGCGGCTATGTGTACCGCGGATTAAAACCGGTGAATTGGTGTTTCGATTGCCACTCCGCGTTGGCCGAAGCCGAGGTCGAATATGAAGACAAGACTTCGATTGCGATCGACGTGGGTTTCCCGGTCGTGGAAACGCAACGCGAAAAACTCGGCGCAGCGTTTGCATTGCCAACGCTGCCTGACGGGCCCGTATTTGCTGTGATCTGGACAACGACGCCGTGGACGATCCCTGCCAATCAAGCATTAAACATACATCCGGAATATGACTATGCACTGGTCCAGACACCGCGTGGGTGCCTGATTTTAGCTGAGGCGCGGGTGGCCGCTTGTCTAGAATTGTATGCGCTTGCGGGCAAGGTTATTGCCGTTACCAAAGGCCGCGCGCTGGAGCAGATTGCGTTTAGCCATCCTTTTTACGATCGCATCTCACCGCTGTATCTGGCTGAATATGTCACTCTCGAGACCGGCACCGGCATCGTTCACTCCTCGCCTGCCTACGGTATCGATGACTTTAACACCTGCAAACGCTATGGGATAGCAAATGACGACATTCTCAATCCAGTGATGGGCAACGGGCAATACGTGCCAACGCTGCCGCTGTTCGGTGGCAGCAATATCTGGAAAGCGCAGCCGGACATTGTCAAGACTATCGACGCTGCAGGTGCACTGTTTCATACAGAAAATTTCCGGCACGCATATCCACATTGCTGGCGGCATAAAACACCAACCGTGTTTCGTGCCACCGCGCAGTGGTTCGTGGGGATGAATTTAAAAGCCCGGGGAGAAGACAAAACTTTGCGTGAGTTAGCACTGGCCGCCATTGATGCAACCACCTTTTATCCCGAGTGGGGCAAGGCACGACTCTACGGCATGATCAGTAACCGCCCCGACTGGTGTATCTCGCGGCAACGCAATTGGGGAACGCCAATCCCGTTTTTTTTGCACAAGGAAACGGGTGAACTGCATCCGCGCACATTAGAGTTGCTCGAACAGGTCGCCAGCCGCGTGGAGCGGGACGGCGTCGAGGTCTGGCGGCGTATCACTGCAGAAGAATTACTCGGCGAGGAAGCTGCGCACTACGAGAAGATCAACGACACGCTGGATGTGTGGCTGGATTCAGGCTCGACATTCAACACAGTGATGGCAACCACACCGGCCTTGGTGAAACCCTCAACCGATGGCAAGCCCGGCCAGGCTGACCTGTACCTCGAAGGCTCGGATCAGCATCGCGGCTGGTTCCAATCGTCACTGCTAGTGTCTTGTGCGCTCAACGGGCGTGCGCCGTATGAGGCGCTGCTGACACACGGATTTGCCGTCGACGGGCGGGGCAAGAAGATGTCAAAGTCGCTCGGCAACGTGATTGCGCCGCAGAAAGTGTCAGATACGCTGGGCGCGGAAATCCTCAGGCTGTGGGTAGGACTAACGGACTATTCAGGTGAGCTCTCGATCTCGGACGAAATCCTGAAACGCGTAGTGGAGAGTTATCGCCGCATTCGCAATACGCTGCGCTTTCTGCTCGCCAATACCGCCGATTTTGACGCCGCTAAAGACGCATTGCCGGTGGCGGAATGGATGGAAATAGATCGATATGCGGTGGTGATGGCTGACCAATTGCAACGGAAAGTGTTGGTGCATTTTAGAAAATATGAATTTCAGCCCGCGATGCAGGCCATACAGAATTTCTGTTCGGAGGATCTGGGCGGTTTTTATCTCGATATTCTCAAGGACCGCCTTTACACAACCGGCGCCAAATCGAAGCCGCGGCGTGCCGCGCAGTCGTGCCTGCATCACATTCTGCAAACGTTAACGCGATTGATTGCACCAGTGCTGTCATTTACAGCCGAGGAAATCTGGGTGCTTACGCAGGTAAACAATGGCGACAGCGTGTTCATGCATGGATTCCATCTGCTTCCTGAAGTCAGCGATTCTTTGGCGGTTATCGCAAAATGGACGCAACTGCGTTCCCTGCGCGGCATCGCGCTGCAAGAGATTGAAGAGAAACGCGCCGCGGGCGAACTTGGATCATCGCTGCAGGCTGATCTTGTTTTCAACGCGTCGGGACCAGAGGCGACCGCGCTGGCGTCACTTGGCAGCGATCTGCGATTCGTAATGATTACTTCGAGTGCAGAGGTATTGACCATGCCTCCTGCGGTGCTTGGTCTAACCTGTATTGTTACACCATCGTCTCATCAAAAATGCGCCCGCTGCTGGCACTATCGCGCCGATGTCGGGTCAGACGCAGAGCATGCGACGATTTGTGGGCGTTGCATAAGCAATCTCTTTGGTGAAGGTGAAAAACGTGTCTATGCATGACGATGACAGTCGACAGGAAACCCCGACGCGAACGGCAGGCGCAGATATTTGGCTATGGATGCGCTGGCTGCTGATCAGCGCGGTAGTGTTAGTCATAGACCAAGTTACCAAGTACGCCGTCGCCACGTCATTTCAGTACAACGAATCGAAAGTAATCCTGCCATTTTTCAACTTGGTGCTGGCATACAACTCGGGCGCAGCGTTTAGTTTTCTGGCGGGTGCCTCGGGCTGGCAACGTGAATTTTTTATTGGCGTTACCGTCGTTATTTCTGCGGTTCTGCTGTGGATGCTTCGCCGGTATCACGACAATCAATTGCTTGCCGCTGCGCTGAC
>JAYVKG010000265.1:0-8966 GCA_043768625.1 Betaproteobacteria bacterium
TCGTCTGAACCATTGCCGACGACGATGTCGAGTGCGTCGGGGATGTTCATTGCGCTACGAATGGCCGCGCGCAACTCGATGGCGCTGGGGTCAGGGTAACGATTGATCGACGCATCAGCCAGTTGTGCCATCAATTGCGACTTTAATTCGACAGGAAATGCATAGGGATTTTCCATCGCGTCGAGCTTGATAAAGCCAGCGCTCGACGGCACCCGGTAAGCCGACAGCGCTAAAATCTCCGGTCTAATCAGGGTGGCCGCGCGCGTATTCATTTCAGCAGTCGATATTCTGCAGACCGGGCGTGCGCCTCCAATCCTTCCGCGCGCGCGAGCGTGGCGGCAACGCGGCCAAGCGCCTGTGCACCTGCGGCTGACACATGGATGATGGACGAGCGTTTCTGAAAATCGTACACACCCAGTGGCGAAGAAAAACGTGCAGTGCCGGAGGTCGGCAATACGTGATTTGGCCCGGCGCAATAGTCTCCAAGCGACTCAGAGGAATGCACGCCCATGAAAATGGCACCCGCGTGGCGAATGTCCGGCAATAATGCGGCCGGATCTGCAACGGACAGCTCCAGATGCTCTGGGGCAATCTGATTCGAAATGCGACAAGCCTCGGCCAGATCGCGCACCTCGATTAACGCGCCACGGTTGGCCAGCGAGGCGCGGATGATGGCGCTGCGTGGCATATGGATGATCAATTTCTCAATACTGGCGGCGACGTTATCGATAAATATTTTGTCGGGGCAAAGCAGAATCGCCTGGGCAATTTCGTCGTGTTCGGCCTGGCTGATCAAATCCATCGCCACCCAGTCGGCATTGCTGGTGCCATCGGCAATCACCAAAATCTCCGACGGCCCTGCCACCATGTCGATGCCTACCACGCCAAATACCTGCCGCTTGGCCGCAGCAACGTATTCATTACCCGGTCCGACGATTTTATCCACCACCGGAATGGTTTCAGTCCCATAAGCCAGTGCACCAACGGCCTGTGCGCCACCGATGCGAAATACCCGGTCAACGCCGGCCAGCGCCGCCGCGGCCAGCACCGTTTGGTTGGCGACCCCGTCTGGCGTCGGCGTGACCATGATGAGTTCGCCCACCCCTGCAACCTTGGCGGCAATTGCATTCATCAACACCGACGACGGGTAAGCCGCTTTGCCGCCGGGTACATAAAGTCCTGCGCGATCAAGCGGCGTAATTTGCGCGCCCAGCACGGTCCCGTCGGCAGCCGTGATCGTCCAGGATTTCTGGATCTGGTGTTCGTGAAAACTGCGGATGCGGGCGGCGGCAGTCTCAAGCGCTGTGCGCACGGCCGGCGCCAATTTCGCCAGCGACGATTGAAGTTCTGCCGGGTGAATTTCAAGGCTATCTGCCGCCCTCGGCTGCCACCGGTCAAAACGATGCGTGAATTCGAGCAATGCGGCGTCGCCACGTGCTTTGACCGCCGCCAGAATGTCCTTCACGGTGCTATCCGTGTCAGCATTTTGCGAAGCTTCAAACGCCCGCAGCGAATTTAGCCGCGTGACGAAGTCGGCGTCGCGCGAAGTGAAGCGACGAATTGAAACGCTCATCTTTTCACCGCCCGCTCGAACGCGTCCAGCAGCGGCTGGATGGCGTCGCGCTTTAATTTGAGCGCGGCGCGGTTAACCACCAGCCGACTGGAAATCGCGGCAATCTGTTCCACCGCAACCAAGTGATTTGCTTTCAGCGTATTGCCGGTGGAAACGACGTCGACAATCGCGTCGGCCAGGCCGGTCAGCGGCGCCAATTCCATCGATCCGTACAACTTGATAAGATTGACGTGCATGCCTTTCGAGGCAAAATGCTCGCGCGCAGTCTGCACATATTTGGTCGCGACATTAAGCCGCGCACCGCGCTTGACCACGGCAGCGTAATCAAAACCCTCGCGGACCGCCACCATCATGTTGCATTTGCCAATTTGTAGATCGAGCGGCTGGTAAAGGCCGGTGTCGGCGTGTTCGAGCAACACATCCTTGCCCGCCACGCCCAGATCGGCAGCACCATATTGCACATAGGTCGGCACGTCGGAAGCGCGGACAATCACCAACCGCACGTCAGGCCGGTTGGTGGCAATGATCAACTTGCGGGAGGTCTCAGGATCGGCCTGGGGCACAATACCCGCTGCCGACAACAGCGGCAGCGTGTCGTCAAAAATGCGCCCCTTGGAAAGGGCAATGGTGGTTACGCCCCTCGGCTCAGTCATCATCAGTCGATGCGTTCAATATCGGCACCGAGTGCCACCAGCTTTTTTTCGATGTGATCGTAGCCACGATCCAGGTGATAAATACGATCCACGATCGTCTCCCCCTCGGCCACCAGGCCGGCAATCACCAGACAGGCGGAGGCACGAAGATCGGTCGCCATCACGGTGGCGCCGGTGAGTTTTTTCATCCCGGTGACGATCGCGGTATTGCCTTCGATGTCTATTTTTGCACCCAGTCGCACCAGTTCCTGCACATGCATGAAACGATTTTCAAAAATGGTTTCGGTAACAATCGCCGTGCCCTGGGCGATGGTGTTCAGCGCGATGAATTGAGCCTGCATATCGGTTGGAAATGCGGGGTACGGCGCCGTGCGGACATTGACCGCGGCGGGTCGTCCCATACTGCTGACATGAATCTCGTTGCCGGCCGAGGTAATGGTCGCACCGGCTTCGCGCAGCTTTTCGATGACAATATCCAGGGTGTGGGGCGCGGCGTTGGTCACGCGAATGTCACCGCCGGTTGCTGTCACGGCGACCAGAAAAGTGCCGGTTTCGATGCGGTCAGGTATAACGGCGTGCTCAGCTTTGTGCAATGCGGCAACACCCCGGATGGTAATTACATCGCTGCCATGGCCGACAATATTTGCGCCCATCTTGATCAAACATTCGGCCAGATCAACGACTTCCGGCTCGCGCGCAGCGTTTTCGAGCACGGTCGTGCCGTCAGCCAGGGTGGCCGCCATCATCAGATTTTCGGTGCCGGTGACGGTCACGATGTCCATGAAAATATGAGCACCTTTCAATTTAACCGCGCTCGCATGGATGTCGCCGGATTCGATCGTGATGGTCGCTCCCATCGCTTCCAGACCTTTGATGTGCAAATCGACCGGACGCGCTCCAATAGCACAGCCACCCGGCAAAGAAACACGGGCGGTGCCGAATCGCGCAAGTAGTGGCCCGAGAGCCAAAATCGAGGCGCGCATGGTTTTAACGAGGTCGTATGGTGCAACCGGGTTCGCCAGATTGGCGGCGTTGAGCACCACCGTTTCAGCCTCGCGGCGCGTGGAGACGCCCATTTGTTCGAGTAACTTCAGCATGGTGACAATGTCGTTGAGCCGGGGCACGTTGTGCAGCGTCAATGTCTCAGCAGACAAGATTGCCGAGCACAAAATCGGCAACGCCGCGTTTTTGGCGCCGGAGATACGAACAGTTCCGCTGAGCGGTTTGCCGCCGCGAATTCTTAATTTTTGCATGGCTCGTGATGGTCAGGGGTGAATTGCGTGACGCGACCATTCATCGGGCGTGAGAGTCTGCATCGAGAGAGCATGGATTTCTTCGCGCATCCGGTCGCCCAGTGCTGTGTAGACAATCTGGTGGCGTTGCACGCGCGATTTGCCAACAAACGCGGTGGACACGATCACGGCCTGAAAATGCGCACCATCGCCTTCGATGGCGAGATGGTCGCAGGATAGGTGTTCGCGAATGTATGACTGTATTGCTTCTGGGGTAACCATGGGACGGGCTTAAACCTGAGGGTTGAAAAGTACGCGAGTGGCAACAGCAAAGCGTGAAATAGTGTGGTTAAGCGTGACACAAAAAACTAAAGACTAGCACTGGCAACGCTTTCGAGGCATTTGTGTGCCAAGAGCGGCGTAAAACGGTGGCCTTGATATTTTAACGCGCCGCTACTGTCGTAATTTGTATCCTGATTTTAACAAGTAAAGGGTGACGGCAGAAAGGCCACAAAATGCGCCTGCTGAGACGCCAAACGAAAGCCACACCGATACGTCGGCTTTGCCGAAGAAGCCGTAGCGAAACCCGTCGATCATGTAAAAAAATGGATTGATATGTGACAGGCGCTGCCAGAAATCGGGCAATGAGCGGATCGAATAGAACACACCAGAAAGAAATGTGAGCGGCATGATAATGAAATTTTGAAAAGCCGCAAGCTGGTCAAATTTATCCGCCCAAAGTCCGGCGACGATGCCCATTGCTGCCAACAGGCCACTGCCCAATAGCGCGAACACGGCGACCCACACAATGCTGTACACCGGCACGCCGGCAATTAAAATGCCGACAATCAACACCCCCACACCTACTGCCAGCGCACGAACAACGGCAGCGATCAAATACGCGCCGTAAAAATTCCAGTGTGAAAGCGGTGGCAGCAAGACGAACAGGATGTTGCCGGTAATTTTTGACTGAATCAGCGACGAGGAGGTATTGGCAAACGCATTTTGCAGCATCGACATCATCGCCAGCCCCGGTATCAGGAACTGGTTGTAGGCAACGCCGGAAAAAGCTGCATCGCTGCCAGACATCACGTGTGAAAAAATGAACAGGTACAACAATGCTGTCAGCACTGGTGCGGCGACGGTCTGAAAGCCCACTTTCCAGAAGCGGAGAATTTCTTTGAGCAACAGCGTTTGGAAGCCAATCATTGCGTTATCGGTTCATCACGTTAATAAAAACTTCTTCCAGGTCAGGCTCGGCGACTTCCATGTTGGTGATGCGCACGCCCGCTTCACGCAAACCGGCAAGTCTGGTTTCGACCTCGGTCAAGTCGTGAATGCCAAAATGGTGCCAAGGGCCTAGCTGTCGCGTTCGCAATAGCACTTGCGACGGTGGCAGCTCGCCATCGATTTTCACCCGCAGCACGCGCTCGGAAAAAGCATTAAGCAAATGGTCGGTGGTATCCATCGCCACGATCTTGCCCAACTTCATAAGGGCGATGCGCGAACAGAGTTGCTGCGCCTCTTCCAGATAATGCGTTGTCAAAAGAATAGTGTGGCCCTGCGCATTCAACTCGCGTATGAACGCCCACAATGTCTGCCGCAGTTCCACATCAACGCCAGCGGTCGGCTCGTCAAGCACCATCACCGGCGGCTTGTGCACCAGCGCTTGTGCGACCAACACCCGACGCTTCATGCCGCCGGATAGCTGCCGCATGTTTTGCTCGGCCTTATCGGTGAGGGACAGCTTGGCGAGCAGCTCGTCAATCCAGCTGTCGAGCGCCGCCCCTCGGGCGATGCCGAAATACCCCGCCTGAAAGCGCAGCGTTTCGCGCACTGAAAAAAATGGGTCGAACACAATTTCCTGCGGCACGATTCCCAGCGCCCGCCTGGCCGCACGGTAGTCCGACACGACATCGTGGCCCATGACCTGAAGCGTGCCGGCTGAAACCTTCGTCAACCCCGCCAGCGCGGAAATGAGCGTGGTTTTGCCGGCACCGTTGGGGCCTAATAACGCGAAAAATTCACCTTGCGCAATTGTCAGGGAGACGCCCGCAAGCGCTAACAGACTGCCGAAATATTTTTTGACGTCCCGGACGTCAATCGCAGCGGTCATAGTTGCTCACTCGGCGGCGACACGAATGCCGTCGTCTCCGCCATTAACGTGCGAATTTGCCCCCGCGCTACGGCGACGCTTCGCCTGAGGCGGCAGGGCAATGGATCATCTCGTCAACGCCATACAGCTGCGCCAACGACACCAGATTCTGCGGCAAATGAACGTAGCGCAGCGGTTTCCCCAAACGCGCGGCTTCTTTGCGCCAATGCAGTAACAGCGCCACGGCCGAGGAATCGATATCGGTCACGTGGGAAAAATCAATCGCAAGGCAACTCGGCAAGTTATCCTGCGTCGCGTAGCGCGCAGTCTCCTCCAGAATTCTGGGCATGCTGACAAAATTCAGCGCGCCCTCGATCTGTAGCACCTCTCCCACCACGGTACTGGAATGTGTCGTGTTCATTTACGGGTAACTATTTTTGCGCCGCGTTCTTTGCGTTGCGCTCTGCCAGTGACTTGATCAATCCGTCAATTCCGCTTTTCTGAATTTCGGTATTGAACGAACTCCGATAATTGGTCACTAGGGAAACGCCGTCAATCAGCACGTCATACACTTTCCAGGTGTCACCCGATTTTTCCATACTGTAATCGATCGGGATCGGCTGGCCACCTGGCTGATTGACTTGTGTTTTGACTACCACTTCGGCATCTCCCGCGCTCATTTTCGTCGGTTTCACGTCAATAGTCTGATTGCGAAACTGGGTAAGAGACGTGGAGTAAGTGCGTACTAACAGCGTGCGGAATTCATCGGTCAGCGATTTTTTTTGCGCTTCAGCGGCATCCCGCCAGTTTCTGCCAACGGCAAGTTGCGTCATCCGGGCAAAATTGAAGTAGGGGATTACTTTCTCGTCGGCGAGCTTTTCAATCTTTTTCTGATTGCCTGCTGCCAGGTCCTTGTCAGCTTTAATCGCGGCCAGGATTTCATTGGTGTTTTTGCGAACAAGCTCGTCAGGGCTAGTCTGCGCTAATGCGCCTTGGGTAAGAAAACCGGTCGAGAGGGCGAAAGAAAAAGTGGCAAGAAAAATCAACTTTTTGAACATTTTAAATTTAACCAATAGTTATGAAGGGAGGGCTGTCGAGCCGTTTAACGCATTGCCGGGTTTCGCGTTTACCTGGCAGAGCACTGTATATGACTACTTTTTCGCGCCATTGGTTTCACCATCTGCGGCTTTTCCGAACATGAATTGACCGATCAGGCGCTCCAGCACCACGGCAGACTGCGTCAGCGATATCTTGTCGCCGGCGTTGAGTTTCTTCTCATCTGCACCGGGTTCGAGACCGATGTAGACCTCGCCAAGAAGCCCTGAGGTCAAAATAGACGCACTCGTGTCTTTAGGAAATGAGTTCCGTCCGTCCAAGGTCAACGTCACCACCGCCTGAAATTTGTCATTGTCGAACTTGATGTCTGTCACCCTTCCGACCAGCACTCCGGCACTTTTTACAGGAGCCTTCGATTTCAGTCCGCCGATATTAGTGAATTTGGCCTCCACCGCATAGGTGCTTGATGGCCGGTCTTCGCCAAGATTGCCAACGCGCAGCGACAGCCAGAGCAACGCGAGTATACCAATCAGCATAAAGATGCCGACCCCCAGGTCGATGGTTTTGCGATCCATAATCAAGTACCTCTCAGCATAAATCCGGTCAAAATCAAATCCAGCAACAACACCGTCAGTGCAGACGTGACGACAGTGCGTGTTGTGGCGCGGGCGACGCCCTCTGCAGTGGGATCCGCATCAAAACCCTCGAACGTGGCGATGATGGATATGGCCACCCCGAACACGATCGATTTCACGATGCCATTCAAAACATCGTAGCGAAAATCCACTGCCGCATGCAGATTGCTCCAGAACACTCCTGAATCAACGCCGACCAATAGTGTGGCGACCAGGTAGCCCCCAAAAATCCCCATTGAAGAGAATAAAGCGGCAAGTACCGGCATCGAGATGGCGCCGGCCCAAAATCGCGGCGCGACCACCCTTGCCATCGGATCAATCGCCATCATGTCCATTGCTTTGAGTTGCTCGGTGGCTTTCATTAAGCCGATTTCTGCGGTAATGGCGGAACCAGCGCGGCTGGCAAACAGAAGTGCCGTCACCACCGGACCAAGTTCGCGAACCAGCGACAGCGCCACCAATACCCCCATGGTTTCCTCCGCGCCGTAATGTTGGAGCGTTTCGAAACCCTGCAAACCCAGCACCATGCCGATAAATAAGCCGGAAACCATAATGATGACCAGTGACATTACCCCTGCGAAATAGATTTCGCGGATCGTCAGGTGAAAGCGCCGAAAACTGGTGCCTGAGTTGGCCAGGATCAACATGAAAAAACGCGCCATCACACCAGCACGCCAAATAATGTTGATGCCGCGGCTGCCTAAATTTCGGATGGCATTCATGGGCGCGACCGGGGCAGGGGGACGTGGCCAAGGCCAAGCTGCTCGACGTAATCGCCAGCAGGATAATGAAACGGCACCGGCCCATCCAGCTCAGCATGCACAAACTGCTTCACGAACGGCTCTTCCGAGCCACGAATTTCATCGGGGGTGCCGTGGCCAACGATCACGCCATCGGAAACAAAGTAAAGGTAATCAACAATTTGCATCGATTCCACGATGTCATGCGTGACCACGATCGAGGTTGCACCGAGCGCGTCGTTTAGCTTACGAATCGTCTGCCCCACCACCGACAGCGATATCGGATCCAGCCCGGCAAAAGGCTCGTCATACATAATGAGCATTGGATCCAGCGCCACAGCACGCGCCAGCGCCACGCGTCGCGCCATGCCACCTGACAGTTCGGCCGGAAATAATTTTGCCGTACCGCGCAGACCCACCGCATTGAGCTTCATCAGAACCAGGTCGCGGATCATGTCTTCGGGCAAGGTCGTATGTTCGCGCAACTGGAATGCGATATTGTCAAACACCGACATATCCGTAAAAAGTGCGCCGAACTGAAACAACATGCCCATTTTGCGACGCATCGCGTACATGCCATCACGATCCAGCGTGGCAACATTCTGACCATCGACGCGCACCATGCCACTAGAGGGTGACAGCTGGCCGCCGATCAGTCGCAGTAGCGTGGTTTTGCCACATCCAGAACCACCCATGATAGCCACAACTTTGCCTTTAGGCACATACAGGCTAATGCCTTTGAGTATGGCGCGCTTGCCATATGAAAAATCGACATTGTCGATCTCAACGACTGATTTTGGAGGGAGGGAGGCCAAGGTTGTCTTGATTAGTTTTGTGGGCGCCAACGAAAACAGCGCAATGCGATGGAGCGTATTTTATCATCCACTCTGCCAGTTACCGTTATGTTGATTTAACTCGCCGGATCAATTGCCAAAGGTGGAAGAGGCGGTATCGGCACGCCAACGCCCGTCTGCCAACGCCG
>JAYVKG010000266.1:0-10360 GCA_043768625.1 Betaproteobacteria bacterium
CCTGCGGCCGAGATCGGCGAAAAACAGTCCGTTGATGAGCTCCGATTTGCCGCGCGACGTTTCGGCGACAAAAGTGATGGTCACGCGCTCGTTGGCAACCCGACCGCTGGCGTCGGTGAAGGCCGCGTCGGTCAGGGGGGTGAGAAATTCGTGTGTGCGCAGGAAATCATGCAGCTGCGAAATCTGGGTGTTGAGGCCGTGGCGCCAGAATTGAAGCTCGGCGAGGCGTTCAGTGATGGTGGCTTTGGTCATGCCGTGGATTTATTCATGGTCTGGTTATTCTACGTCTGACAGCAAGGGCAATAATATGTGGCGCGCTGGCCCTGACGAATCGCGCGGATGGAGGCGTCACAAATACGGCAGGCTAATCCCTCGCGATCATAGACAAAGGCGTTTGCCTGAAAATAGCCCAAATCACCATTCGCCTGCACATAATCCCGCAGCGACGAGCCTCCGGCATCGATCGCCGCCTGCAACGTGGCTTTGATGGCATTAACCAATCGCATCAGGCGCACCTGCGATATTTTCCCCGCAACGCGACTGGGATGGATTCCGGCGCGAAACAAGGATTCAGACGCATAGATATTCCCTACACCAACGACGATCTGACCATTCATGATGAATTCTTTAATGCTGATGCTGCGTCCTCTGGCAGCAGTCCACAGATAGGCGCCGTGGAACGCCTCCGAAAGTGGCTCGGGCCCAAGTTGGTCGAGCAGCGCGTGCCGCGGCAGTGGTCCCGCGATCCACAACATCGCGCCAAAGCGTCTGGGATCGGTGTAACGAATGGTGACACCGTTGTCAAAACCAATATCGAGATGATCGTGTTTGCGCGGTGCAATATCGATGGCATCAGCATTGATCACCCGCAACGACCCGGACATCCCAAGATGGCTCAAGAGGTAGCCGCGGCGGTCGTCAAGTCGACAATCCCAAAGCAGGTATTTGCCGCGTCGGGTAATGTCGGTGACGGTGTTACCGGATAGTAGTTTGCCGAGATTTTTTGGAATTGGCCATCGCAATCGCCGTTCTCGGACCGTCACAGTAGCGATGCGGTAGCCCTGCACCCTCAGGAGCAGCCCCAGACGGGTGGTTTCAACTTCGGGTAATTCGGGCATGGGAACTCGTTGGTGGAACAATTGTATGTATTGTAGCGACTAAGCTGATTCCTCGATAAACGTCTATGATGCATAGATAAATTTCAATATTTTTCCCTCTTATTTTATTCTGCCGCCCACATGATTCTGCTTCGTCATAAAGTTTTTGCCACAGCGTTGTCCGGCAGCGTATTTTTCACGCTGATTTGTCATGCAGCCGCGCCGACGGTAGCTGTGGCGGCTTCTGCTGAATCAGGCAAAGGCAACGTCAGCGGCCTGACTGACCAGACGCTTTACCAATATCTTATTTCGGAAATTGCCGGCCAGCGGGGCCGCACAGGTCTGGCGTTACGCGGCATGGTCGATCTGGCGCAACGCACCCGTGATCCGCGCGTAGCGCGGCGCGCGGTGGAGATCGCGTTTCAGGCGCGTCAGATGGACGCAGCGCTTGAAGCCACCAGTTTCTGGCTGGAGCTTGAGCCGGACTCAATCGTGGCGCGCCAGGCAATGACCGCGATTGCCAGCAATCAAGGGACGCTTGAAGCGGCCAAGGTGAGTTTGGCAGGTCTACTGGCGCAACCGAAGCGAACAGCCGGCGTACTGATGCAGTTATCGGGACTGCTTGCGCGATTTGCCGACAAACCCGCCGTGGCAATGACGGTGGCCGAACTGGTGAAGCCATATCTTGCGTTTCCGGAGGCGCATTTTGCGATTGCGCAGGCAAATTTTGTGGCGAAAGATGGCAAGGCCTCGCTTGCAGCGCTTGAGGAAACCGAGAGGCGCCGTCCGGGATGGGCGCCGGCTGCAATATTGAAGTCGCAAATTTTGGCCGAAACATCCGAAGACCGCGCGGGCACATTCCTCAAACAATTTTTGACCACCTACCCCGCAACTAGTGAAGTGCGGGTGGTTTATGCGCGATTGCTGGCGGCGCAAAAAAACTATGAGCCAGCGCGCGAAGAATTCCGAACAGCGTTGAAAAGCAAGCCTGACGACGCTGAAATTATCTACGCGATCGGGCTTTTGTCGCAACAGATTGGGGACTATGCCGACGCCGATAGTCAGTTCAAGCGCGTGGTCGAACTCAAGCCCGGTGATCCGGGCCCGGTATATTTCAATCTTGGCACCGTGGCCGAGGCACGCAAGCTGCCAGAAGAAGCGACAAATTGGTACGGTCAAGTGAAGGACGGCGATTATTTTGTGAACGCCCAGCTGAAAATTGCCGGCATTTTGGCCAGGCGTGATGGCATGGCCGTGGGGCGCAAATTCCTCGCAGACGCGCAAGTGGCGCAAGCGGACGCGCCGGAGACACGCATTCAACTTATTCTTGCCGAAGCGCAATTGTTACGCGACGCCAAGGCATTCAATGCGGCATTTGACGCGTTATCAGATGCCATCAGCAAAAATCCTGGCACAGCCGATTTATTGTATGACCGCGCCATGGTGGCTGAAAAAATCGACAAACTTGATGTGATGGAAGCGGATCTGCGCAAAGTGATTGAGCTAAAACCTGATCAGGCGCATGCCTATAACGCACTGGGATATACCTTTGCCGAGCGTAACACCCGGCTCGATGAGGCCTACACGCTGCTGCAGAAAGCGGTGAGCATTTCACCAAACGACGCCTTTATTCAGGACAGCATGGGCTGGGTACAATTTCGCAGCGGGCGTGTCGACGACGCGCTTGCAACGTTGAAAAAAGCCTATCAATCGCGCCGCGATCCGGAAATCGCCGCGCACCTGGGCGAGGTGATGTGGGTTCGAGGCGAGCGAGCCGAAGCGTTAAAGTTGTGGCAGGCGGCGCAGATTGAAAACCCCGATAATGATGCGCTAAAAACGGTGATGTCCAAGTTCAAGCCGTGAGCGATTGTGGTTTTTTTAATTTGTTTCAGCATCGGCGGGCAACGTTGTGGCGCAGCGGTGCCGGGTGCGCGGCGGTTTTGACGGTGGTTGTGCTGGGTGCCTGCAGCAATTTGCAAGTGCCGGCAGCACCAACAACGGTACTGCCGGTGGAGAAAAAAGGTCTGGCACAGACTTTTTTGCTTAAAGGACGCATTAGCGTCCGGGTCAATGAAAAGCTCGACAGCGGACAAATTCTTTGGCGTCGCACCCCGGATGAGGAGCGCATCGGGCTTTATTCCCCGTTCGGCTCCCAAGTGGCAGAACTGGTCGTTGACAAGCAGGCAGGCGTCGTAACGCTGCGCCAAGGTAAAGATATCTTGACCGCAGCTTCGGTGGGCGCGCTGACACAGTCGTTGCTGGGTGCGCCGCTCGATCTGGATCGTTTGAACGAGTGGGTACAGGGCTTCGGGCTCGTTGAAAACGAGGGTACGGACGTGCAGCTGACCAATGGCGAGACATGGCGCGTCAATGCCGAGCGCTACCATCTGACCGGCGACAACGGCAGTTACCAGTTCGCCTCCAAAGTGACCGCCAGTCGCGGCGATACGGTGGTTCGACTGGTCATTGATGAATGGACGCAGCATTGAGCGATACCACCCTGCGCCTGGCCGCGATGGCACCGGCCAAGCTCAACTTGTTTTTACACGTTATTGGTCGACGCGCCGATGGCCTTCACCTGCTGCAATCGGTATTTGTGTTGATCGATCTGGCTGACACGATAGGCTGCGTGCGACGTGAGGATGGGCTGATTCGACGTCTCACGGCATTGGCGGAGGTGAAGGAGGAAGATGATTTGGTGGTGCGCGCGGCGAGGTTGCTTAAACGCATGGCAGGCGAGACGGTGGAGAAATCGTCGCTCGGTGCCGATATTAGCGTGGCTAAAAAAATTCCCATCGGTGGCGGTTTGGGCGGCGGTAGTTCGGACGCCGCGACGACGTTGCTCGTGCTAAATCGCTTGTGGAGTCTGGATTTTTCGCGCGAAAAATTGCAGACGATAGGTTTGATGCTGGGCGCTGACGTGCCGTTTTTCATTTTCGGTTGCGATGCATTTGCCGAAGGTGTTGGTGAAGAGCTTTTTGCGGTACCGATACCACAATGGTGGTACCTCGTTTTAACGCCACCCGCGCAAATATCGACACAGGTGGTATTCAGGCATGCGGAATTGACAAGAAACACGTTTCCCCTCAAAATATTGGACTTTTCGGCAAACGGGCTAAAGGATTTGCGCAACGACCTGCAACCCGTTGTTCTAAAAGAGTTTCCGGCGGTTTTTCGCAGTTTGGAGGCGTTGCAAGCGGTGAGTGAGAAATCCGTTTTTGGTGCCCGGTTGACAGGTTCTGGCGCGTGTGTGTTTGGCGCGTTCGAAATCGAACAGGACGCACGGGACGCGTTGCAAGCGTTACCACCGCAGCACAAAGGTTTTATTGCCAGAGGGCTGTCGACACATCCCTTTTGCTAAAGTTTTGGGGAGTCGCCAAGTGGTAAGGCACCGGATTTTGATTCCGGCATTCGTAGGTTCGATCCCTACCTCCCCAGCCAGCTAGTCAGATTGATTTGCCAGTGTAAATTAATCTAATTTTGACGAGTGACTCAATGCCCCAAGCGCCGCGAAAAAATTAGCATGGCACTCGACAATATCAGTATTTTCACCGGTAGTGCGAATCCAAAGCTTGCCAAGGAAGTTGCCAAGCAAATGGGTACGCAACTGGGTCGCGCCAAAGTTGCAAAATTCAGTGATGGCGAAGTCATGGTTGAAATTATGGAAAACGTCCGCGGCAAGGACGTGTTTATTCTCCAGTCGACCTGCGCCCCGACCAATGACAACCTGATGGAAATCATGGTCATGGCTGACGCACTTAAGCGTTCCAGCGCGGCGCGCATCACGGCGGCGATTCCCTATTTTGGTTACGCCCGGCAGGATCGTCGCCCGCGCAGTGCGAGGGTCGCAATATCGGCCAAAGTGGTGGCCAACATGCTTACCGGCGCAGGAGTAGACCGGGTACTGACGATGGATTTGCATGCAGATCAGATTCAGGGATTTTTTGACATTCCGGTGGATAATATTTACGCCACGCCGATTTTGCTGGGCGACGTTTGGAAGCACGATTATCCTAATTTGATTGTAGTGTCGCCCGACGTTGGCGGCGTGGTGAGGGCCAGAGCGATCGCCAAGCAACTTGATGCAGATTTGGCAATTATCGACAAACGTCGTCCGCGCGCCAATGTATCGATGGTGATGAATATTATCGGCGACGTGGAAGGGCGCTCGTGCATGATTCTCGACGACATCGTCGACACCGCCGGAACCTTGACGGAAGCGGCAAAGGCTTTGAAAGACCACGGCGCTGAAAGGGTGGTGGCCTACTGTACCCATCCCGTCCTGTCAGGGCCCGCGGTTGAGCGTCTTCAGAATTCGGCCATCGACGAGCTGGTCGTAACCGACACTATTCCGCTGAAGCCAGAAGCGGTTGCATG
This sequence comes from Betaproteobacteria bacterium, assembly GCA_043768625.1. Classification (GTDB taxonomy): domain Bacteria; phylum Pseudomonadota; class Gammaproteobacteria; order Burkholderiales; family Usitatibacteraceae; genus UKL13-2. Next base: position 5,475 of record JAYVKG010000266.1, read on the forward strand.
CAAGAAAATTCGCCAGATCGGCACGGCGGTGCTGATCGCCGAGACGATACGAAGAATTGCGGAGGATGATTCAGTAAGTTCGCTGTTTCCGGAATAATCACGAAAGAGCCCAACGGATTTTGGTAGTGCGCCGCAGGTCGATAACCTGCACCGCCATTTGGTCGCGAATGGTTTTTAAATTGGAGCAACAGATGAAAATTGCAATTAAAGCAGAACAGCGCAAAGGACAGGGCACCGGAGCGAGCCGCCGCCTGCGTCGCGCGGATAAAGTACCGGGCATCGTTTATGGTGGTGGCAAGGATGCTTCCGTAATCGAGCTCGATCACAATAATCTTTATCACAAGTTAAAACTTGAAGCCTTCCACGCATCGATTCTGGATATGGAACTGGACGGCAACACCGAGCCGGTGTTGCTACGCGATGTGCAAATGCACGCATGGAAGCAGATCGTATTGCATGTCGACTTTCAACGCGTCGCCGCTGACAAAAAGATCCACATGAAAGTCCCGCTGCACTTTGTCAACGCCGATATCGCACCGGGGGTGAAAGTCTCCAGCGGCATCGTTTCGCATATTATCAATGAGCTGTTGATATCGTGTCTGCCGAAAGACTTGCCCGAATTCATCGAGGTTGATTTGAAGGATTTAGCGGCGGGTCACTCGCTGCATCTTTCAAATCTGCAGATGCCGGTTGGCGTAGATTCGGTCGCGTTGAGCAAGGGCGACGATCAATCGGTCGCCACTATCATTATTCCGCGCGCTGTCGCAGCCGAAGAAGAAATAGCGCCAGTCGTTGCGGCAGCCGATGTGCCGGCCGCCAACCAGAAGGTAAAAGAGGAGGAGGCCCCCAAGAAAGACGACAAGGCCGGCGGAAAAGACAAGAAATAATCCGCTGCACTGTCGCGTTGTATTTTCGAATGCCCGCGATCACCGATTGCGGGCATTTTTATTTTCTGTCAATCCCCTTAGATGCCCACGCTTTCAAATACTGCCATTAAACTCGTCGTGGGCCTCGGTAATCCGGGCCGCGAATACGAGCACACGCGACACAATGCCGGCTTCTGGTGGATGGATGCGCTGGCACGCGATTTGGGCGCAGCATTTAAAAAAGAATCCAGGTTTCACGGCGAGGTGGCCAAGGCAGGCAACGTTTGGTTGTTGAAGCCCATGACTTTCATGAATCGCTCCGGGCAGGCAGTTGGTGCCTTGTGCAAGTTCTACCAGATTCAGGCAAATGAAATTCTGGTCGCGCACGACGAAATGGATTTGCCACCTGGCGGACTAAAAATGAAGATCGGCGGCGCCGCGGGCAGCAATGGCGTGAAAGATATTGTGTCGCATGCTGGCACGCGGGATTTCTGGCGTTTGCGTATCGGTGTTGGCCACCCTCGCGATATGGCCGCGAAACTCGGTGGCGATATGTCCAGGGACGAAGTGGTTGATTACGTGTTGCATCGGCCCGATAAAAACGAGGAGCGTGCCATTGAAGATGCGATGCAGCGCGCTACCGAGGCGTGGCCTTTGATCGCCAACGGTGACATGGAGGGTGCAATGCTAAAGCTGCATACCAAGCCTTCAAAAGTTGAAAAAAATTCAGATAAGAAAGAACCGAAATGAAATGTGGCATCGTAGGTCTACCCAACGTCGGCAAATCAACCACGTTTAACGCGCTCACCAAAGCCGGCATCGCCGCCGAGAACTATCCGTTCTGCACCATCGAGCCCAACATCGGCGTAGTTGAGGTGCCCGATCTGCGTTTGGGCCAGTTATCCCGTCTGGTGAAACCATTAAAAGAAATTCCTGCCATCGTCGAGTTCGTCGATATTGCAGGGCTGGTCGCAGGCGCATCAAAAGGCGAGGGGTTGGGTAACCAGTTTCTGGCCAACATTCGCGAGACCGACGCTATTTCGCACGTGGTGCGCTGTTTTGAAGACGAGAACGTGATTCATGTCGTCGGCAAGGTCGATCCGCTTTCCGATATTGCCGTCATCGATACCGAATTAGCGCTTGCCGATATGGCGTCAGTTGAAAAAGCCCTGCACAAGGCGCAGAAAAATTCACGCGCGGGCGATAAAGAGGCGATCAGGCTGGTCGCCATTCTTGAACCCTTGATGAAACAACTCGACCAAGCGATACCGGTACGAAACATGGGGCTTGATCGCGACCAGATGGCTCTTATCAAGCCGTTATCCCTCATTACCGCGAAACCTGTGTTTTATGTGGCCAACGTAATCGAAGGCGGCTTTGAAAATAATCCCCTGCTGGACGCCGTAAAAACGCACGCTGCAAAAGAAGGCGCGCCAGTCGTGGCGATTTGCGCCAAGATCGAGGCGGAGATTGCCGACTTGAGCGCTGAGGATAAAAAAGTTTTTCTGGACGACATCGGCATGAGCGAGCCGGGCCTCGACCGCATGATCAGCGCTGCCTACACGCTGCTCGGTTTGGAAACCTATTTCACGGCCGGCGAAAAAGAAGTGCGTGCGTGGACCATTCACACGGGCTCGACCGCGCCGCAGGCGGCAGGCGTGATCCACACTGATTTCGAGAAAGGCTTCATCCGTGCCGAGGTGATTGCGTTTAACGACTACATCACGCTGGGCGGGGAGGCGAAATCAAAAGAGGCAGGAAAGATGCGGCTTGAAGGTAAAGACTACATCGTCAAGGATGGCGATGTGATGCATTTCAGGTTTAACGTTTAGTAAGGTATAACGGCGCATTTTCCCCGCCAGTGCCAGCCATGACAGCTCAAATTTCTACTTGCGAGCCCAATTCGACCACGCGATTGGTGGGTATCCGAAAATAATCCGACGCCTTGGCCGCCAAGTGGGACATCCATACAAACAGGTGCTCACGCCACAGTGCCATGCCGCCCCCAGGCGTGGCGATCAGTGTTTCGCGATTGACGAAAAAACTGGTCTCCATTATGTCAAAACTCATCGATTGCAACTTGCAGTCGGCCAGCATTTTCGGAATGTCGGGCGTTTCCTTGAAGCCATAGTGACCGGTGATTTTCCAGAATCCGTGGCTCATATTTTCAATCCAAACGTAGTCTTCTTTGGGAACGTAGGGAATGTCTTCGACCACGACTGAAAGAACGATCACGCGTTCATGAAGCACCTTGTTGTGTTTTAAATTGTGCAGTAGCGCGCTGGGTACGCCGTCCGTATTGGTGGTCATAAAAACACCGGTACCAGCAACCTTGTGTGGGGAACTCATCGCAATGGAGTCCACGAACAATTTCAGCGGCATCGCGCCTTCATTCGAATTCTTGCGTACTATTTGGCGGCCGCGCCACCAGGTACTCATGATGATAAATATCAAGACACCCATTGCCACCGGGAACCAGCCGCCGTCGGCGAATTTCAACAGGCATGCCGTCATAAACATGATGTCGTTGCCGGCCAAAATAGCTGTTAGTACAAACACGAGCCATTTGTTCCATTTCCAGATTCGCCTCATTACAACGTAAAGCAACAAGGTCGCCATCAACATTGTCATGGTTACAGCAATACCATAAGCTGCGGCGAGATTGTCCGAGTTTTTGAATGCGAGCATGAGGCCAATAATGGTAATCAGCATGACCCAGTTAATGAAGGGCACATAAATTTGCCCCGCCTGTTTATCATTGGTATGGGTAATCGCGAAGCGCGGCAGATACCCGAGTTGGATGGCCTGTTTAGACATGCTGTAAGCACCGGAAATCACCGCTTGTGACGCAATGACCGTTGCGACGGTGGCGAGGCAGACCATCGGGATCAACGCCCAATTCGGCACCATCAGGAAGAATGGATTGACCACGGCTGCCGCGTTTGCCAGTACCAGCGCGCCCTGACCAAAATAATTAATGAGCAGTGCCGGCCACACCAGAATAAACCAGGCATAGCGGATGGGTTTTCTGCCGAAATGGCCCATGTCCGCGTACAGTGCCTCTGCCCCGGTTACACACAACACGACGGAGCCCAAAACCACGAAAGCAGTGAATTTGTGGGCAATGAGAAACTGAAAACTGTAGAAAGGGTTTATGGCCACCAGGACCCGTGGGTTGTCGACAACCTGAACAATACCCAATATAAAAATGATTACAAACCAAAAAACCATCGTTGGACCAAACAGCTTGCCGATGGCGGCGGTGCCGTGGCGCTGTATGGCGAAAAGTGCAACCATAATACCGATCGCGATCGGCATGATGTACTGCTCCATCGCGGGTGAAACCACTTTCAGCCCCTCGACCGCTGACAATACCGAAATCGCCGGAGTAATCACGGCGTCACCGAAGAACATTGCGGCACCGAAAATACCGAGCGCACCAACCCACCAGCGACTACGTGAGCCGGACGAGTAGCAACGTTGTGCCAATGCCGTCAGCGCCAAAATCCCGCCCTCGCCTTTGTTGTCCGCGCGCATCATGAACACCAAATATTTTACTGTCACCAGCGTCATCAGCGACCAGAACATCAGCGACAGGATCCCCAATACGCTGGCTTCATTGAGCGGAATGCCGTGTTCCGGTTTGAACGACTCCTTCAATGCGTAGAGAGGGCTGGTACCGATATCACCGAACACTACGCCGATCGCGCCGACGGTCAATGCACTGAGTTTTTTATTGGAGGGTTCCATAATTGTGAGCCTACAAGGTGTTCCAACTTTCAGGGTGCGGACAATCGACCAGCCCCGGGTGGCTGGTCGATTAATGACTCGATCTTTGCTGTGGATGTTTGGACATTTGCTTTTTGTTCAGGCGCCCTCAGGATATCCCGCGGCGTGTGGAAAAAACCGTAATACGGTGAAGCTAATATTTAAACACGCGGTAGGATAGCCCTCTTTTTGTTGCAGTGCAATATCCGCAGTTTTGACAATCTATACCAGAGGCTATCTTGACGAAAACGG
>JAYVKG010000267.1:0-2594 GCA_043768625.1 Betaproteobacteria bacterium
TTGGCGTAAGCGTAGTCACTTTGTTGTTGCTGATTTTAGGTGCGGCAGTTGCACCACCTTTTTTTAAACTGCGCTTTAATAAATCGGTGAGATCAAGAATCTGCGCGGATGCTGGCGCTTCACTCGCCTCCTCAACAGACAATATTTCCGTGGTTTTACCCGCCGCAACTTTCTTTTTTACCAGCGCCATGATGTCGTCTTTGAAGGTATCCCGATATTCAGCGGGTTTCCATTTGCCGGACATGCTTTTCACGAGTTGCGCTGCCATGGCAGCTTCGGCGGGCTTCACGCCGGCCAGTCCTGCCGCTGGAAAGCTGAGTCCTTCATCACCCCGAATTTCGGTTTCCCAACGCAGGGTGAATAACATTAAAGCGCGATCATTGGGGATCAGCGCAGCCAGATGCTGCTTGGTCGCGATCACTACATAGGCGATGCCAATTTTCTTTTCTTTGCGCAAGGTCTCGCGCAATAGCGCGTACACTTTTTCGCCTTTCGCGGTCGGCGCCAAAAAATAGGGGCGCTCAAAATATTCTGGTGGTACCGCACCTTGATCCACAAAGTGCAAAAGCTCAACCGTCTGCGTGGTCTTCGGGTGTGTCGCCCGAATTTCCTCGTCGGTGAGAATCGCGTATTTGCCGTCGGTGTACGTGAGCCCTTTGACGATGTTTTCTTTGCTCACTTCTTTACCGGTAATTTTATTCACACGCTTGTAGCCGACCGGGGCCATATCGCGTTTGTCAAGCCAATCAAAATCCAAATCCTGCTCCTGAACCGCCGGATACAGCGCGACTGGAATGTAGATCAGACCAAAGGTGATGGAACCTTTCCAAAGCGTGCGTGGCATAATTTTCCTTTTCTAACACCAGCATTGGCGGTCGACTCGAGCAATTCTTGCCTGAAACGGCGCACCAGTGCTGGGGCTATATTTTTAACCGGTTAATGACTATTGGTGTCCAGACCATGAAGAAATTCCAGCATGCCGACTACCCGCTATTTCAGGTATGTATTAGCTACCATCCAGCAGTTGTTAGATCGCGAACGGTTTAGTTTCAAACTTGAATTTTTATCTTCCAATTTGGCGAATATCGTCGTACCGCGACCCAGTGCAAGCCTGTAGGCGTTACTTTCATTGGGAAGTGAACGACACTACCATTGGCCAAATCAATTCCCGGTTTGAGTCGGGTCGTGTTCATGGACTATCCGATTTCACGCCTTTGACGTTGCCACATTCACCATCCACGGCACACCGAACTTGTCGGTCAACATGCCAAACGAAGAAGTCCAGAAAGTTTTCATCAACGGCATGGTTACCTTTCCACCTTCGCCGAGTGCGGTGAAAACGCGTTTACCTTCTCGGTCGTCAGCCACTTCAATCGCCAGCGTCATGCCTTTGAACTCCGCCGTTTTTTCGCCCGTGCCATCGTCGGCCATCAGATGGGTTTCGCCAATGCGAAAAGCGGCGTTCATAATTTTTTCTTCATAGCCGGGTGGTCCTTTCATGTCTTTGTCCGGGCTTTCTTTCCAACGCATCAGGCCAGTGACTTCGGCACCGATGGATTTTTTGTAAAACTCCAGAGCCTCTTCGCAACGTCCGCCAAAAGTTATGTAGGCTTTAACTTTCATGATGAATTCCTTTGATAAATGGGGAAACGTGAATGGGGAACGTTTAGCCTCACACGTGCAAGGTGGGCCGGTAGATCAGCTCTTGGATGTTGCTGTCGAGCGTCCGGCTCTCGACCATCTCCAGGTCGAAGTCTGCTGCTCCTTTGAAGATTGGATGGGTACCAGTTTTGCCTGAGATAACCGGAAAAACCGTGACCCGTACAAAGTCAACCAGGCCAGCGGCCATCAACGCGCGGTTCAACGAGATACTGCCGTGGGAGCGCAACGGCAGTTCGGACTCCTTTTTGATCTGGGTGACGATAGCGATGGCGTCACCATTCACGATGGTCGCGTTTGGCCAGGCTTGAGGGCCTTTTAGCGTGGACGACACCACCGTGGCTGGCATGTTTCTCATTCGGGTGACCCACGGGTCGCGCACGTCGGACTTTTCGGTGCTCGACGCAAGCATTTCCACGAACTGCCGGAAGGTGGTAGCCCCGAAGACCATTCGCTGCTCAGCGACAAACGAGGCTAAGCGGCGCTCAAGCAACTCGGGGCCTTGCTTTCCCCAGTACCCGCCCCAGTCCCCGTCTGGGCCGTAAGAGCCGAAGCCGTCAAGCGTAGAAAAGATGTCGAAAGTGTAGGTAGCGGTCATGATGATTTCCTCAAGCTGAATAGCGAGACGAATGGCGTGGCCTGTTTCCCAGTTTGAGCAGGTCTGCCCAATTGGGCGGAATGCTTGGTAGCGCTGTGGCCACAAAGGCGGTATTCGCCGGCGCGACTAACCAGAAGAAGACGCCCGGAAGTGCAAGCGACAGAGCGAGCAGCGTCCCCAAAGCGAAACACAGCTCGCGCGTTGCTTTGCGAATGTAGAATGCAAGCAGACCTGTTGCGATAATTGCCAATGGCTCAAGGAATCCTCCAACCTGTGGTGTGCCCCATTGGATATATAGCGACTTCTGCAGCGTGATGTACAGCAATGCCTCGTACTG
>JAYVKG010000268.1:0-7035 GCA_043768625.1 Betaproteobacteria bacterium
CGGCTCGGATGCCTTAAGTCAGCCATTACCGTCTAACTGAAACCAGCGGTATTGCAAATAGCCGCGTGTACTGTTCTCCGGAGGCCAGTGTGATTGACAACTCCAGTGCCGATGGAAAAGAGTTAACGTCGTCGGGTGCGGACGAACCCCATGCCGCGCCAAAGTTGCCGGCGCTGTCCATCGATCGCCATTTCGCCTCGCGCACCCCCGTCAACGCCGCATATACCTGCGGGGCGACGCGTGGTGCCATGTCCAGATTGGGCCACATCAGGAGCTGCAGGATGCCGTCACGCAAACGATAGCCGATCCGTTGCGGTCCGGAATAGGCGCCGACCGCGCCAGCGAATCCGGCGCGGGTAAAAACCAGCGATGCGTCGTTTTCGGCGGGCGACAGCGGCGATAAACGCAACGCATCCTCTTGCTGGTTCTCAGCGTTACGGGTGCGACGTTCGAGCAGCGCGGCAAAATCGTTTTCCAGCCGCGCGAACAGCAGCGCAACATCGCGCAGACGGCTGCTTTGTACGCTGAGATGTTCGCGGGTCTTGAATAGTGAATCGAGGGTGCGGTAGGAGATCACCGCCAGCACCGCAAATATAGCCATGGCGATCAACAATTCAATCAGCGTAAAGGCGCGCTGGCGATACATCAACGGTTCTCGCCGACCGGTTGCACCAGGTATCCGGTCAATGCCGCAAGCGACTGCGGCTGACTGCGACGCGCGGTGGGACTGGCATCGGGTCGGTACACCCGCACCTCGATCTTGCGAAACGCGGCATTGGGCGTGTCGGATGCGGTTTGCTGCCATTCGAAATCAATGCCGCTCATGGTGCTTTTCCCCGTCGAACTGCCGCTCGGTGGAAAGCTGCGGGTGGCCGACAATTCCGCAATGCGGTTCTGCGCCACCCAGGTTGCCAGTGTGCGCAATTTGGATTCTTCGGCACCGACGGTCGCTACGCTGGCCGCGCGCGCCGCCGCGGCCAATGCCACAGCGAGTATCACCAGCGCGATGAGAACTTCGATCAGGGTAAAGCCGCGCGAAGGTCGTAACGATGGCATGTTCTATGGCACCTTGAAGCGCAGATTGCCGATGGCGTCACCGATGATGGTAATTGGTGCCGTTGACGCTTGAAGCGTGAGTTCGAACGGCAGACTGACGCCGGCAGGAAGAAACGTGACCTGCGCGTCCTGATCCACGGTCGCGTTGCCGGCAATCGACAACCGGCTGTGAAGTTTTCCCGCCAGCGATCGGGATTTCAGTGCCGCCAGGCTCGACGGATTCCACAGGTCCGGATTGCCCGCGTCACGTTCAAAAAAATCGAGCCGGTCAGCGTTGAAGCGCACCGCGATGGCACGGCCGCCAAAGGCCGCTTCATCGCGCGCCACTTGCAACAGCGCCAGCACCGCTTCACCTTCCCCCCGCGTCAGCGTTTCATCACTCGGGAACAACTTGGGCACTGCCACCGTGAGCGCGACGCCGATGATGACCACCACCATCATTATTTCAATGAGGGTAAAACCATTCTGCTGTTTAACCCATGACGACACCGGTCACAAACTCCACGAGCCGATATCGGCGTTCGACCCTTCGCCCCCCGGCTGGCCGTCGGCACCGAGGCTGTAGACGTCAATCTCGCCCTTCACGCCGGGATTGAGGTACAAATACGGACGTCCCCAGGGATCGTTCGGCAGGCGCTCCAGATAACCCCCGCTTTTCCAGTTCAACGGCAGCGGATTGGTTGCCGGCTTGACCGTGAGCGCGCCTAAGCCCTGATCGGTCGATGGGTAAGTGGTGTTGTCGAGACGGTAGAGTTTTAGTTGCTGCATGATGACGGCAATGTCTGATTTTGCGGCCGTAATGCGCGCTTGATCGGGGCGGTCCAGCAACTTCGGCACCACCACGGCGGCGAGGATGCCGAGGATGACCACGACGATCATGATTTCAACAAGCGTAAATCCGGTAATTTTTTTCATGTTGAGATGGGTATGGGTGGTGGATGAAAGGAGAGTTGTGACTGCGTTACAGGACAAACCCGGCTACTGACGCGGCTTTCCAGCACTTTATGCCCCAAACGCCGCGTCAAATGGCGATCTGGGACTTATTATCCCGCTACTTTACCAGCTGGTTCAATTCAAATATCGGCAGCAGCACGGCAAGGACAATCGCCAGCACCACCACGCCCATGAATAAAATCATCGCCGGTTCGATCATGGCGGCCAATGCGGCCATACGGGTCTCGATATCGCGTTGTTGCTGATTTGCGGCGGTCGCCAGCGTCTGTGGCAATTTGCCGCTAGCCTCGCCCGAAGCGATGAGGTGAACCAGCACCGGCGGAAAGCGTTTGCTTTGCCCGATCGATTGCGATAGTCCCGCGCCTTCGCGGACGTTGAGTGCGGCGCGCTCCAGGGCACCGCGCATCGGCAGATTGGTCACCACGCCAACGCTGGCGCTGAGGGCGGTCAGCACCGGTACACCGCTGCCCACCAGAATCGACAGGGTGGCCGCCAGCTGCGATGACTGTTGTGCGCGGATGGTTTTGCCAAGGATGGGAACCGATAGCAGCCATGCATGCCAGCGACGCCGAAGATGCTCGCGCCTGAGCGCGGCTCGCGCCGCAATAAATCCGCCGACGGCAAAAAGCAGCCAGAAAATACCGGTGGCTTGCAAAAACCGGGAGGCCGCCAGCAACGCCCGTGTGAACCACGGCAACGTTTGCTTGGTGGTCTCAAAAACCCCGACCACTTGCGGAACGACGTAGATCATCAAGCCGGCAACAACTAGTATGCACACGCTGAGCACGATGGTCGGATAGATCATTGCGACCATCAGCTTCTGGCGCATCGCCTGCTGTGCTTCGACGTGGTCGGCGAGGCGTAGCAACACTTCGGACAATTTGCCGGAGGTTTCTCCGGCAGAGACCAGCGTCTGATAAAGATCGGAGAATGTTTCCGGATAAGCGGCCAGCGATTTCCCCAGCGAATTTCCCTCGAGGACGCTGCCGCGCAGCCGGGCCAGCAGTTGCCGTTCTTTTTCCGATTCGGCTTGTTCGATCAGTGCGTCGAAGGTTTGCTCTACCGTTAGTCCTGCGCCGAGCAGGGTCGCAAGCTGGCGGGTGATGCGCGCCAGGTCGCTGGTGCCCAGTTTGCTGCCGCGTCGCGTTTTGCCTGCATCGGCGTCATTGGCCGCTTCGATCAGCGTGACATCGAGTGGAAACAATCCTTGAAAACGCAATTGCGAACGCGCCAGTCGCGGGCTGTCGGATTCGAGCACACCTTGTTGCTCGCGGCCCTCCATGTCGACTGCAGTGAAGCGATAGCCTGGCATGCTGGTAGTTAGTCCCGGGTGACTCTCAACACTTCTTCGAGCGAGGTCACGCCATCGGCCACCCAGCGCAGTCCGTCTTCACGCAGCGGTACCATGCCATTTCGGACCGCAGCGGCGGTAATCGCGCTTTCCGCTTCACCGTCGTGAATGAGTTTGCGCAGCACTTCATCGACCGCCAGCAATTCGTAAATCCCGGTACGGCCGTGGTAGGCGGCCATCGGCCCCGCCACCGAAACCGATGCCGGCGAGGGCTCGAACAGTTGCGAAATACTTCGATGTTGCGGATTGATGCAGGCGCTCAACATGCTGCGTTCCGCGTCGTCAGGCGGGCGCGCACGACGCGTAGCCGGATTGAGTTTCCGCACCAGTCGCTGGGCCAGCACGCCGGACAGGGTCGACGCCAACAGGTAAGGCTCGATGCCCATATCAACCAGTCTGGTTACCGCACCGGCGGCGGAATTGGTGTGAAGGGTGGCTAATACCAGATGACCGGTGAGCGAAGCCTGCACCGCGATCTGCGCGGTCTCCAGGTCGCGAATTTCACCGATCATGATCACGTCTGGATCCTGACGGAGAATTGCGCGCAAGGCGCGCGCAAATGTCATCTCGATACGCGGATTCACTTGCGTCTGGCCAACGCCGTCGAGGTCGTATTCGATCGGGTCTTCGACCGTCATCATGTTGCGGGTGTGTCCGTCCAGTCGCGACAGCGCCGCATACAGCGTGGTGGTCTTGCCGGAGCCGGTTGGGCCGGTGACGAGGATAATGCCGTGCGGTTGCTGAATCAGGTGGTCCAGCCGACCAAGCGTAGAGGCCGGCATGCCAAGCCCATCCAGCGACAGGCGCCCGGCCTGTTTGTCCAGCAGCCGCATCACCACCCGTTCACCATGGCCAGTCGGCAGCGTCGACACCCGTACGTCGACCGGCCGGCCGGCGATACGCAGCATGATGCGGCCATCCTGCGGCAAACGTTTTTCGGCGATGTCGAGCTCGGCCATAATTTTTACCCGGGACACCATCGCGGCGTGCAGCGAGCGTTTAGGTTCGACCACATCGCGCAGCGTGCCGTCAACGCGGAACCGCACCAGCGAACGCCGTTCGAATATTTCCAGGTGAATGTCCGAGGCATTTTCGCGCACACCCTGGGTAAGCAGCGCGTTGATGAGCTTGATGATCGGTGCATCGTTTTCGGTTTCGAGCAGATCGGTGATTTCCGGCAGCGACTGCGTTAGCTGTGCCAGATCCGCTGCATTTTCGATGTTGCTGGCAATGACCTGAACGGCGTCTTGGACCGCGCTGGTCTCGCCGGTTTCATTTGCCGTTGCCGTATAAGCGCGGGCCAGGCGGGCGTTGAATTCGGGCTGAGATAGCAGTATTGGCCGTAGCGCCTTACCCGTCATCCGACGCACCTCGGCGAGCGTGGCCGAGGCGGGGTCGGGGGCGAGCCACACTTCAATTTCGTCGTTTATTTGCCGCGCCGTGATCACGCCCTTCGACTTGGCAAAGTGATAAGGCAGCCGCACGACGACGGCGGGGTCGGCAGTTTCAATGGCGTCGCGTTGTTTGGCGTCTGAAGAGCCCATGATCACTTGTCGGCGACTGGGGTGGAGGGATTAATGGTGGCAGGCAAGGGCGAATACGGTGGCGTCCTCATCGCGGGCAATTGCGCGCCGCCGGTGGGCGGGAGCAATGACGATTCGTTATCACGCAGGCCATTGCCCTGCTCATTGCGGATGTATTCGTAGCGTTCGCCGGTCAACTGCGCGGCGGCCTTGCCATCACGCAGCACGAAGGGGCGCAGAAATACCATCAGATTGGTCTTATCGCGATTCTTGGTTTGATATTTGAACAAGTTGCCGATGAACGGAATGTCGCCCAGCAGCGGTACCTTGCTGTCGTTGTTCTTGCTGTCATCCGAAATCAGGCCGCCAATCACCACGATCTGCCCGTCATCGACCAGCACGGTATTTTCGATGGAGCGCTTGTTGGTGATCAGGTCTACCGACTTCACCGCAGTCGACGTCGGCACCACGCTTGAGACCTCCAGAAATGCTTTCAATTTGACTGTGCCGCCTTCGGCCACTTGTGGGGTTACTTTAAGCGTCAAACCTATGTCTCTGCGCTCGACAGTTTGAAATGGATTGGTGGCGCCGGTCGAGGATTGCGTAAAGCTTCCCGTCACAAACGGGACATTCTGACCCACCACGATTTTGCCCTCTTCGTTATCCAGCGTAAGAATATTGGGTGTGGATAAAACATTGCCTTTCTGATCGGCTTCGAGCGCACGGGCGAGCGCGCCGAGATTTAGTACATCGCCAACACCGGGAATATTGATTCTGCCGCGAACCACGCCGAGGTTGAGTCCGGAATTGACGCTGCTGATATTGCCGGCCGCGCCAATGATATTGACACCGGCACCGCCAAAATTGGTGCCGCCGATGACTTGCGACCCGCCGCGGTTGATGCCCGACAAATCCTGCCACTGGATGCCGAATTCGGATTGCACCGAGGCGCTCACTTCGACAATCAGCGCTTCGACGTACACCTGCGCGCGCCTAGCGTCGAGCTTGTCGATCACCGTGCGCAGCGAGTTGTAGACGTGATCGGGCGCAACAATAACGAGGGAATTGGTAGACGCGTAGGCCTGAATACTGCTGGCCACCGGGCCGGCAGCCGGGCTGCTGCCAGCGCTGGCCGTGGTGGTCGCAGTCACTGGGGTGGAGCTGCTGGTGCTGGTTGACGATCCCCCCAGCAAACCGCGCAATGTCTCGGCGACTCTCACTGCCTCGGCGTTGCGCAAGTACACAACGTGAATATTTCCACCCGCCGCGGTTGGAATATCGAGCCCCGCAATCAGGGTCCTGATACGGGCAACCAATTGCGGTGTTTCGGCGCGAATGATCAGACTGTTGGTGCGCGGCTCGACACCAAGCAAAAGTTTGGCAGGCGCACCGGGATTGGTCGGATTGGGGGTGGTCTCGGGCATCAACCCTTTAAGCAGATTCACCACATCGACGGCACTCGCATATTGCAGTTTGACGACCTGCAAATCTGCGCTGGCAGGCACATCGATGGAGGAGATAATTTTGGCAATGCGGTTTACATTGCTGGCGTAGTCGGCAATGACCAGCACATTGTTGCCCGGATAGGCACCGATAAAATTATTTGGTGCCACCAACGGTCGCAACACTTGCGCCAACTGTGCGGCACTTTCGTTTTGCAGTGTAAATACCTGCGTAACGATGCGATCACCGGCAATCTGGGTACTGCGATCAATTAAGCTGCCAGAAGTCTTTGCATCGACTTCAGGAATGATCTTGACCACACCGCGTTCCTCGATCGCTGCATAGCCGTGGACACGCAATGCCGACAGCAGGATCTGGTACGCGATTTCTTTGCTTACCGGCGCTTGCGAAATGATGTTCATGGTGCCGGTGACGCGCGGATCGATGATGAATGTTTTGCCGGTATGTCCACCAATGGTCTTCACGACTGACGGAATGTCCGCGTTCACAAAGCTTAGCGACACACTATCTTCGGCGGCCGCAGGTTGCACAAAAAATATGACCGATATTGCGAAAGCTGTCACTACCTTGGTTGCCAGCAGCATCTTGATATTTTTTTTGTGCACGGGGTTCCACGAATGAAGGGATGGCTAATTGTACGTCATGATGCGGCCTGCTTTGGCGGAATTGCTCAGTGCAGGCGCCAGC
>JAYVKG010000269.1:0-2680 GCA_043768625.1 Betaproteobacteria bacterium
TCATGGTCTGCGCAATGCTCGCCTTCGCGACGTATTGGGCTGTCGCCGCCTTTGTCGTGGCGACCGAACAGAGTGGCGATGCCATCACTCGCGCCGCCCGAGTGCAGGAGGAAGGTAAGCTGCCCGGCGCCGCGCTGCCGGCAGCAATCGAGCAGAATCTCGACGCAAACAATCAGGACAGCGGTGCCCGGTGACGCAACGCGATGACCAGAAGGAGTCTGCAGCCATGGAAAGTTTAGCCCGCAAGACCAAGCCCGATGCCGTCAAGCGGGTTGATAACGTAATTGGTTTGTTTCCCGGGGGGGCGACCACATTCAGCCAGCAAAAGCACGCAGTTAGCCTCACCGTAAGTGCGGCGCGGCTTGAGTTAGCGTGCTTTGAAGAACGTTTGGCAACGATGGGAATCCGTCTGGAAATCAGCGATCAAACGCTCGCGGAAATCGCATCAGCAGGGATAGACTCAAAATTCGGCGCGCGACCGCTGCAACGCATCATCGAAATGGAGATCGAATATCCGTTGTCGAAAGCCGTACTGAGGGGAAAATTTGTTGCCAGGGACACGATTCACGTGCGCTTGGTCGGCGGGGTCATTACGTTCGACAAGTGAGCGCGTAGCCCATACCTCCTTCGGCAGTCCACATTACCGTTGCATTTTCTGTCGAGGGATTGATATGCGCTCCTGCCGTTCCATAATTGATTCGCGCGCGTTGACGCGTTCAACAACCAGGGGCGCTTGACCGCCACCGCCGCGCTCATCGTTGGCGTGCGCAACGCTTGGCTAGTTGATTGGCTGCCGGCAAATGCCCATCGTCGGCGCTGATGGGGTTGACGCCTGCGCGCACCCCGGCGGCTGCGGAGGAAAAAGTTCGTTTTGACAATACACGGCAATGCAGCGCCGAGCAGTCAGTCGTTACCAGCTGCATTTTTGTGTAAGCGATGGCTGCGCCTTGGGCTGCAGGTCCATGGTCTGGGGAATGTGCCCGCGGACCTGCGGCCGTGAAAATACCGATGGCGGCATTTTCACGGCATGCGCTGAAACCGGTTTTTCGACAGCGCCGGCTCCGGCGCTTTTCGTTGTCGCTGCTGGCGGCGCCGTGCTCACAGGCCAGGCGGTTTACTTGCCTAACCCGCAAAAAAGTCGCCGCGTCACCATTGACAAAAAGTTCCGGTACTCGGGGTTAATGGGCAAACGTCAACCGTGCCTCCGTGCCGCCGCCGGGGCGCGGCAGCAGATCAAATGATGCGCCATGCATGCGCGCAATGCGCTCGACAATCGCCAGTCCCAGACCGGCACCGGATTCACCGCTGCGGGCGCTGTCCAGTCGCGTGAACGCTTGTTTGAGTCGCTCAACCTCGTGTCCCGGGATTCCCGGGCCCCTGTCAAACACACTCAAGACCTGCCGGCCACTGATTGCTTCAAGTCGGGTTTGGATCAGGATATCGCCCCCGCCATGCCGTGCCGCGTTGTTGACAAGATTGTCGATGGCACGTTGCATGGCAACCAGCCGCAATCTAAGCGCGGGCAAATCGGTGAGTTCGGTTTTCGCTTTTACCTGCATCCGCGCGGCACGGTCCACCGCGCCAGATGCTAAGAAGGTTAAATTGATGTGCTGCAAGGGCTCACTGGATTCGTCACGCGCGAAATCGAGAAACTGGTCGATCACCAGATTAATGTCTTGAATATCTTTTTCAAGATCGCTGCGCGCAGCTGGATCTGCCGGCAGCATTTCCACTCCCAGCCGAAGGCGTGAGAGTGGGGTACGGAGGTCGTGAGAGACACCCGCCAAAAAGGTAGCGCGTTCCTGATCGAGTCTTGCCAGGTCCGTGCGCATCTGGTTAAACGCGGTCGCAACGGCGCGTACTTCCCCAGGACCCATTTCGGTAACGGGGGCTGGATTTTTCCCCTGCCCGAATGCGCGAGCGGCTTTTGCCAACGCCTCCAGCGGACGGTTGACCCGCCACATTAAAAACACCGCACCAGCCAGTGACAATATCGCGCCGAGCACGCCCCAGCCGATCCAGGCAAGTGAAAAGTCCGGATCAATCACGCGGCTGCGGGGAAATACCACCCAATAGTACGAAGCACCCACCGGCAGCTTGGTGACGAGCGAGGGCGGGGGGATAACTTGTTTGCCGTCGGCCGATGGCTGGATGCGTGGCGGTCGCTGATAAACAAAAATGTCTGCCTCCGCGCCAAACTGCTCGCGCAGCCGTTCGCGGGTGGCGCGGATGGCTGGAGAATCCGGTGCAGGATCTAGCGCTTCCGTGATGCGCTCAGGCGGTATGACGCGAATTCCTTTTTCTTCGCGCAGTTTCGCCAGAAACTCGCGATGCTGCGCCACAGGGACGACCTCAAGCGCTGCGTGGATCGTTTTGAGATGGCTGATATAGCCGCTGGCGACAAGTTGCAGGCGCGGCCTTTGCGAGTAATACCGAAACAACAGCACCGACGCCAACTGGCTGGCGAGCAGCGCCAGCACGATGACAAGCGCGGTGCGGGCGAGGAGGGATTTCGGAACCAGCGGCACGGGGCTTGTGACGGTGTCAGAGGCTGCCGCAAGGTTTTGCCATGCTCGACCCGCTAGGCATGCTTTTGCCCGTCGGGAATGAACACATAGCCGAGACCCCACACGGTCTGTACATAGCGCGGGTTGGATGGGTCTTCATTGAGCAGCTTGCG
>JAYVKG010000270.1:0-4378 GCA_043768625.1 Betaproteobacteria bacterium
GGTGTCGCTGTTCTGGACTTTGGGAAAATAGTTGGCTTTGGGCATCGCATTCAACTTGATGCGGATGCCAATCCGGGACAGCATGGCGGCAATCGCGGTGCAAATTTTCTCGTCATTCTTGTAGCGGTCGTTGGGGCAATCGAAGGTCACATCGAAACCGTTGGTGTAGCCTGCGTCGGCCATCAGTTTTTTGGCTTTCTCAATATCCACCGCAGGACGATTTTCCAGGTCCTTGGAATAGCCGCGCACCTGCGGAGCGATCATCGACATGGTCGGCAGCGAAAGCCCGCGCATCACCTGCTTATGAATCGTCGGCACATCAATCGTCAGCAACATCGCCTGGCGCACCCGTAAATCCTTGAACGGATTTTTGCCCTTGCTGCCGTAAATCAATTCATCGCGGCCCTGGTCGAAATTGACAAAAATGGTGCGGTTTTCATTGCCCTCGACGATTTTGAGGTCCTTGTTTTCCCTGAGTTTGGCGATGTCTTGCACCGGCGGATCAAGTATCAGGTCGACTTCGCCGGAAATTAGCGCTGCCACCCGCGTGGCATCCGATTTGATCGGGGTGTAGATCACTTCGTCAATATTGCCGTCGGCTTTGCCCCACCAGTTTGCATTCGCAATGAACACCGTCTTCACATCCGGCTCACGCGATTTCAGTTTGAACGCGCCGGTGCCGTTGGCATTGCGCACCGCGTACGATTCCTCTTTGCCCTTGAAATCGGTCGGGCGCAATACGTTGAATTTTGCCGCCCAGGCCTTGTTCATTATGCGCACCTGCGTTAGCTGGTCGAGCAGGGTCGGATTGGGGCCGTCGCTGATGATGTCGATGGTCAGGCCATCGATTTTTTTGACGTCCCTGATGCCCTGCATGTACGCTTTATAGTCGGAGGTCTTCTCCATCGCCCGCTGGATCGAAAACACCACATCGTCGGCGGAAAATAATGCGCCGTCATGAAAAGTTACTTTGTCGCGCAGTTTGAACCGCAGGGTATTGGCGTCGATCTGCTGCCACGATATTGCCAGGCAGGGTTCGACTCCCATGGACTTGTCGCGCGTGACCAGCGACTCGTAGACGTGTGCGTTCATGGGGTTATTCAGCCCTTCATTCTGCGAATGCGGGTCCATGGTCAGGATGTCGCCGGCGCTGGCCCAACGGAAGGTTTTGGCGTCCAATGCCGAATTTGCCAGCGCCAGGCAGGTCACCGCAGCGATGCCAAGGGCGCGCATAAAATTGTCGAACCGGAGAGAAAATTGCACGATAAGCTCCTGATTATACAAATAAAATAACATTGACTTGGGTGAAGCTACAAATTGCGGGCAAGGGCATGCTCACCGATGGCGAGTGTGCCGAAGCGTAACGGTGAAGTCAACGAAGGCCGGTTTCGCGGCCTGGAATTCCTTAAAATGGGCCGGACAGACAATTCGGTCAAATTAAGGCGCAAAGGGTAAATCGATGACAACCATTGTGGTAGTGAAAAAAAACGGCATGGCCGTCATTGCGGGCGATACCCTCACCACCTTTGGCTCCACCCGTCTGGCGAGTGTGCACGATGCGGCACCCGAAAAACTGCTCAAGCATGGCGACAATTATTTTGGCATTGCCGGCAGCGCGGCGCATCAATTGGTGCTGGAAACCCTGCTTAAAAAACATCCGGAATTCAAATTTAATGGCCGCGAGGAAATTTACGAGAGCTTTCGCGCGATTCATCCGATCCTGAAAGAGGAAGCATTTTTGAATCCGAAGGAGGAGGAGGACGATCCATATGAATCTTCACAGCTTACCGCGCTGGTCGTTAACGCCAGCGGCATTTACGGTGTGTATTCGATGCGGGAAGTGTTCGAATTTGACAAGTTCTGGTCGATTGGCTCGGGACGGGATTTCGCGCTGGGTGCGATGTATGCGGTCTTCAAAGGTCGCAAGACTGCCGAAGAAATAGCCAAGATCGGCGTGCTGGCCGGGGCAGAGTACGACACCGGCACCGGTCTGCCGATGAACATCGCCTCGGTAAAGTTGAGCAGCAAGACGCGCTGAAATTTTCCTGCCCGTTAAGGTATGAATGCGTTAGCTGCAGAATCGATACGGCTCGACAAGTGGTTGTGGGTCGCCCGTTTTTTCAAAACCCGCCAGCTCGCCATCGATGCCATTAATGCCGGCCGCGTGGAGGTGAACGGCGAACGAATGAAACCGGCGAAAACGGTCAAGCCAGGCGACCACCTGCTGTTAAGGAAACCACCGCTACAGTATCTGCTGGTGGTCACGGCGGTTGCCGATAAGCGGGGTTCGGCAACCGTTGCCCGCACGCTGTTCAGCGAATCCGCCGAAAGTATTGCCGCACGTGCAAAAGTCGCTGCCGAACTGCGCGACATGCCACCGCCGTTATTTCGCGGTCGGCCGACCAAAAAAGACCGGCGCACCCTTGAGCAATGGCAGCGTAACGCGGATCATTACATTGACACCGATAGCTGACGTGCCGGTTGGCGCCTGCCGCAAGTCGTTGCGCGCCCTGTTGCGGTGGAGCATGGATTTTACCAAGGCCGCGTGTTGCACCGCGCCAGCAGGGTCATCAGGCGCCACTAACTATGGTATTGACCGCCTTGCAACAACCTCCAGTTTCGGCCCTGGATGCCGGGTCTGATACCGGTCCGCGGCAATTTGCCGATTACCCCGGGTACCCTGCGCTTGGACCCGGCTACCCACGCGAGCCATATCGCGCTATCGATTGACACCACCACCGTGGTGTCGAACTCGCTGCGCGCGCGGGTGAAGGCGCGCGGCGTGGATTTTTTCAAGGGCAAAAAATAGCCACGCATCGATTTTAAATCGTCGCAATTTATTTTCGACGGCAGCTGTCTCCATGCCCTCGGGGGCAGCTTGAAGCGCCTCGCCATGACACCCGCGGTATCGCTTGTCGTAATTCAGGCGAACTGCGCGACTGCCCTCGGTCAGGAACCGGCGGTTTGCCAGGCCGAGGCGGCACTGACGGTGTGGCGTTCTTTATTCGGCATCAAAACGTGGTCACCTTCGGTCGGTGACGACCTCACCCTTCGCATTGTCGCGGTAGCAGGCGCCGCGGCGGTGGAGTTAAAGGCAGCACTCTTAAAGATCCCGGCGGTTGCGCGGGTCGACGTCGTCAGCGCATTCAGGTAACCGTCGTCACCATCGCCAGGTGGCATCAACCGCCCGCGTCCAACGGCCGTTTTTTCGGCGGCATGCAGGGCACGCCCGCGGCCTTATCCCGGGTCGCTGAGCATTACTTCTTCATGAACATCGCCAATGCGTCTTCCACCATGCTGTGCGCAGCGGGCATTTGGCCGTTCGGTGTGACGTGATTGATGAGTTCGGGAAGTATTTTCGCCAGTCCGCCCGCCGCATCGTCCAATGAAATGCCGAGCTGGCTGGCGATCTCACCGATCTTGTCGGCCCCCAGCACCTGCGTCAGTTGATCGCTACTCACCGGCAAATTTTCGCCGGGCCCGATCCATGAATCCGCGAGGTGACCGAGGCCGCTCTGCCGAAACGCTTGGACGATCCCGCTCAAACCACCCATGCTATCGAGCGCGCCACCGCCGCCGCCCCTGTTGGCCAGCATCTGCATGGCTATTTGCAGTAGCGGGTTGTTACCCGCGCCGCTGCCACCAGCCATTACCCTGGCCAGCAATCCATACAGTAGTCCCATGGTATTTACCTTGGCAAATAAAAAATTACTTTACGTCAAATTTGTAGCCCAGGCTGCTCACTTCTTTTTTCATCTGACGCATGGCGGCCGGCACTGCCGCGGGATCGCCGCGGATCGACAGTTCAATGATCCTGCCACTCGGCAAATGTTGCGGCAAACTGGATAACTTGGTGCCGGGAAAGCCCGCCACGATGCGATTCATTGCATCGATCAAATTACTTTCACCGGCTTCATAAATGACAATAATTTCCTCGGCAAACGCGACCCGATTGAATAGTTGCCGGTATTTGGTGTCAAGCACCCATTCCAGCATTGGCCAGGCCATCTCCGGAAATCCCGGCAGGAAATGATGATTGGCAAACGAGAATGCGGCGATTTGGTTGTATGGATTGGGGATGATGCTGGCACCGACCGGAAATTCAGCCATCTTCACGCGGTTAGGGGTGAGCGCAAAGTCCGGCTTTGCCGCCATCGCGGCCATCGCCTCGGGGTGCGCGTGCAGCGCCACTCCCAGCGCTGCGGCGGCAGATTGACGGGTGTAGTCGTCGGGGGTGGCGCCGATGCCGCCAAAACTGAAGACGATGTGATCGGTCTTGAACGTTTGTTTCAGCGTGGCAACGATTCGGTCCGGTTCGTCACCCAGGTAGTACGCGTAGGCAAGATCGAGTCCGCGTGCTTTCAGGATGTCGATGGTC
>JAYVKG010000271.1:0-6776 GCA_043768625.1 Betaproteobacteria bacterium
TACCCACTTTAACCATTCGCCAAAGCAGATGAAAATCCACTACGACCGCTACTATCGCTACGCAGAGTTCACGGCAATCCTGCATGGTTTCGTCAAAAAATTTCCTCAACTGTTGTCGATTGAGTCGATCGGCAAAAGCCACGAAGGTAAAGACATCTGGGTGGTGTCCGCGACCAATGTAAAAACCGGCGCGGCTGCCGACAAACCTGCCTACTGGGTTGACGCCAATATCCATGCGAGTGAATTGGCGGGCGGTGCCGCTGCGCTATATTTGATCGATACGCTCACTAAACACTACGGCAAGCGCGACGACATCACCCGCTGCCTTGATACGCGCGTGATGTATATCTGCCCCCGCATAAACCCCGACGGTGCCGAGTGGGCGATGCGCGATACGCCAAAAATTATTCGCTCGTCGACCAGGCCCTATCCCTACGAAGAGGACCACGTCGATGGGCTCGATATTGAAGACGTCGACGGTGATGGCCGCATTCTTTCCATGCGTATTCAGGACGACAACGGCAACTGGAAAAAGCATCCGGACGAGCCACGCCTGATGATTCCGCGCGATCCCACCGAATACGGCGGCACCTACTACCGCATGCTTCCCGAAGGCACCATGCGCGGCTACGATGGCGTATCGATCAAGGTAAACAAGGACAAGCAGGGGCTCGATCTCAATCGTAATTTTCCGGCCGGCTGGCGGCAGGAGCACGAACAATTCGGTGCCGGACCCTATCCCACATCGGAGCCGGAAGTGCGTGCCGTCGTGCACTTCATCACCCATCACCCCAACATCACCGGCGGGCTATCGTTCCACACCTGGAGCGGCGTGTTGTTGCGGCCGTTCGCGACCATGCCAGACGAGGAAATGCCGCCGGAAGATTTATGGACCTATAAAAAGCAAGGCGAAGAAGGGGCCAGGTTGACCGGCTATCCGGCCATCAGCGTCTATCATGAGTTTCGCTATCACCCAAAAGATGTCATCACCGGTGCCTTTGACTGGATTTATGAGCATCTTGGTCTATACGAATGGACCGTTGAAATCTGGTGCCCGATGCGGGAAGCCGGGATAAGCAACTACAAGTACATCGACTGGTTCCGCGATCATCCTATTGCCGACGATCTCAAAATGCTCGCCTGGGCGGACAAGGAATTAGACGGTAAAGGCTACATTGACTGGGTCAAGTTTAATCATCCGCAACTGGGCGAGGTTGAAATCGGCGGCTGGGACAAGATTTATTCGTTCCGCAATCCGCCACCGCACCTGCTGGAAAAGGAAATCGCCAAATTCCCCGATTGGCTGGTGTGGAACGCACTGATTTCACCGAAACTGGAATTGCTGCACGCCAAAGCAGAAAGCATCGGCGGCGACGCCTATCGAATTGAAGTCGCCGTGCAAAATACCGGCTATTTGCCGAGCTACGTTTCCAAACGTGCGCTGCAACGCAAGCAATCGCGCGGCGTGGTGGGAGAAATATCATTACCGCCGGGTGCGGAATTGATTGCCGGTAAACTGCGCGAAGTTGCGGGTGAACTTGAGGGACGCGCTTATAAACATACGCTGATGAGCTTCTGGACAGACACCACGCCAACGGCGGACCGGACCAAGTTGGAGTGGGTGGTCAATGTTGGAAAATGCGCGAAGAAGGCTGGCAGCGTGGATGTAGTGGTGAAGCATGAGAAGGCCGGCACGGTGCGGGTGAAAATAAAAATGGTGTAGCTCCATTTAAAAATTTCGTCGCTCACTGGTCATTCTGTAGCGGGCCTCATGAGGGGAAAAATCTGCTTTTACAGAGTTGCGTAAAGCAGCACCACGGTCGGGCCTGGTGTGCCAGCCAACACCTAACAACAGATGAATTCGAAGGGACCGTGCAGCTGGAATTGCTGGGCTGATGAAGCCAGCCCAACCTGCGTATTATTCAACATGGCCGCCGCACCGACGTGTTGAACGCCACCCTACCATTTCTGCCTGCATCAGCCGCCAATGCTGGAGTTTTGCTATTTTTCGCTATGAACGGCCGCTATTCAAACTGTTTCTTGAATTTCGCCAACTCTTCCGTAAGCCACACCACTTCGCGCCGCAGCGCGGCTACTTCTGCCTCAAGATGCGAAACGCGATCATCGCCGGAACCTTCCACCACGCCACCGCCCACATTCATGCCCGACGCAATCTGCTGCCGCTCCACCGCCATGGCGCCCGACAGCAAATGCGTCCAGCGCGATTCCTTGGTACCCGCACTACGCGGTAACTGCAACACCAGCGACGGCTCGTTGGCGGCGAGATCGCCGAGTGAGCGCTCGACACTTTCGATCGACGCAAATGGATACATGCGCGCAGTGCGCTGACGCAATTCGCCGCAGGTCTGCGGGCCTCGCAGCAACAACAGCGCCAGCAACGAAAGCCTGGCATCGTCGAGTGAAAATACTTCACTGAGACGGTGCTGATATTTCGCCACGCGGCTGCCTGACGGATAGTATGTCTGCGCCAGATTGTTTTGCTGTAAGCGGGTCAGGCAGGTGTCGACGGTCTCCTCACCGAGGTGCATTACCGGCTCGCGGTTGCTCAGTTGATTGCAGGCATTTACGGTCGCGTTGAGCGAAAGAGGATAAACATCGGGGGTGAGGAAGGCTTTTTCGGCAAGCACGCCCAGCACGCGTGCTTCGAAGCTGGAGAGATTGAATTCGATCATGTGGTGAGGGTAGGTGCTGCGGCACTTATCGTCAAGCTGCAGATGGCCGGATATACTTCTGTTTTTACATTATTTGAGAGCGCGAAAAATGAATCGTCGGGACTTTATGCAATTGGGCGCGGTGGTCGGTGCAATCGGCAGCGGATCCGCGATGGCGGCAACTTCCGCGCCGGGACCAGGCATAAACATCGTTGAGGCAAACGTAGCCGATTTGCAGGCCGCAATGCAATCCGGAAAACTTACCTCGCAGAAGTTGGTAAAGCTCTATTTGGCCCGAATCGGCGCCATCGACAAATCGGGACCACGCATCAATGCGATCATAGAACTGAATCCCGATGCGCTGTCGATTGCCAAGGCTCTCGATCTGGAACGCAAAGTCAAGGGCGCGCGCGGTCCGCTGCACGGCATCCCCATTTTGCTGAAAGACAACATTGCCACGGCAGACAAAATGCAGACCACCGCCGGTTCGCTCGCGTTGATCGGCGCAAAGCCGCCGCGCGACGCGTTTCTGGTGACCAGGCTGCGGGAAGCCGGCGCGGTCATCCTCGGCAAGACCAATTTAAGCGAGTGGGCCAATATGCGGTCGACACGTTCGACCAGCGGCTGGAGCGGCCGCGGGGGCTTAACGAAAAATCCCTACGCGCTGGATCGCAATACCAGCGGCTCGAGCGCGGGCTCTGGTGCGGCTATTGCGGCAAGCCTTGCGGCGATTGCGGTCGGCACCGAAACCGACGGCTCCATCACATCCCCGGCCAATGTCAACGGCCTGGTCGGCATCAAGCCCACGCTCGGCTTGATCAGTCGCAACGGGATTATTCCCATTGCCCATTCGCAGGACACGGCCGGCCCGATGGCGCGCACGGTGGCGGACGCAGCAATTTTACTCACCGCACTGGCTGGCGCGGATGCACGTGACGCAGCCACCTCGGAGGCGCAAAGCCATGCGCAGGATTACACAAAATTTCTCGACGTGGATGGCTTGAAAGGTGCGCGTATCGGCGTGGTGCGCAGCAATTTCGGCGGTCGCAACGATCTTGTGTCGGCCGTCGTGGAGGAAGCATTGAAAGTACTCACCGCACGCGGCGCTATTCTCGTCGACGTGGCGGAGCTGCCGAATGCCGGCAAATACGCACAAACCGAGTACGAGGTGCTGCTGTACGAATTGAAGGCCGACATGGCTGCCTATCTTGCCGAATTTGCGCCGGATTCGAACCTCAAAACGCTAAAAAACATCATCGATTTCAACTTGCAGAATCAGCAACGCGAAATGCCTTTTTTTGCACAGGAACATTTTCTGCGGGCGGAAGCGAAAGGCGGTCTCGACAGCAAGGAGTATCTGGACGCGCTGGCCAACAACCTGCTGTATTCGCGCGCCGAGGGGATTGACAAGGCGTTGAAAGCACAAACTCTCGACGCGCTGGTTGCGCCGTCGGGTGGCCCGGCATGGCTGACTGATTTCATCAAGGGCGACGCAAGCGGCGGCGGCTTTAGCTCGGCGGCAGCGGTTGCAGGTTATCCGCATGTGACCGTCCCCGCCGGACAAGTATTCGGTTTACCGTGTGGTATTTCCTTCGTCGGCACCGCGTGGAGTGAACCTACCCTGATTCGTCTGGCGTATGCATTCGAACAGGCAACCATGCACCGACGCGCACCGGCCTTCGCCAGATCGGTGAACCGGGCAGCCACATAGCCGCTTGCATTTCGTTACAATTTGACACGCCCGGCCGCCCAACCAGCGCCGGGAAGGCGTGTCATATCCTGCACAATCTGGTCGCGCGCAGCCTGCGCATCTTTTTCCGACATTCTTTTTGCTCCTGCGTCATTGCCGCGTCCTGCAGCGAATGTGGCAGGAGCGCTAATCAAACAAATCAACGCTATGGAAAATTCCAATAAACCTGCCGTGAATGCCTGGCAGCGACAGCCCAAATGGTTGCGGACTGTCCTCATTCCATTGCTGATATTGGTCGCCATCGGTGGCGCTGTGTGGTGGTACCTGACGCCAGCGGCGGTGGAAGCAGGTAAAAATGCAGACGCGACCAAATCCGCCGCCGCTGCCGGCACACCAGGCAAAGGCGGGGGCGGCGGGGGTCGTTTCGGTGGCTTTGACCCGAATAAAGTGCAACCGGTGCTGGCTGCTGCCGCGCGAACTGGCGACTTGAACGTGGTGCAGAATGCCCTTGGTACGGTGACAGCACTGCGGGTGGCGACCGTGAAAGCGCGCGTCGATGGCTTGCTGCAAAACGTACTTTTCAAGGAAGGCCAGGCAGTGAAGGCAGGCGAGGTACTGGCCGAAATTGATCCGAAGCCATTGCAAGTACAACTCGCGCAGGTCGAAGGACAGCTGGCGCGGGATTTCGCTCAGTTGAATAACGCAAAGCTCGATCTGGAGCGCTATCGGGTGCTGCTGGCGCAGGATTCAGTGGCCAAACAGCAGCTCGATAGTCAGGAGTCGTTGGTGCGCCAGTATGAAGGCACCGTTAAAGTCGATCAGGCGCAAGTGGACAACGCCAAATTGCAACTATCCTACACACGGGTCACTGCACCAATTTCCGGTCGGCTCGGGTTGCGCCAGGTGGACGCTGGCAATATTGTTCGCTCCTCCGACCCGCTCGGATTGGTGGTCATCACGCAAATCGACCCCATTACGGTGGTGTTTACCATTCCCCAGGATAATTTGCAGCGCGTACTACAGCGCTTGAACGCCGGTGAAAAGCTGGCGGTGGACGCATGGGATCGCGAGCAAAAAAATAAACTTGCCGTCGGCACGCTTATTACTGTGGACAACCAGATCGACACCGCGACCGGCACCATCAAGCTGAAGGCGCAATTGCCGAACCCCGACGGCCTGTTATTTCCCAATCAGTTCGTCAACGTGCGGATGGTGGTGGAGACTAAAAAAGACGCCACGGTCATTCCCATGGCGGCCATCCAGCGCGGCGCCCAGGGCACCATCGTTTACGTGGTGAAAGATGACAAGACGGTGTCATTGCGACCGGTGAAAATGGGCGCTGTTGAAAATGATAATGTTGCCATCGAATCGGGCGTGAAGCCCGGCGAGATGGTGGTCACGGATGGCGTAGACCGCCTGCGCGAAGGTGCCAAAGTCGAGGTAACGGTGCCCTTTGTACCGCGCCAGCGTGGATCCGGCGGGCCCGCTGGAGCGGGTGGGGATCCTGCTAAACGCGGCAACCGGCAAGGCAGGGGCGATGCGCCACCCGCCACGCCGATTCCGGCAACGGCAGTACCCGTCGCTGGTGGTGCCGCGACCTCGTCCAGCAGACCACCGAATGCCGCAGTCGACCAGCCTGCCACAGGCGCAAACAAGCCTGCAGGTGTGGTCGGTGACCGCCCTGCAAATTCTGCCGTCAGCCCACCGGAGCCTCCCAAGAGCGGTGGCTGGCGCGACATGAGTGATGAGCAAAAGGCTGCCCTCCGAAAAAAAATGGACAACATGACGGATGAGCAAAAAGCTGAATTCCGCAAGAAGTTGCGGGAACGCGCGCAATAGAACTGGCTGGGTTTGCCAATGAATCCGTCACGTCTCTTTATTCAACGTCCGGTGGCGACCTCGCTGCTGATGGTCGCGATTCTGCTCGCCGGCTTTCTCGCATATAAACAGTTGCCGCTGTCCGCGCTGCCGGAAGTCGACTACCCAACCATTCAGGTCATCACGCTCTATCCGGGTGCCAGTCCCGATGTAGTGACGTCCGGCATCACCGCACCGCTGGAACGCCAGTTCGGACAGATGCCGGGATTGAAGCAGATGTCGTCAACCAGCTCCGGCGGGGCCTCTGTAATTACCCTGCAGTTCGAGCTGTCGCTGTCGCTTGACGTCGCTGAGCAGCAGGTTCAGGCGGCAATCAACGCCGGCAGTAATCTGCTGCCCACCGACCTGCCCGTTCCACCTACCTACAGCAAGGTAAACCCGGCTGATGCGCCGATACTTACGATCGGCATCACCTCGAAAACCATGCCAATGCCGCGGGTGCAGAATCTGGTCGATACGCGCATCGCACAGAAGATTTCGCAGTTACCGGGGGTCGGTCTGGTGACACTCTCTGGCGGCCAGCGTCCTGCCGTGCG
>JAYVKG010000272.1:0-4928 GCA_043768625.1 Betaproteobacteria bacterium
GGCTATGCCAATTACGCCAAGCGGGTGAACGAAGAACGCCTTACCGCGCTGTTGGGACACCAATTCTCGCCGCTGCGCGGGCTGGTGCCGCACCTGCCGACGCTTTGGCAGAAAGATCGCATCATAAAAGCAAGCGGGTTGCCACTCCCGTATCGTTACGCGACCATCCCCAACCTGTTCGATCGCGCCACCCACCCTGCCCTGTTTTCCGAAGCGTTCCTTAAGCAGCAGAAAACCCATATCGCAGATTATGCGGCCGCATTTTTCTCGCAATGCGACTCCCCGAACTACCTTGAAAAAATCATGAACGTGGATATGCGTTTGTGGTTGCCTGATGATCTGCTGACCAAGGTGGATCGCGCGACGATGGCCCATTCACTTGAAGCACGGGTGCCGTACCTAGATCACAAGTTTGTCGAGTTTGCGGCACAGCTGAACCCGGCGTACAAACAAAACGGCAAGACAAGCAAATATCTCTTGAAAAAACTCGCCGAAAAGTATTTACCGCACGACATTATCTATCGTCCCAAACAAGGATTTGTGATGCCGCTCACGCAATGGCTCGACGGCGCATTGAAACCGCGCATGGAGCATGCGTTAAGTGAGAGCGGCTTGGGGAAACGCGGCTTGTTCCGCGCCGGCGCATTGCAGCGGGTGCTCCGTGAACATCGCGCTGGACGCAGCAATCACGCCGGACGGCTTTGGGCGCTGACGGTGCTGGAATTGTGGTTTGCGAAATACGCGCCGGAGTTTGAGTTGTGAGATCAGATGAATCGCGCAGCGAGTAAAGGAATAACTATAAAAACCTGCAGTCGTGAAGCGTTTGGACCGAAATCCCACCGGCGGCTGCATTGCTGGCGATTTGGAAAAGAGTTTGAATGACAAATCACCCGTCCACGTCGCTGCGCTGGCGAAAGATGGGCTAACATGCGGCATTATTTTTAAACATGTCTGGCTTCACTTTGAAAACCATCGACTCCGCAATGGATGCGGATAAGATTGCCGATGTGCCGGCAGCGCATGACATCAAGACAATGTCTGTGCAGTTGCACGTAACCCACGATCTGGGCGGCGGCAGCGCGGTTTGGCTGAAGAATTACTGTCTTGCCGATCGCGGCAGGAAAAATCTGGTCCTAAAGTCCTTTACGCAGAACACTGCTATGGGTTGCGGCATCGCGCTCTATGCACACGTGCTGGATGAAGTGCCGTTGCAGATGTGGCATTTCTCAAATCAAATACAGGCGACGGTAGTGTCGCACGCCGAATATTTGCAGGCGCTAAATGAGATCATCAACCGATATCGCGTCGGTGCGCTTTTGGTGTCCTCAGTCATCGGTCATTCGCTGGATGTCTTGAATACGGATTTGCCCAGTGTGGTCATTAATCATGACTACTTCCCCTATTGCCCCGCCATCAACATTCATTTTGGCGGCGTTTGCACACGGTGCAATCCGGATCGTATCGGCCAGTGCTATCGCGATAACCCTAAATTCAATCCCTTTGTGACTTTCTTGCCACCGGAAAGGGTGGCCGTGCGGGAAAAATTCCTGGCATTTATTGCTCGCCCGAACCTAACCATGGCGGTGCCAAGCGATTCGGTACGGGAAAATCTGCTGCGTCTTGACGCGCGATTCCGCGGGGCATCGTTTGTCACCATCCCGCACGGCTATGGCCGTGATCTGAAAAAAATCGATGCGCCGCCACCGTCGCTGGAGGGGCGCTTGCGGATTATTGTGCTGGGACAGTTGTCGGACGCGAAGGGCTTGGAACTGTTGCGTGGCAGCTTGAACGCGCTTACGGAATTTGCCGATCTCTACCTGATTGGATGCCGTGAACTGGGTGAATTTTTCAAGTTCAAAATGGGCGTGCATATCCTGGCAAGTTATGAAATGGACGAATTGGCCGGCCATGTCGCCGCGATCAATCCGCATGTGGGATTACTGATGAGTATCGTTCCTGAGACCTTCAGCTATGCGCTTACCGAACTTATGATAATGGGCGTACCGGTCGCCGCCACAAGGGTGGGGAGTTTTCCAGAGCGTATTCGTCACGGGCAAGATGGCTACCTGTATGAGCCGAACGTGGCATCGCTATTAGCGGCAATGCGGGCGCTCAACCAAAATCGCCAGTTGCTGACCGTCATCCGCGGAAACCTGAGTCAATGGCAACCGCGTAGCGCCGAGTCAATGGTGGCTGATTACCACCGTGCTTTGGCAGCTACGTTACCGGTCGCGCCGACAGGAACCGCAATGGTTACAGACTCATCGGGACAAACCATGCAATCTGACCAGCAACCGAACAACCAAGAAAAAGACGACATTCGACTCACTCAGTCACTGACTATTTCCAGCATGTGGAAGGAAATAAAGAGTCTGAATCTGCAGTTGTCGCTGATTAATCAGGCGCGGCAGGACCTGTCCAACCAAATTGAACAAGAACGCAGCAGTGCATATGGGTTACACAAACAGCTTGCGGATTTTTCACAGCGGGAAAAAGATCTGACTGGCCGCGTGACCGATCAGCAAAATGCACTTTTGGAAAGCAGTGCGCAAATGAATGCGTTTAGTGAGCGGTTCGATGAAGTGCTGGCTTCCAAGAGTTGGAAATTGACGCGACCGGTGCGTGCGCTCGGGCATCTGGTGCGCAGACTGAAGCTTCTTGCCAGGGCGATTTTACAATTGCTGATGCAACCTGCGTCGCTCCCGGCAAACGCGGCGCGGTTGTATCGGCTATGGCGTACGGGTGGTTCACCGGCCATTAAAACGGCGCTGGTTGCCGTTCAAAGCGGCCCCAGCCCAACGGACGCATGGCAAAAATATCAGGTGACCTGCAACGAGGAGTTACATCCGCAGATTCTTCAACGTGTCATTGCGATGGATAAGACGCCATCGATTTCAATTGTCGTTCCTACCTACAATACCCCGGAGAATATGCTCAGGGAAATGCTGGATTCGGTCAAGGCGCAACTTTATCCGCATTGGGAACTATGCGTCGCCGATGACGGCTCGGATCAGTCGCATGTGAAGCGAATTCTCCAGGAATACGCGGCAGCAGATCCGCGCATCAAGTTGCATTTTGGGACAGATAATTGCGGCGTCTCGCATGCGTCAAATCGTGCACTGGACATGGTCACGAGCGATTTCGTGATTTTGCTGGACCATGACGACCTCCTCGAACCACAAGCCTTGTTCCGGGTCGCCGAGTCATTGCTGCAAGAGCGACCGGATGTGGTGTATTCCGATGAAGTGCTGGTGACACCTGATCTGGCAAGAGTCTTGCACCTTGCCTATCGACCGGCGTTCTCTCCGGAATATCTGCGCTCGCATCCCTATATTGTCCACATGTTGGGGTTTCGCACCAAGCTGCTTCGGGACATCGGTGGGTTCGACGAGTCCCTGAAAATTTCGCAAGACTACGATTTGATTTTGCGGGCAACCGAAAACGCCAAGTTGATCGTGCATATTCCCGAGATTCTCTACCAGTGGCGAATCATTCCCAGCTCGGCCGGCGAACAAAAAATGCATGAGGTGATGGCAACCTCAAAATCCGTGCTGCAGCGACATCTGGATCGTTGTCGCGACGGTGGGGTTGTCAGCGACGGTGCAGGTTTCAACTTGTTCGACGCGCGCTATCGCCTGTCGGATGACGCAAAAATCGCCATCATCGTTCCGACTAAAAATCACGGCGACCTGCTGCGCCAGTGCGTCGACAGCATACGCAATACAGTATCCGGTATTAACTATGACATCGTCGTGATCGATCACGAGTCAGATGACGCCGACACCAAGACTTATTTGTCGTCGATCACTCCGGCTGTTCGCGTATTGCGCTACACGGGGAAATTTAATTTTTCCGCGATCAACAACTGGGCGGTATCGCAGTTGGATTCAGGGTACTCGCACTATTTGTTTTGCAACAATGATATCGAGGCGATCAATCCGGGATGGCTGGGGCGCATGCTCGAGCTTGGGCAACGCCAGACCATTGGCATCGTCGGCGCAAAATTGTTCTACCCTGATCGGCAGACTATTCAACACGCTGGCGTTTGTGTCGGCATGTACGGCGCGGCGGAGCATTATGGCAAGTTCCTGCGTCCACCCAAAGCGCCCGGCGAAGCGGGCTTTCCCGGAGCGCTGTGGTGCAATCATGAGGTGGCGGCAGTGACAGCGGCCTGCTTGTTGATGCGCAAAGACGCTTTCGACAAAATCGGTGGGTTTGACGAAGCCCTGGCGGTTGGTTTCGGTGATGTTGACTTGTGTCTTCGGGTCAGGGAGCAGGGCTACGCGGTCATCTACTGTGCCCATGCAGAGTTGATTCATCATGAATCCTACACGCGGGGCAAAAGTGCGGGCGACCCACATCCGGAAGATTCAGCAAAGTTTCAGGCCAAATGGCAAAAATTGCTGAAGACCGGAGATCCTTTTTACAACCCTGGATTTTCGCTTTTAAACACGTCCTGGCATTACGCAAACCCGATACCCTGTCACATTGACATCAGACGCCGAATTTTCAAACGCGATGCGGTCACTGGCATGCACAAAATCACCAGTTGATGCGGTCAGGCACGATCCCGCAATCGCCCTCCCCGTCTGGCAAGACCGTCGCGAATGGCCAGCAGCGTCATGCGCAGATATTCCAGACGCGGGGCGACAAACAGCATGATCGCGGCAAATTTTGCCGCCATCCGCAGTACGTCTTTGAGCTTCCACTTTAGCGGCACGTGCCGACGCCAGTAGAGAAGTATTCGATTGCGGGTAATGTAGTAAATTCGCAGCGGTGAATGCACCACCAGAAATAGTTTATTCAATACCACTCGACGATGATCGCCAAGTCGATGATCCAGTTTTGCCTCACAAACGCCGTACAGCAAAAATTCAATATTTCGCGCCCTGAAACACCATTCCAGATCGACGCTATCGATGAACAAC
>JAYVKG010000273.1:0-3165 GCA_043768625.1 Betaproteobacteria bacterium
ATCCCGTTTTGCAGCAGGCTGTCGACCAGACGATCGTAAAAATCAATTCCTGCGTGATTGATAGCGCCTTTGCCCTGCGGCAATATGCGACTCCAGGAAATGCTGAACCGATATGCCTTCATACCGAGAGATTTCATCAGCGCTACATCGCCGGCATAGCGGTGATAGTGATCGCAGGCTATATCGCCACTTTCGCGAATTTTGGTAAACGCTGATCCATCCGACGCGCGCACTAATTCCGGCGTCTGCAAAAAACGCTGCCAGATGCTCGGACCGGCTCCATCCGCCAACGGGGAGCCTTCGATCTGATAAGCAGAGGTTGCGCTTCCCCACAGGAAATCGGCTGGAAAGTCGATTTTTGAGCTCATTGAGTATTTTTTCGGGCTGAATTTTTAAATGAAAACGTTTACATTATAGGCGAAAGTTTGCGCCATTCTGGTATTTCCACTGCCGCGGCCGGCACCTGGCAAAATATATCCCGACAGCGCCAAAAGACCTGGTGCCAGATATGAATATCTGATTTTGGATTTTGCCAGTGATGTCGATCTGCCTGTCGATATTGCCAATAATGTGAAAAATGAAGTGCAACGGGAATATTGCTGCAGCCCTTTTTCACTTCACATTTCACTGCAAATTCCGCGCCCCATTTGGCGACGAACGTTTTGCCTTGCGCAACTGCCTTAAGCAGTGGCAGTGCAATTTGCACCAAACGCCGAGAACGAATTTTTTCAGCCGCAGGACACGCGGGATATGCCATCATTGCGACCTCAAAATAAAATAACGGCAGGAAAATTTAACCATGTTGATCGGCGTCCCCAAAGAAATAAAAAACCACGAATATCGTGTTGGCCTCACCCCCTCCTCCGTACGCGAGTTAACCACACGCGGACACGCCGTGTTGGTCGAACATAATGCCGGCGCCGGCATTGGTGCTGCCGATAGCGCCTACGAAAAAGCCGGTGCAAAAATAGCGGCGCATGCGGGCGAGGTATTTTTACGCGCAGACATGATCATTAAGGTGAAAGAACCGCAGGCTGCGGAGCGGGCAATGCTGCGCAACGACCAGATACTGTTTACCTATCTGCACCTGGCACCGGACCCGGATCAATGTCGGGATCTTGTCAACAGCGGTGCAGTTTGCATTGCGTATGAAACCGTGACGCAGCCAGGCGGCGGTCTTCCCCTGCTGGCGCCAATGTCGGAAGTTGCCGGACGTATGGCAATACAGGCCGGTGCACATTGCCTCGAGCGGGTCTACGGTGGCATGGGCGTATTGCTTGGTGGTGTTGCAGGCGTGCCACCTGCCCGCATCGTCATTCTTGGCGCGGGCGTGGTCGGCACCAACGCGGCGCAGATGGCAGTAGGCACGGGTGCGCAGGTGGTCGTGATGGATCGCAGCGTCGATGCCTTGCGTCGAATGGATCGGTTGCTGGGTGCCCGCGTGATGACGATTTTTTCCCATCGCGACAATGTCGAAGAACAAGTGCTGTCGGCCGATCTCGTTGTCGGTGGCGTGCTGATCCCCGGTGCGGCGGCACCAAAACTGGTGACGCGTGAAATGGTCACCGCAATGAAAGCGGGCGCTGTGATTGTCGACGTTGCCATTGACCAGGGTGGCTGCTGTGAAACAGCCCGCGCCACTACCCACGCGGAACCCACTTATATTGTCGACGAAGTCGTACATTACTGCGTGGCCAACATGCCCGGTGGCGTACCCCGCACCTCAACCTACGCGCTCAATAATGCCACCTTGCCTTTTATATTGCAGCTTGCAGAACGGGGCTGGCAGGCGGCACTGCAGACGAATACGCATTTGCGTAACGGCTTGAATGTTTGTCGTGGCAAAGTGACCTATCGCGAAGTTGCAGAAGCGTTGGGGCTGCCGTTTCAGGCGGCGGAAGAGGCTGTCAAGCCATAATTATCTGCCGCGCGTAATACACAAGGCGCAAATCTCGTGCCACGACCCACGCTGAAGCAACGCGTCGAAATGCGCACGGCCGCTTCAAGACGCGCGACCGATCACCGCGCCGATCCTGCGCTATGGCGGGCCAGACAGTCGACCATGCGCGATAACCTGCAGGCAGTCTCGCAGCCGCACTCGCTCGCCCGCCGGCCACACCTGCACAGGTGCAAGTGTTGCGCAGTGGCAATCCGCTGCTGCGCATGTGGCCGAATATGCCGATATTCGCCGAACGGTCTGACAAGCGCTTCCTGCGCGGGGCTTGATGTACGTGCTGCGTCGCATTGCTGAAAAGAGATTGCGCTGACGCGGGCATATAATTTGAGCTTCACAAAAATAAGTCGGAATCTAGCCATGTCTACCCAGGCAGAAAATCGCAAAGTCGCGCTGCTCACTGAAATTGAAAAGTTGATCGCGGCGAAGGCTCCCGCCACGCAACGCGAGCAGGCGGCGGTATTTGCGGCCAAATATTGCAGTGGGGCAGACGCGGATGATTTTGTGGCGCGCGATGCTGCTGATTGGACCGCCCTGGTAATGTCGCATCTGGCGTTCGGCAATGCGTTCCAGCGCGGCGCGCCGAAAATGCGCATCTTCAACCCGAGCCAGCCGGAACATGGCTGGGAATGGTCGAGTACGGTCATTGAATTCGTCAACGACGACATGCCATTCCTGGTTGATTCGATCGCCATGGAAATCAATCGGCAGGGCATCGCGATCCGGCTGATATTGCATCCGTTGTTTGATGCGAGCCGCGATCAGCACGGGGTGCTGGCGAGGCTTGACGATGCCACGGGTGCTGGCCGCGTAGAGTCCTGGATTCATGTGGAAGTGGAACGAATCACCGATCCGGTGCGTATCAAGGCCCTCGGTGACGGTCTCGTATCCGTGTTGAGCGATGTGCGCGCCGCAGTTGAGGATTTCCCGGAGATGCAAGCCAAAATCGCCGAAATGCTTGGCAGCATGGGAGGGGCGGCCAGGGTCGTGCCGCTCGAAGAGCTGGACGAGGCGCGCGCGTTTCTAGCCTGGGCGGCAGACCATCACTTCACTTTTCTGGGTTACCGGGATTACGAATTGACCGCGCAAAACGGCGTCGACATATTAAGGATCGTACCCAAATCCGGCTTGGGAATTCTGCGTGAGCCTAAACTTGGCGGTATTTCACAAAGTTTTAGCGAACTTCCCGCCGCTTTGAAAGCGCTGGCGCG
>JAYVKG010000274.1:0-4475 GCA_043768625.1 Betaproteobacteria bacterium
ATCCATTACTGATCTGCTCGCGTTCCCTTGCATTCAAATGCAAACCACAAATACCGCTTTCCATTGCTTCATTCATTTCAACACCTCCAATTAGTCATACTCTGTAGGTGTTGCAGTTATTGTTGTACCCGCCCCCTGCCGCTTCTGGCAATCCTCTTCGATGGTGTCTTTGAAGAAACTTGCCATCGATGATGCGGTGAAAAATCGCCGCCACAATTCGGCCGAGCTGGCGGCGAATTGCCAGGTTCCCGAACACTGCTCAATCACCAGCAAGCGCCGCTTATTAACATAACCGATAGCGCGCAGATTGGCGGCGTTGACCTTTTTTTATTTCCATCGCGGTTACGAGCGCGCCACCGCCATGCTGAAGGCCAGCACCACAAACAAGCTGACCTCAACCAGTATTGCCCGCCAGGCACGACGGTAGGCCAGGTATTTATTGATGGCAACGTGCGACACCAGATAAATTTGTCTGGCTAGATCATCAAACAGGCGTTCAAGCGGAATCCCGCCGATGTCTTGAATGTAGTGTTCGGCGCTTGAACGAGTGGCAATATCGCCAAAAAAAATCAGGCTGGCATTTTCCTTTACTGGCCCCTGGCTCTTGCGGGGGAATAACGTGGACAGTGCAAAAAAATAGAATGCGCCGCTGACCAGAATGAACACCGCCAGCAGCCCATATTGCAGCGGGCCTATCCTGCCTATTTTTTCAAAATTAGCGGCCACATAGGAAAGCAGCAGGGTGGACATGACAATCAGCAAATATATTTTCTGGTCGGCCGAACGGATCAGGTCCTGGTTCAAATTGAGGATATGCCAGGCCTGATCGAGTCGCAGTGTCAGGTCACTGGCGGCCGGATGGCGCGGCGGCACGGCCCGGTTCTGCTCATTGGTGGAAAACGCGCCCGTCATCATCGGGTCAGCCGTCATTGATGAGCTTCCCCGACAATCGCCTGAATGCGCGCCATTACGTCACCATCGAGCTGCGCTGCTACCGCGAGCGATTTCATGTTTTCGGCGACCTGCTCCGCGCGCGAGGCGCCGGTAATGACGGTCGAGACGTTGGGATTTTTCAGACACCATGCAATCGCCAGTTGCGCCGTAGTGCAACCGAGCTCCTGAGCCAGCGCGCCGAGCTTGATGACGATCGCATTCTTGGCCGGATCGAGCAGGCTTTCCTGCATCCATGCCATGTTTTTAAGGCTGCCACGGCTGTCAGCCGGTATGCCCTTCGCGTATTTCCCGCTCAGCAGCCCGGATGCCAAAGGACTCCAGATGGTGGTGCCCAAGCCGATTTCTGCATACAGCCTTGCATATTCGCACTCGACCTTACTGCGATGAAATAAATTGTATTCGGGTTGCTCGACCACGGGCTTATGCAGGTGGTGTTTGTCGGCAATGTGCCACGCGCCCATGATGTCGGCCGCACTCCATTCCGAAGTGCCCCAGTAGCTCGCCTTGCCGCGCGCGACCATGTCATGCATGGCAAATACGGTTTCTTCGAGCGGCGTGTTCGGGTCCGGCCGGTGGCAATAGGCGATATCGACATAATCAAGCTGCAGGCGTTGCAGGGACGCGTCGATCGCCTGGAGCAGGTACTTTCGATTCAGAGTGTTTTTCTCATTCACGCCATCGCCGAATTTCGCGGGCAACCCCCAGAAAAATTTGGTGGTGACAACATAACTCAACCGGTCCCAGCCCAGCTTCTTCAGCGCCAGGCCCATCAGTGTTTCCGACTTGCCGTTCGCATAAACTTCAGCGTTATCAAAAAAATTCACGCCGTGATCGCGGGCCGCCGCCATCAGATTGAGAGCGGCAGATTCATCGAGCTGCGTGCCGTACGTTACCCAGCTGCCAAAAGAGAGAGCGGAAACGCGCAATCCCGCGCGTCCCAAGCGTCTATATTCCATGTTCATTTTTCCTTTTCTGAGTCGATATCCTGATACGGATTGGCAATAATTACCCGCGTGCGCTTTGGGCCGGATGCGAAGCGCTCAAGCTTCACCAGCACCGGATACAATTCTTCCAGTTTGGCACGGGCTTGCCCCTCGTCCTGGAAAAGCAACGGCGTACCCGCCGCGGATTTCACGTCATGCCACAGCGTGGCGTTGGCGTCATCTTCTTGTACTTGAAGTTTGTAGGTTGGCATGGTCGGTAAGCGGATAAGGGGTTGAGCATCAAGATAACACGCCGCGCTCAATAGTTCTTTGCAGCAACAATGGCGACCGCAGCCTTTAAAGCAGATGGCTTTGCGCTTCCTCGCAACCGGCTTTCAGTAAAAAATCCAGCCGTGCGACATGCTCCACGCCCTCGGTGACGACCCGCATGCCGAAGCTTTTCGCCAAACTGATGGTGCTGCGCCTGATCGCGGCATCGTTTGGATCGGTGGTGATATCGCGCACAAAAAATTGATCTATCGTAGCTTTGCCGATATTGAAGCGTTTGAGATATCCCAAATTCGAGTGTCCGGTACCGAAATCATCAACGACCAGACGAAATCCACTGGTAGCCAGTTTGTACCGCGTGCTCATTGTAATATCGCCTTCAATTACCAGCGCCGTTTCGGTAAGTCCTATTTCCACGTCGCTGGGCTTTCGCCTATTTTGGTTCAAGGCTGCCGACAAAACCTTCAGCAGCCTGCGGCTTTTGAATTGCACTGCCTACACATTGATGGTCACTGGGAAATGATCGAGACCCGCTTCAAGCCAGCGACGCAATTTAACGGTCGCTTTCATGGCGGCCTATTCGCCGATCGCAACGATCAAACCGGCTTTTTCCGCCACCGGAATAAATCGCATTGGCACCACCTCACCGAGCGTTTCGCTGCGCCAGCGCAACAGCGCTTTCACACCGATGATTCGCCGCCCGGTCAGTGAAAGATCGGTTGATACGCCAGACTGAATTCATTGCGCGGCAAAGCGCTGCGCAACGAAGTTTTGTTCGCCAGGCGTTGGGCCACTTTTTCATTCAATTCGGCTTGAAAAAAGCTGACTGATTGCCGCCATCGGCCTTGGAGTGATACATGGCCAGATCGGCATTCTTGACCAAACTTGCCAGATCCACGCCGTCACCGGGCCAGCTGGTAATGCCGATAAATGGCGTCACCGTCAGATCGAAGCCTGCGATCTGATAAAGGCTGCCCCGACTTTGCAAAACGATTTCGGTGATTGCTGCCAGGTCCTTGATAACGGCAACACCGGGCACCCACACGATGAATTCGTCGCCACCGTGACGCGATACGGTGGCGCTGACCCGCATCGCCCAAACTAGCCGGTGGGCGGTTTCAACCAGGATCTGGTCGCCAATGTGATGCCCGATCGAATCGTTGATATTCTTGAACCGGTCAAGATCGATGAATAGCAGCGATATGCTGCTGCCACCGCGACGTGTCTCACGCGTGGCAAATGTAAACCGGGTGGATAGCAGCATCCGCTTTGGCAAACCGGTCAGAAAATCGTACTCCGCCAGTTCGCGGTTGCGCGCCTCGGCGCGTTTATTTTCCGTAAATGTTGCCGCCGACAACACGGTAACCTTCAAACGTGGCGCCAGCATCGAACAGCGACTCGCCGGCAACGCTGACCCACCAAATATCGGCATTCGGCAGCGTGTACGCAAATTGGAAATCGCGGAATGGCTGGTGCGCTTTGACGCACCGGCGGTGTCCATTTAGCTGCTCTTTGCTGATGCCCTGGTAGGCGATATCCCGGTGCGGCAGGCCGTAGCGCTGCTCGGGATCGACCCCTGTAAACCGCAGCATGGCGACGGATATGTGCTTGAAGCGGAAATTTCGTCCTGTTCCCAATACCAGTCCAAAGAAATTTCCAGCCGACTTTTCAAGCGCTGTTCGCGCTTCGCCAGCTTTGCTTCGGCTTGTCTGCGGGCGGCGATATCAAGACTGAAACCGATAACCCGCCAGCGGCAGTCTTTTGGTCAGAGACCAGTACCCGAATTTCATCATGCAGCTGGTATTTGTAATCTCGTTCGTCGGGAAACAAATGTTTTTCGACTTAGTCCCGAAGGTATGTGGCTTCGTCAAGCTTGGCTGGATGTTAAAACCACGTTGATATAGTGCCCGCGCTACATCGATATAAGGCGTTCCCGGCACCAGCAGACCGGCGATTACGCGGCAAATTTTACGGAACCGCCGGTTGCAGAAAACGAACGGGACATCCGCCCTGCAAAGCACCACACCAGACTCCAGATGATCAAATGCCTCAACAATGCGGGCGTGACTCGCCGCAGGTTTGTTGCAGTCGCAACTCCAGACTGGCAATCAGTGGAAGTTCAGTTTTGCGAGCCATGACACATATCGTTTGCGGCAGGCGATTTGCCGAAAGCAGGTTCGCTTGTGCGTTAGGTTAGGGACTTGTTGCTTCAATTGACTTATACATGTTGATGTTGGTGGTCTGATATCCGAGCTTTATGTAAAGCGCATGGGCGCTGCCGTTGTGACCGAACACGTGCAATGCAATGCC
>JAYVKG010000275.1:0-5514 GCA_043768625.1 Betaproteobacteria bacterium
ACCCGCGATGCGTCGCTGCAATGCTGCCGCCTTCACGGTGTCCGGCAGCCGCAGGCTTTGCGCCTTGACGTAAAGCGCAGAGGATTCCGCGTAATTGCGCAGTGCGGCCTGTGCATTGGCCGCGTTGATGACGGCGACGCCATTGGTCGGGTCCAGCGCCATCGCTTCAGCAAAGGCGACTTTCGCTTCATCACCCCTTGCCTGCCGCTGCAGCGCGCTGCCGTAGGCGTCGTATGCCACCGACATCACCGCTGCGCTCGGCTTTAGTGCCGCACTCTGCATTTTGACGATGTGCGTCGACAGTGCTTTGATGTCCTCCGGCGTCTGCGCTTTGATGCCCATGTATGCTGCCAGCACTGCTGGCTGCGTCACATCGAGCACGCCGTTTGCCAAATCACCTACCAACGATTCCCACGCAGCGAGTTTGCCTTTGGCTACCGTTGGCGGCTTGCCTGCGACGCGTACCTTCAGGGTCGCGTCGTCACCGTCCAGAATGATCTCGCCGTCAATCGCGATTTCATTACCCGTCATGTAGCGCAAATAACGAAATACGGCTTGTAGCGTGAACTTGGCCTCAGGTATCGCGACATCAGCACGGTTCTCCGCCCACGCGCCTTTGAGTTCACCGGACTCTAAAGTGGTGACCAGTTCGCGGCGTTTGATGAGTTCATCGAACAAGGCTTTGGCAACCACTTGACCAGTAATGCCGCGCTCGGCTAATTTTTCAGGGACATCGAAGGCGGCGATGGTGAGAGTTTGGCGATAGGCTTCGCGGTAGCAGGCGACGGCAATCACTATGACGATGACCAGTACGCCAAATGCAATGAGCGCATTACGCAGCAGGATTAACCGCTGGTTGACCCAACTGTATTTGGAGGCGTGGGACAGGAGTTGAAGCTCGTGGTCAATGTTGCCCAGCGTGTTCGCGAGACCTTCGACACGCACCGTCGGCGTCAGGGCAGATGGTTCACTCGTTATTGGCGCGGCCGCATTTGTCGCGGCCGCAGTCACTGCGGCTGGTGTCATGTCCGTTCCCGCTGGTGGCACCGCAGATGGCGCAGGATCGCTTTGCGTGGTTGAAGTCATTTAGCGTTGGTTACCCGAATAGTGGAAAACGTTAAGTCGCCGTGAGGGTGATGATGTCATTTAGCCCGTCGCAGGCGGCGGCAAGCTCGCCACTCGCAAGCTTCTTCCACGGGTGAGGTGAGGCGTGACGTTGCCGCCAGTCGAACGATTTTGGCTGATGACACAATACGAAACTGCGCTCCTCTGGCCCCCGTGAAACTTCGAGCGCAAACGGATTGCCCTCGTTAGATATGCTTGATGTCATTGGCAAACCGATCACAATCCCGGTGCGTGCGTTGAACGCTTTTGGGGATAACACCGCCATCGGATGCATGTCACGCATTTCCCGTCCCGCCTGTGGATTGCAGTCGATCCAGATAACATCGCCTCGATCTGGCGCCCAAGAGCGTGAAGCCACCTTGTAAGTGGCGGCGGGCATGGGCTTGGCCTTGGACTGCGCTGGGCGCGCCGCTTTTGTCACCATGCCTCGCGTCCGACTGGCTGGGTCTGCATCACTTCGCCACCATGTTTTTTGGGGTCGAAGACCGCTAATTTCTGTGCAAGTGTCAGTTTGGGCGCTGCAGCAGGCGCAATAACGATGCGATCATTCTCAACTGTAACGTTTACCAGCGTCTCTGCCGTTATCCCGGCCGCGCGCGCGACCTGCGCGGTGAGCCGCACACCGAGCCCATTACCCCAAGGCTTTATCTTGACTACTGTTTCCATAGAACGCTCCGCATCACAAGCAACCGTAAAAACCCAGTGTACGGAAGCGCCCGGACAGCGTCAATACATTTGTATAAACATCGCAAGACTGATCCATCCACTCGCACGGCCGGCGCACGCGGTGGCGGTGGCGACCGCGCGGCCGGCCCCAGATGGGTGAGGATGCGCTGGATTACCGATGGATGCTCGATGGCGCGATCAGCTTCAGTTGCCCAATACAATGCGGGCAGTGCTCGCTGGATGATTTCGCCAACAATCGTGATTTCATTGCCCGTCATGTAAAGCAGATATCGGAACACCGATTTCAGCGTGAACTTCGCCTCGAGAATCGCCACATCGGCCCGGTTCTTTGTCCATGCACCTTTAAGTTCGCCGGACTCTAAAGTCGTGACCAGTTCGCGACGTTTGATGAGTTCATCAAACAAGGCCTTGGCGATCACCTGGCCGGCAATACCGCGCTCGGCTAACTTTTCCGGCGCGTCAAAGCCGGCGATAGTGAGGGTTTGGCGATAGGCTTGGCGGTAGCAGGCAAAAGCGATCACCACGACGAACACCATTACGCTCAGTGCAATCAGCGCGTTGCGCAATAGGATTAACCGCTGGTAGACCCAACTGTATTTGGAGGCGTGGGAAAGCAGTTGTAGCTCGTGGTCGACATTGCCGAGTGTCTTGGTAAGGCTTTTGAGTGTCGCTTCGGTCACTTTGCTTTGCCCGCCGAAACTCATACCGCCAGCGGAATAAACGGGTCAGGGTGAATGGTTTCGCAAAACAATTGACGCTGGCACCTTATCGCTCGATGTTGATCGGTTCAACTCGATGCGCAGATCGGTGTTTAATTAAATAAGTCAGGGTGAATAGTTTCCAAAATTTCAGACAAACTCTAGCACTGGTGCGGTTTTTCAGGCGCTTTCGGCCTGAGAATCCCGTGTAAGCTAGGGTTTTATAAAATATTAGTGGTCTGTCCCCGATTGTTCGAGGCACTATTGTATGTGCCGAGAATGTTTGACATCCATTGCTCCTTCGATTCACTTAAGTAGCTCGGCAGAGCATCCTGGTCTGATAGCACAAGGACTTGTTCTCCAACCATAACGCGGCGAGATGGGTCAGCTGTCAGTTGACGTTCACGCATTTCCTTCATGAATGAAACTAGGTCTCTTTCCCCTCGTTCACTAAGGGCCACAAGCGAGTCCAGCCCATCCGCAGTTAAGAGAACTATATTCTCGAACGGTATCGGCAACTCTGGCGCATATTGAGCGCGCAATCGTTCCATTCTCGCTTTCCCGGTCCGCTCTGCAATGTCCACTCCTGTACCCATGTAGTGCTGTTCACTAGAGATAATTAGCAAATATCGGTTCGCCTTCTTGCTGAGGCCCAATGCCTCAAGTCGTCCGTCACGTATGAGAGAGGCCGTAGACATACCTTGTTCGATCGCTTTCAGTATTGACCCTTTTAATCTATCGCCGATCAGCGTCTCCTCAATGGCTGACTGCGTACCCACGCTAGCCTCCTTAACTTTCGCCTCTACAAGAACAATGTCTTCATCGAAATTTAGTGCGAGATCTACAACTTTCTCGTTTGACTGCAACAAAGTCATCAATGTTGCTTCAGCAATGCATTTCTTACACAAGGCCATCGCCGCGGACATCACATACTTTGACTCAAATAC
Organism: Betaproteobacteria bacterium; assembly: GCA_043768625.1. Lineage (GTDB taxonomy): Bacteria > Pseudomonadota > Gammaproteobacteria > Burkholderiales > Usitatibacteraceae > UKL13-2. Next base: position 3,458 of record JAYVKG010000275.1, read on the forward strand.
CTTTCCATACTCGGCAATCAATTGGTCATTTCCTGACTCTCGAATCGACTGAAGAAAAAAATTTCCCAATGAGCGAAGCAACAAGGGGGGCGACCAAGTCACATATTGCTTATGCGAAACCTGAAAAAGTGGCTTGACGCGAAATACAGGGCTGTGCATGGCTGACAACACAGAAATTGCTTTCTTGTCATCGTTGACAAATCGATCTCGCAACTGGCTAGTACTCGCTGCTAGACCATGAAGGAGTGAAATCATCTTCTCCTTTGGAAACCATTTGATCCCAGTTTGTAACTGCAGTGCTGAGATGTACTTGCCCGGGTTCTTCAAGACATGGGCTGCGAGGATGTGGCTGCCTAGTACTAAGTCGGCTCCTGTTAGAGCACTGGAATTAGAATTCCATGTAAGTAGTTTGTGATTCCTCGGGAGTTGGCTAGCAATGTAGAACTGACGCAATAACGCAAATCTTGACGCCGTTTGGTACTCAAACTGCTGAAACGCCATTGCACGCATTGCAGATATGCCACCACTCTGGAGCAGATATCGCGGTGCCGAATTGTGGACAATGTCATATGTTTTTTTGAAAATGTTTTGAAAATTCTGTGGCGACAGTCGATGTCGACCAATCTGCGAACATTCGCGATCAGCGAGTACCCATTGTGCAAGCCGCTGATTTACGAAGGGGAGCGTCTGCATGTACTCCAGCTTATCGCCTTGCCTTTGTTCAAATTGCGCTTGCTGCGCGCACATTTCCACAATCGGCGCGTACCCGTAGAGCCTCCAACTCCGCTCAAGGTCCTCACATTGCTCTTGAACTTTCGCGAGAGAAACATCGTCCTCATCAGAATTCTCAGTCAGGTCGTTCATTATCATCCGTCATCCTCGACAATACTCCACCGCCTGCTCCACCCTCTCCACCGCAAATATCTCCAACCCCTCAATCTTCTGCTTTGGCTTATTCGCCTTCGGCACAATCGCATGCGTGAACCCGAGCTTGGCCGCTTCACGCAGCCGTTCCTGACCACGCTGCACCGGCCGCACTTCTCCCGCCAGCCCGACTTCACCAAACACGACATGCTTGGCCGGTAGCGCTTTGTTCTTGAAGCTCGACACGATGGCGAGCAGCACTGCCAGGTCCGCACCGGGCTCGTCGATGCGCACGCCGCCGACGGCGTTGATGAACACATCCTGATCAAATACGGCGATGCCGGCATGGCGATGCAGCACGGCTAGCAGCATGGCGAGGCGATTTTGTTCGAGGCCGACCGAGAGACGCTTGGGGTTTGAATGCGCTTCATCGACCAGTGCTTGAATCTCCACCAGCAGCGGCCGCGTGCCTTCCTGGGTGACCATCACACAACTGCCGGGCACGTTATTGTTGTGCTGCGATAGAAACATCGCGGAGGGGTTGGTGACTTCGCGCAGGCCTTTCTCGGTCATCGCGAAGACGCCGATTTCATTGACCGCACCGAAGCGGTTCTTGACGGCGCGGATGAGGCGGAACGCGGAGTGGGTGTCGCCTTCGAAATAGAGCACGGTATCGACCATGTGTTCGAGTACGCGCGGCCAGGCGATCTGGCCGTCCTTGGTGACATGGCCGACGAGCACGACGGCGCAGCCCGAGGCCTTGGCGTAGCGGATCAATTCCTGACTGGCAGCACGGACCTGCCCGACGGTGCCCGGCGCGCCTTCGAGTGTGTCCGAGTGCATGGTCTGGATCGAGTCGATGACCAGCAGCGCCGGGGGCCGCTGCTGGGTGAGCGTGGTCAGGATATCGCGCACCGAGGTGGCGCTGGCGAGCGCGACCGGCGACTTGTCGAGGCCAAGGCGTTTGGCGCGGAGGCGGACTTGGTCTGTGGATTCCTCGCCAGTGACATAAGCGACCGACAGGCCGTTGGCGGCCATCCGCCCGGCCGCTTGGAGCAGCAGCGTCGATTTGCCGATGCCGGGATCGCCGCCGACGAGCATTGCCGAACCGGGCACAATGCCCCCGCCGATCGCGCGGTCGAACTCGGTGATGCCGCTGGCTATCCGCTCGGGCAGAGCAGCCGGGCTGTCGA
>JAYVKG010000276.1:0-1777 GCA_043768625.1 Betaproteobacteria bacterium
TAGCGCAACATGTCATTGCCGTAGGTCTGGATCAGCAGCGACAGAAACGCTTCGATCTTCTCCATTGCCAGCGGCCGGCTGGAATTGAATACAAACGACTGGATGTCATCGTCGTGTTCATGGTGCCCGTCATCTTTGAGAAAATCGGGATTGACTTCCAGCACTGCATTCAGATTGAAACCGCGCACGTCGAGGATTTTATTGATGTCGGTCTCACCAAAATGCACCCGTTCATAGGTGGCACGGGGATTCATGCGCTGCATGCGGTGCAATAATTTTTGCGTCTCTTCCTCAGGCGTCAGATCGGTTTTGGAAATAAGAATGCGATCGGCAAAGCCGACCTGTTCGCGCGCCTGGGCGTTGCCGTCGAGTTGCAGCTGTGCGTGCCGGGCGTCCACTACTGTGATGACCGCATCAAGGACATATTGCTTACTGATGTCCTCGTCCATAAAAAACGTCTGTGCCACCGGGCCCGGATCGGCCATGCCGGTGGTCTCGATAATAACGCGATCAAATTTAAGTTTGCCGCTCCTTTTCTTTTCGGCAAGCTCGCCGAGAATCCGCACCAGGTCGCCGCGCACCGTGCAACAGATACAGCCGTTGTTCATTTCAACGATTTGCTCATCGGCGTTCTGCACCAGAATTTCATTGTCGATGCCGGTCTCGCCAAATTCATTCTCGATCACTGCAATTTTTTCGCCGTGGCGCTCTGTCAGGATGCGATTCAGCAAGGTGGTTTTGCCGGCACCTAAAAATCCGGTGAGGATGGTGGTCGGAATGGGTTCAAATTTTGTTTTCATATTGTCATTGTCGCTGGAAGTGGGATGGGCTAAACCGCTGGCGCGGTGGCGATGGTGGTTTCGGCAATAAAGCCGGTCAGCGTTTCGCGGACCAGCGCTTCGTCAAGATCGCGGGTAATGAATACCAGCCTGGTGCTGCGATCATCATCCGGCCAGGCGGAAAGTGTTGCCGCAGGATAGATGGTGTGTTGCACCGCGTGAATGACGCGCGGCAGGGTCTCACCGGCAACATTTACGATGCCCTTGATCCGCAGCAGATGCTGGCCCCGGAAGGATGTCAGCATTTCAAGCGCATCGACCAGCGCATGCCAGCCGATGGGTCTGGCAAAAGAGATCACAAAGGAATGGATGCGTGCATCGTGCCGTATCGGTGCGGGACGAGACCCTGAAAAACCCTGTGGCGGCAACGGCCTGTAAGCCGCCGCCCGCAGCCAGTTTTGTACGTCGGGCGTTTTCCTTGATGGTTGATAGAGGCCGGTATCGAACAGACGTTCCGGCGCAATGTCGCCAAGAATCGTTTCCATCACATCCGCCGCCGGGTTGAGCGTCAACAGGCGGGCGGTGAGGGCATCAATCTGGTGACGGCTTGCTGTATCCGTTTTGGTCAGCACAATCCGATCCGCCACCGCCGCCTGCTTGACCGATTCAAAATGGTCGTCCAACTGCTGTTGGCCGTAACCCGCATCCACGGTGGTGACAATGCCGGAAAAAGCAAAGCGTGCGGCTACCAGCGGCATTTCAATCAGCGTATGCATGATGGGCGCTGGATCTGCTAAACCCGTCGTCTCGATCACGACGCGTTTGAAATTTGGAATTTCATTGTTGGCGCGCTTGAAATAAAGATCGCGCAAAGCCTGCACCATGTCGCCGGCAACCGAGCAGCAAATGCAGCCGTTTGCCATCACCATGATGTTTTCGCTTGCTTCGCGCACCAGCAGGTGATCGATCGAGACCGCGCCGAATTCGTTGATCAGCAC
>JAYVKG010000277.1:0-4042 GCA_043768625.1 Betaproteobacteria bacterium
CACCAGCGGTGTCAGCGCAATCGCGAGACCACCCTCAAGCGCACGCAGCAGCAGAAAGGCCTCGCTGAAGCGCGCCAGCGTGAAAACGCCGCCAATCCACACCACCCGCCAATAAGCACGACCTAGATGCTGTAGATTTTCGCGGCGGATCGAATTGATGCGTTTCGCCCTCTGTTTCATAACGGGTTCCTGCACGCCGAATAACAATAAACCCACCGCCAAAAACCCCGGGACTACCGCCACCCAGAATACGGCGCGAAAATCGTTGGCCCATAACAGCATCAACCCCATGGCGAGAAGTGGCCCGAGGAACGCGCCAACCGTATCGAGCGATTGGCGCAGGCCAAACGCCGCGCCGCGTATTTCCATTGGTGCAAGATCAGCCACCAATGCATCGCGGGGCGCACCGCGGATGCCCTTGCCGATGCGATCCATCAATCGCGCGGCGAATACAAATTCCACGGATGCAGCCAGCGCAAAAAGTGGTTTTGAAATCGCGCCTAGTCCGTAGCCCAGCACCGCGAGCGGCTTGCGCTTGCCCCAGTAATCGCTCAGGGTACCGGAGAACACTTTCACGATGAGCGCAGTAGCTTCGGCAACACCCTCGAGCAAACCGACCGCCAGCGCGCTGGCGCCTAGCGAGACGACCATGAATACCGGCAGCAGGCTATGAATTAATTCAGATGAGATATCCATCAGCAAACTCACGAATCCCAGTGCCCAAATGGATTTGGGAATGCGCGTAACAGGCTCGGTTGACGTCGGCATGGGGACTTTTGCCAATCCAGAATTGAAAATGAAAAGGGCTCGGGATTTCTCCGGAGCCTCTCATGATACGGGTCGCTAGTGCGGCCGCAATGGGGAAGTGAATTTTTGGATCACGTCAGCGCTTAAAACTCGTCCCCAGCCTCCGCCTCCAGAATTCGCAGAAGCCGCCGACTTTTTTAAAATTCGTACTCCAGTTGCAAACGCAACGTTGAGTCTGGTGCCGCCTTGCTCACGCCAAAGAGTAACGCCGCGTCGTAACGAATGGCTTGTTTTCCCTGAAGCGGAGTCTTGCCAAAAATGGCTGGTCCAATTCGATGATTTTGCCGGTCTCGCGCGTCCCAGTGATTCCATTTGCCCAGTTCGCCAAACGCCTGCACGCCGTATTCGAACTCGCGCATCAGCCGGTATTTGGCCTGCAACTGGTAGTGAAACTCCGTGACCTGCGGCTCATCACCGCCTCTCTGCCGCACCTGGCGCTTTAGGAAAAAATTGGAATTTACCTGAATCCGACCGAATTCGGTTTGAAACAATGGCCCGAACCGGAATTCAAACCCTTCGTCGCGGTCGCGAGGCACTTCAAGTTCGACAAACAGTCCGACGTCGACGGGGTATTTGCCGGTCTCGGTCAGTAAAAACTTATTTTCCCATTCCACGGCGTCGAAACGCGTGCGCTCGTGCGGGGTTTTTTGATACTTGACGTAGACCTCGGTAAACCAGACTGGCGTGACACCGTAACCAATGCCGAAAGTGCCCGCAGAAATTCGCCCTTCCCCATCGGCCAGTTTGCTGGTGCCGAATTTTGTTTCCAGTTCACGTTCGCCATATTCGATGGTTGGCATCTTTACGTAATCCGCTGGATCAGCCCATGCAGGACTAGCCTGGTTCGACATTGCTGCCAACGCGGAAATAAAAACAAAAGCAGTTTTTTTCAAGGGAAGGGGGAAGGTTATTTGGTGCGACCAGTGTTCACTGATTTGACCCATTGCATGCCGAGGGCAATGGCAATTGCAACGACAACATAAAACAGTACCTGGATGCCGGCAGGATGCGCGTCGTAGCCAACCAGGCCGTGCAATACCGCACCAAATGCGGACTCATTCGGCAGGACGGTGGAAAAGTCCCACAGGGGCGACTTAAGGCTTGGCAACAGGTCGGCTTGCACCAGAAAACGGGCGGCTTGTGCGGCCATCCCTGCGGCGAGCAACAGCACTAAGGCTGACGTCGTCGCGAAGAACCAACGCAGCGGAATGCGAAGTAATCCCAGATAAAGCGTCACGCCCACTGCCGCACCACCAGCGATTCCCAAAACACCGCCGGCCATCATCTGGGCGAAGCTGGATGAGCCGGAAAGGGCCACGCCGTAAAGGAACAAAACGGTTTCGGCACCTTCGCGAAGTACGGCAACAGCAACGACCACGAGCAGTACCGACAGTGTTCGTTGCCCGTCGCGTATCGCGCCACCGACTGAACGTGCTTGCGCAGCCATCGCCCGACCATGACCCGCCATCCAGATGCTGTGCCACGCGAGCATCAATACGGCTACACCGAGAATTGACGCATTGAATATTTCCTGGCCGATACCATTGGCAAATTGGGCGATACCCTCCATGCTCACGGCCACCAGGGCAGAGCCTGCCAGCCCAAGCAAGGTGCCACCAAACAACCAGCGTCCCCTCGCCGGAATCCCCTTGGTTGCGGCTGCAACCACACCGATAATCAGTGCGGCTTCCAGTACTTCGCGAAATACGATCAATGCAGTACCAAACATGTCGATTCTCCTATTTTGCGACGATGGTGCCCTTGGCTGTTTTCTGGTTAAACTCGCCGACAAAGGGATAGCTTCCGGCGGCCAAGGGCCCGACATAGATCGTTGCCGTGGATTTGGCAGGAATAACTTTTTCACGATTTAGGGGGTGACTTTCAAATTCTTCCGGCGTCGCGTCGCGATTCTCGATTACCAACTTGATTTTCTGGCCCACAGGGACGTTTACAATCTCCGGCTGGAAACGGTGGTTTTCGATCACCAGCTTGACCTCGAGCTCGGCGGAGAATGCCGCCGTCGACAACGCCAGGGTAGAGAGGGCGAGAAGATAAGCAGCAACGATTTTTTTCATGTTAAGTGGCCTTTAGTGGTAATGAATATGCAAATGATAATGGTTCGTATTAAGAAATGCAAGCATGTTTTTCAATCGATATAGAAAAAAGCTTCTTTTTGGCGATCTGTGTCTGCTTGTCCGGTTAAGCACTATTTATTGAATCCTGAGCCACGCGCATCATTCATTACGTCTATAAAGTGAACAGCCTGCGTTTAAGCCGCAGCGACGGCGTGTTGAACGGATCGGGTTGAGATAAGTTTTGAACGAATGAGATGCGAAAGAAAATTCTTGACTACCTATTGTCGAAGGGCAGGTATGAAACATAGTTGCGTTCTTTTTAGCTTTATTCTCGTCTTTACTGCCGGGACAGTGGTTGCGCAAGCCGAATCAACGTATGAACCAACCGCCGCTGACATGGTGAAAGCCAAAGCGCTGGCCGTCCGCGTCATGGACGAGCTGGCTGAAAAATGTCCTGTCAAACCCGTCCACGATAGGGTTGCGCTCAAGACCTGCCGTAATGGTCTGTTTCGGATGGATTCCGTCTTTCGCGCCAGCCTGAAAAATTTCGTGCTTTGGGGGAGGCCACCCGACGGCATCATCAAAGCTAACCTTAAGGATTTTCGTTCAACCCAGTTCGGGCCGGAAGTGCTAACTGCGATGTATATCCCCACGTGGATGTGGGACGGCAAATACGAGTTTGAATATGTGGCCCGCGATAAAACTTATCGCGTCACGGCAAGCGCTGGCTTCCGTAACGAGCTAGATTTCGGCCAATATCCTTATCCCTTCTGGCACGACGCGAAGAAGTGGGCTGATTACGAGGATGCAAACACCATTGCGTTCTGGATCGATCCGAAGGCGACGAAGATTTCGCAATTCGCATTTTACAAGCGCGCGGATAAGCCCGCAGTTGCCCAGTCCACGCGGCGCCACATGCCGACCTTTGACGGCAAATGGATGTGGCTGGACGACAAGGGCCAACAGCAACCTGCACCCACACTCTTCAGAGGACTTTTTAGCGAACACAATCCCCATTTGGAAAAACTTGATAGCAGTTATAGAAAATTCGCGCTTGCCATGCGCGACGCCAATTGCACATCCTGTCATGTACCGGACAATCCTGACAAGATGCGCCATCTGGTGCTGCTGCAAACGCCGTTGCACGCTGCCAGCGAGAT
>JAYVKG010000278.1:0-12967 GCA_043768625.1 Betaproteobacteria bacterium
AGCGGCAATCTGTTTGAGCGTGATGCGCTTTGCGCAATCATGCGGCTGTGCCCCGGACTGGTGGTGATCGACGAAGCCTATTTCGCATTCTCCCACAGCTCTTTTCTGGAAGAAATTGCCGATTTTCCAAATGCCGTGCTGATGCGTACCGTGTCTAAACTGGGCCTTGCCGGACTGCGGCTTGGTTTGCTGGCAGGACACCCGGAATGGACCCGGGAATTTGACAAAGTGCGTTTGCCGTACAACATCAACTGTCTCACCCAGGCGGCAGCGACTTTTGCACTGAAGCATTACCCGGCGCTGCTGGCGCAAGCGGCAACCATGCGGACAGAACGTGAAACATTGTCGGCGCGGTTGGCTGGCATCCCAGGCGTGACGGTGTTCCCCTCGGAGGCAAATTTTATCCTCATCAGAATCCCGGACAGTGAAAAAACATTCAATGCACTGCTCTCGCGTAAAATATTGGTCAAACACACCAGTGCGGCGCATCCGCTGCTTGACAATACGTTGCGGCTGACCATCGGCACGGCGTCAGAAAACACGGCGCTGGTCAGCGCATTGCACGACACTATTTGATTTTTATTTTTCGATCATCCATGAGAACCGCTGAAGTCATCCGCAACACCAAGGAAACGCAAATTCGCGTTGCCATCAATCTCGATGGCTGCGGCGAATCCAAACTGGATTCCGGCGTCCCCTTCCTCGACCACATGATCGACCAGATCGCACGTCACGGCATGATCGATATTGACTTGAAATGTTCGGGCGACTTGCACATTGACGCCCATCATACGGTCGAAGACATCGGTATTACGCTCGGCCAGGCCGTGACCAAGGCGCTGGGCGACAAGACCGGTATCAGACGTTATGGTCACGCCTACGTGCCGCTGGACGAGGCGCTGTCGCGGGTGGTAATTGATTTATCCGGTCGACCGGGGTTGGAATATCACATCAGCTTCACGCGCGCACGGGTAGGCGAATTCGATGTGGATTTGTTTTATGAATTTTTTCAGGGCTTTGTCAATCACGCGCTCTGCACCTTGCATATCGACAACCTGCGCGGCGTTAATTCGCACCATCAGATCGAAACCGCTTTTAAGGCATTTGGCCGCGCGCTGCGCATGGGCTGTGAACACGACGCGCGTGCGGCCGGCATCCTGCCGTCGACCAAAGGCGCGCTATAGTTTTTTCATTCTGGCGCCAGTCATGCAAAAAATTGTGGTGGTGGATTACGGAATGGGCAATCTGCGCTCAGTCGCCAAGGCGCTCGAATTTGTCGCGCGCGAACAAGCCGCCGGCACCGATGTCAGCATCAGTAGTTCTCCGCAACTGGTGGCCGATGCCGACCGCGTGGTATTCCCCGGTCAGGGTGCCATGCCCGACTGCATGCGGTACCTGCGGGAGAGCGGTCTGGAAGATGCCGTGCGGCGCGCGGCGGGGAGCAAACCGTTCTTTGGCGTGTGTGTGGGGATGCAAATGCTGTTTGAACGCTCGGAGGAAGGCGACACGGCCGGGCTGGGTTTGTTTGCCGGCAGGGTGAAGCGTCTTTGTCCCACCGATGCCACCCAAAAAATTCCCCATATGGGTTGGAATACCGTCCGCCAGACACGGCCGCATCGGTTATGGCAAGATATTGGTGATGACGAACGATTCTATTTCGTGCATAGTTATTTCTGTGAACCTACCGATCAGCTCGCCACTGTTGCGACCACCAACTACACTATCCCTTTCACGGCGGCAATCGCGCGCGACAATATTTTCGCCACCCAATTTCATCCCGAAAAAAGCCATCGCGCCGGATTGACCCTCTACAGGAATTTTCTCTCCTGGATGCCAGGTTAAATACCAAGCTGCCGGGCAATCAGAACAATCCATTCATTTCCCTTGTCCCCTCCCACTCTGCACTCTCAATCATCATGTTGATCATTCCGGCAATCGACATCAAGGACGGCCATTGCGTACGTCTTGAACAAGGCAACATGCAAAGCGCCACTGTGTTTTCCGATCAGCCCGGCGAAACAGCACGACGATGGAAAGCGCTGGGCGCATCCAGGCTGCATGTAGTGGATCTCAACGGTGCTTTTGCCGGCAAACCAAAAAACGAGCTCGCGATCAAGGAGATCCTTGAGGTAATGGGCGACGTGCCGGTGCAATTGGGCGGCGGTATCCGCGACCTGGCGACCATCGAGCGCTACCTCGATGATGGCGTCTCGTACATCGTCATCGGTACAGCTGCCGTGAAGACACCAGGATTTTTACACGAAGCATGCGACGCCTTCCCAGGCCACATCATCGTGGCACTCGACGCCAAAGACGGCAAAGTGGCGACCGACGGTTGGTCGAAGCTGACCGGACATGATGTCGTTGATCTGGCGAAGCGATTTCAGGACTACGGCGTGGAAGCGGTGCTTTACACCGACATTGGCCGCGACGGCATGATGACCGGCGTAAATATTGAGGCGACCGTAAAGTTAGCCAAGGCGCTGTCAATTCCGGTCATCGCATCTGGCGGACTCAATAATCTGGATGACGTCAAAAAACTGATGGCCGTGGAAGACGAAGGCATCATGGGCGTCATTACCGGTCGCGCAATTTATGAGGGTGCGCTGGACTTTGCAGCGGCGCGGAAGCTGGCTGAGAACGCGGCGGATTAACGCTTTCACATGGAGACGCGCGTCAGGAAAACACTAGCATTGGCGGGCATTGTGGCAGGAAAATATCCCGCAAGCCGCACTGATGCTGGATTTGGGCATCATTATGCCAAGGTGCCGGTTTGCTAGCAAAGCGCATCATTCCCTGTCTCGATGTGAACGTGGGACGCGTGGTCAAGGGCGTCAATTTTGTCAACCTGCGGGATGCGGGCGACCCGGTCGAAATCGCGCGCCGGTACAACGACGATGGCGCTGACGAGATTACGTTCCTCGACATTACCGCCAGCTCGGATGACCGGCCCACGATTCTGGACGTTATTGAGCGGGTTGCCGAGCAAGTGTTCATTCCGCTTACCGTGGGTGGTGGCATTCGCAGTGTGGCCGATGTGCGGCGGCTAATGAATGTCGGTGCCGACAAAATCAGTATCAATACCGCGGCCGTCACCAATCCACAAGTGGTGAAAGAGGCCAGCGCTCATTTTGGTTCACAAGCCATCGTGGTGGCGATCGATGCGCGTAAACGTGCCAACGCAGACGGCTGGGAAGTGTTCACCCATGGTGGTCGCACCCCCACCGGGCTGGATGCGGTGGCGTGGGCGAAGCACGTCACCGAAGTGCTCGGTGCCGGAGAAATTTTGCTCACCAGCATGGATCGCGATGGCACCAAATCCGGTTTTGACCTGGCGCTCACGCGGGCGATTGCCGAAGCGGTGCGCGTACCGGTAATCGCGTCGGGGGGGGTGGGTAATCTCGATCATTTGGCCGATGGTATCAGCGAGGGCAGGGCCGACGCGGTGCTCGCGGCGAGCATTTTTCACTTCGGGCAATACACGATCAAGCAAGCGAAACAGCGGATGAAAGAACGTGGTATCGAGGTGAGGTTGTGAGTGATGCCAGCCGACAAATTTGGCTCGATGCGGTGAAATGGGACGCCACAGGCCTGGTTGCTGCAATTGCTCAGGACGCGACCAGCAAGGAAGTACTGATGCTCGCCTGGATGAATCGCGAATCGCTGCAACTTACCCTCGCCACCGGTCTCGCGCACTACTGGTCGCGCTCGCGCCAGGCACTTTGGAAAAAAGGTGAAACATCGGGCCACTTCCAGCATGTGAAGGAACTGCGCATGGATTGCGATGGCGATGCCGTTCTCATGCAAGTCGACCAGTTGGGCGGCGTGTCTTGTCATACCGGCAGTCGGCGCTGTTTTTTTTATTTGCTTGAAGACGGTCGCTGGATGGTCAATGACGTGAAAGCAGCAGAAACGCCCGTGTTAGCATCGCATAGATAAATTATTCGTGCGCATTCATGAGCAAAACTGATATTCTTTTTCGCCTCGAACAAACGTTGCTGGCGCGCAAGAACGCGGCACCCGGTTCTTCGTACGTTGCCTCGCTATATGCTAAAGGCCTCGATGCCGTTTTAAAAAAAGTCGGCGAGGAAGCCACTGAAGCAATCATCGCGGCCAAAGGCGGTGATCCGCAGCAACTGACGACCGAAGCAGCCGATTTGATATTTCACACGCTGGTGATGTTGGCGGCAAAGGACGTGCCACTGTCGGACGTGATGGCTGAGCTGGAGAGACGCGAAGGCATATCCGGAATAATCGAAAAAAACGCGCGCGGGGTTGACGCGACAAGGATATAAGCATGAGCGTCAACGATACTATTTTCGGCAAGATCTTGCGAGGCGAGATTCCCAGCAAAAAGCTGTATGAAGATACCGAGGTTCTGGCCTTTCACGATATTCACCCTGCCGCCGAAGTGCATTTTTTGATCATCCCGAAAAAATTCATTCCGACGCTCAACGACACCACCACCGAAGATGGCGCTTTACTGGGAAAAATGCTGGCGTTAGTGCCTGTTCTGGCCCGTCAGCAGGGACTTACCGACGGATTTCGCACCTCGATCAATACGGGACGGATGGGACGTCAAGACGTGTATCATTTGCATATTCACGTGTTTGGCAATCGTCCCGGCGGCAGTCCGTTGAACACCTTTAGCGCGGCGTGAAGCCAGGCTTCGTTGCTTCGCGTTATATATCGGGCACGCCGTCTGCGGTCCGGAAACCGAACCGCTTGCCGACGATGTTGTCATAACGCTTATACAGGGGCCAATCAATTCACAGGAGAGCATCATGGGAAGTATCAGTATTTGGCACTGGCTGGTTGTGCTCGTCATCGTGCTTCTTGTATTTGGCACAAAAAAACTGCGCAATATCGGCAGCGACCTGGGCGGCGCAGTAAAGGGTTTCAAGGACGGAATGAAAACCGATGGTGAAGTTGACAAAAAAAACGATCAGATCATCGGCTCGACTATCGACGTCGAGGTTAAGGACAAGCAAAAAAGCTAGTCGGGAAATGCCGCTCGCCGGCCATCCGCGGGCCGACTTTTTGCTGCACCTTTGCTCACACCACGCAGCGGCAATATTTAACGCTGAACGCCCATGTTAGACATGAGCTTGTCTGAGATCGCTGTCATCGGTGCCGTTGCACTGGTGGTACTTGGGCCTGAGCGCCTGCCGAAGGTTGCTCGCACCGCAGGCCAGTTGTTTGGCCGACTGCAACGCTACGTGGCTACCGTCAAGGCGGACATTAATCGCGAAATGGAGAGTTCGGAGCTTGCCAAAATCAAGCAGGAGGTACAGGACGCCGCGAAGAGTTTCGAGCTGAGCGTTCAGCAACATGCCAGCAGTGTCGAAAAAGAATCGGTGGCCATCAGCCAGTCCATCAGCCCGCAGTCGACCTCACTGGCTGGGGAATCCATGACGGTATCAGCTCCCAGCGCACCACAGGGTGTCCAGCAAGTCCCGCACGACGAGGATAAGGACAGGGCCGCTGCAACGATGGTTGAGGTTGAAAAACCCAATGCGGGGCGCGCGCTGGAAAAGACGGGAAGTTCGATCCAGGCCGGTCAGGATGCCGCGGCAAGCCTCGATTTCGGCATCGAACCTGTACGTGCGTTTAAATCGCCATGAACGAAGCCGTCAAAGATACGTTTATTTCTCACCTAGTTGAATTGCGCAATCGCCTTGTCTATTCGCTGGTCGCGTTTGGCATCGTATTAATTCCGTTGGTGACCCCACCATGGTTCCTCGCCGGGAAGCTGTACGATTTTCTTGCCGTTCCAATGATGCAAGCGCTGCCGCAAGGCTCGAAGATGATCGCCACTGGCGTAATTTCGCCTTTTTTCATTCCACTCAAGATTGCCATGCTGGCCTCGTTCCTGGTGGCGTTGCCGTTCATTCTTTACCAGATCTGGATGTTCGTGGCACCCGGATTGTACAAACATGAAAAACGCTTTGTGCTGCCCTTGATCGTGTCCAGCACGCTGCTCTTTTTCGTCGGCATGTCATTCTGCTATTTTTTCGTTTTCAGGATGGTGTTTACCTTTATTGCGCAAATGGCACCGTCGTCGATCACGGTGTCGCCCGATATCGAAAATTATTTCAGCTTTGTATTGGGAATGTTTTTTGCCTTTGGCCTGGCCTTTGAGACACCGGTGGTGGTGGTGGTGCTGGTCGCGACCGGGTTAGTCAGTCTCGCCTCCTTGCGGGAAATACGGCGTTACGTGATCGTTGGCGCTTTCGTCGTCGCTGCCGTGGTCACGCCGCCGGATGTCACTTCACAGTTGGCACTGGCTATTCCACTGTGCATTTTGTATGAAATTGGCATCCTGTGGGCGCGCTTTTTTGTCACGCCCAAGCCTCGCGACAAGGCTGAATCAACTGCCGCGTAGCCGTTCTGCGGGACAGCCGCTATTGATTTTGTTGTCGCGACGCGCGCGGCCGCTTGGCCACGTTAACCGCCAGGTCAATGGCTTTTTCACTGCGGGTGAGCTGGAATTTGGAGTCTTGGCCCGGTTTTAAACCGGCAATCACCGCCATCGCAGCGACGCTGTCCTGAATCCCCTTGCCGTCGATTGCGGTAATGACATCGCCAGCCTTGACCCCCGCTTTGTCAGCCGGGCTGCCACGCACCACCTGCGCCACCAACGCGCCGCGCGCGATCTTTAACTTCAGAGATTCGGCCAATTCGGGAGTAATGTCTTGTGGCGATATGCCGATATAGCCGCGGGTGACTGATCCGTCGGCAATAATTTGTTCCATCACGTCCTTGGCCATTGATACGGGGATCGCGAAACCAATTCCCAACGAGCCGCCGGTGCGCGAATATATAACGCTGTTGATGCCGATCAGGTTACCGTTAATATCCACCAGCGCACCGCCAGAATTACCTGGATTGATTGCAGCGTCGGTCTGGATAAAATTTTCGTAGCGGTTGACACCCAAGCGGTTACGCCCGAGCGCGCTGACGATGCCCATCGTGACGGTTTGCCCAACGCCAAACGGGTCACCGATGGCAAGCACCACGTCGCCTACCTGGGCTTTTTCCGACTGCCCTAAAGTGATAGGGGTAAGTCCCTTGCCTTCAATGCGCAGTACCGCCAGGTCTGACTCGGGGTCGGTGCCAACCACCTTAGCCGCCAGCATCCGACCATCTGCGAATGAAACCTGAATGTCTTTTGAGCCGTTGACGACATGATCATTGGTTAACACGTAACCGCCTTTATCGTCGGCGTTAACAATTACACCTGAGCCAAGGCTGCCGCGCATTTCTGGCTCCTCGCCATCTTCGTTGGGCTGGCCAAAAAAACGCTGGAATAACGGGTCATTCGCGAGCGGATGGCTGGCGGGCATTTTGACGTCGCGCGAAGAAGAAATATTGACGACCGAGATCATGGCGCGTTTGGAAGCATCAGCATAACTTGATCTGATGGTGCCGCCTGCCTCCAACAATCCGCCGCCAGCAAACGACGCTTCGCGAATTTCGACGACATTGCGCCGCCACGGGTTCCAATCCGGACGGATCAGGGTGACGACAAAAACGATGGCGAGGGTAATAGTTACAAACTCAGCGAAAATCAGCCAAAAGCGACGCATGCAGTGGTTACCAGGTTAAAAACGTTAATCAAATAGTATGGGGTCGGCCACACCAAATCACAATAGTCGAATGGCAGCGTTGCTAAAATGGAAAAGCGGCAGCTTACTAGCTTGCCGTTACCGGCAGTGGGTAAATAAAAAAGTAATTGCTTACTTTTTTAACGAATCGCGAATTTCCCGTAGTAGTAAAACATCTTCTGCCACGGGCAAAGTCGCCGGGACGACATCTTTTTTTAACTTGTTCATCTGTTTGACGATCATGAATACGATGAACGCCAGAATGGCAAAATTGAGCAGGATGGTCATAAAATTGCCATAGGCAAACACCGGCACACCAGCCTTTTTCACCGCCTCCAGGGTCATTGCCGTCCCCGCTGGAATCTCTTTTAAGGCTACAAACATATCCGCAAAATTTACATTTCCCAACACTCTGCCCACAATTGGCATAACGAGATCATTCACCACTGAATCAACAATTTTGCCAAAACCGGCCCCAATAATGACGCCGACCGCCAAATCCATGACGTTGCCCTTGACCGCGAATTCCCTGAATTCAGACATCATGCCCATTGATATTCCCTTTATTTGCGGGTTAGCTGCGTGCCACAGCAATGTTCAGAGCCCAACTTTATGTGCTTGCCGGTCGCCCTGTCAATCGCCTACCCGATCAACTTGCCTGTCCAAGCAGTTCATGGCCTGGTTTGGGACGCTGCCGAAGAATTGCAAGATAAGCGCGACTTCTGGGTTGGGGGGGCTTAAGTTTATTCGCGCGATCAGCTAAAATTACCAATTGAAGCGCTTGACCTGCATAACGGCGCTGCCGTTTTCACGGCTGAAGAAGTCAAAACGGCCTCAAGCCCGCTTCTGTTACTAGCCTTTTTCGACCTTACTGCATAGAGAATTGACTCCATGACTGCCATCGTCTTAAATCAAGTTGACCCCAAAAAACGCCGCTTCCTGATCATTGCGTCGTCTGTTGTCGGTGCTGGCGCGGCGGCGGCGGTTACGGTGCCGTTCGTTGCAAGCATGTTGCCGTCAGCGCGCGCCGTGGCGGCAGGTGCGCCGGTGCCGGTAGATTTGAACAAGATCGAGCCCGGTCAGTTGCTCACCATCGAATTCCGCGGTGCGCCGCACTGGGTGATCAAGCGTACCCCTGAAATGGTGGCGCAGTTGAGCAAACACGACACGCTGCTGGCCGATGCGCAGTCCACGGCCTCTAAACAGCCTGACTACGCCAAAAATCCCAGCCGTTCCATAAAGCCCGAAATATTCGTTGCCCGTGGTGTGTGCACCCATCTGGGATGTTCGCCTACGTACCGTAAGGAAATTGGCGCGGCCGATTTGGGTGCGGACTGGCCCGGAGGTTTTTTCTGTCCGTGTCACCAGTCCAAGTTCGACATGTCGGGCCGCGTATTTGCGGGCATGCCGGCACCGTCCAACCTGTCCATCCCGTCGTATAAATTTGTGTCCGACACGTCGATATTGATCGGCGATGACTCCAAAGGAGCGTAGTTAATGTCCAATGCACCCAAACCCGCCATTGCGCCGCCCTATCCTGGTTTCATCGGCAATGCGATCGTCTGGATCGACGCGCGTTTTCCGCTGGTCCAGCTCTACAAAACACAAGTTGGCGAATATTACGCGCCGAAAAACTTTAATATCTGGTATTACTTTGGCGCACTCGCGACGCTAATTCTGGTGATGCAAATCGTGACCGGCATTTTCCTCACGATGAACTACAAGCCGGATGCAAAATTTGCTTTTGCGTCGGTTGAATACATCATGCGTGATGTCTCGTGGGGCTGGCTGATTCGCTACATGCATTCGACCGGTGCCTCGATGTTTTTCCTCGTCGTCTACCTGCACATGATGCGCGGGCTGATGTATGGTTCGTATCGAAAGCCGCGCGAGCTGTTGTGGATTTTTGGCTGCATGATTTATCTGGCGCTGATGGCGGAAGCGTTCTTTGGCTATTTGCTTCCCTGGGGACAGATGTCTTACTGGGGTGCGCAGGTCATCATCAACTTGTTCGGCGCCATTCCGATCATTGGCGATGATTTGGCGTTATGGATTCGCGGTGACTTCAGCATCAGCGACGCTACCCTGAACCGTTTTTTCGCCTTCCACGTCATCGCACTGCCGCTGGTGTTGCTCGGCTTGGTGGCGGCGCACCTGATAGCGCTGCATGAGGTGGGGTCCAACAATCCGGATGGCATCGAAATCAACAAAGACATCGATCCGCAAACCGGAACACCGAGAGACGGTATTCCTTTTCACCCGTATTACACCGTCAAAGACATGGTGGGTATGGTGGTGTTTCTCGCCGCTTTCACGGCGATCGTATTTTTCGCTCCTGAAATGGGCGGCTATTTCCTCGAGGCGCCCAATTTCATTCAGGCGGATCCGCTGAAGACGCCTGAACACATTGCGCCCGTATGGTATTTCACACCTTTTTACGCGATGCTGCGGGCAGTGCCTTCCATGTTCGGCTCACAGTTCCCGGGCGTGGCGGTAATGGGTGCGGCGACACTAATTCTGTTTTTGTTGCCTTGGCTTGATCGCGGCAAAGTAAAATCGGTGCGCTATCGCGGCCCAATTTACAAACGGTTCTTGACCGCCTTTGTGATCAGCTTTATCGTACTCGGCTATCTTGGCGTGGTACCCACCACGGTGTGGGGTCAGCTGTCAAAAGGCGTACCGCTGATCGGTGGCGGCGACGTTGCCACCATGGTCGCGCGGGTTCTTACGGCCGTGTATTTTGCGTTTTTCATCCTGATGCCCTGGTACACGAAAGTGGACAAGGAAAAGCCGGAACCGGCAAGGGTGACAGTCTGATGAAAACAGCCATGAGATTTTTGTTCGCTGCCATGGCATTTGCCGCCGGCTCGGCAGTCGCATCGGCCGCAGACGTGCATCTGGATCATGCGCCGATTAATCTGAAGGACACCGCGTCGTTGCAGCGTGGTGCCAAAACTTTTATAAATTACTGCCTTAACTGCCACAACGCGCAATTCATGCGCTACAGCCATCTGACGCAAATCGGCTTGACCGAGCAGCAAATTAAGGAAAACCTGCTGTTCACCTCGGATAAATTTGGTGGCACCATGGTTTCAGCGCTTGATCCGGCAGACGCCAAGGACTGGTTTGGCGGGGTTCCGCCGGATCTGACATTGGCGGCCAGGGTGCGTGGCTCCGACTGGATTTACACTTATTTGCGCGGCTTCTATCGTGATGATGCATCGAGTACGGGCTGGAATAATACGGTCTTTAAAAACGTGGCGATGCCACACGTGCTACACGACCTCCAAGGCTCGCAGTCGATGGTGAAAGTAGGCGAAACACATGGTCATGACGGCAAGATGGAGCCGTTGATGAAGCTAGCCATGGATCGCCCTGGCAGCATGACTGCAGCCGACTACGACCGCTACATTGCTGATCTGGTGAACTATATGACCTACATGGCGGAGCCTGCACGGGTGCAGCGAACGCAGCTGGGCGTGTTGGCCATGTTTTTCCTCGTTGTTGCGTTTTTTATCACGCTTTGGTTGAAAAATGAGTACTGGAAAGACGTTAAATAAACGTCTGGTAATAACGCCGGCGTCACCCGCAGTTGGCTGCAGCGTCCAAGATGCGCCTCAGCCACGCCGGTCGTCCGTGCGCGGCGCGGCAATTTGAACATCAATAGTTTTACGCACAAGAAAACGGGTAAACCGCCATGATGACTTTGTACTCGGGGACGACTTGCCCCTTTAGCCACCGCTGCCGTATTGTTTTGTACGAAAAGGGCATGGATTTTCAGATTCTCGATGTGGATCTGATGAACAAGCCCGAAGACCTCGCGGTGATGAATCCGTACAACCGCACTCCGGTGCTGGTCGAGCGCGATCTCATTTTGTATGAGTCAAATATCATCAACGAATATATCGACGAGCGTTTCCCGCATCCGCAGTTGATGCCCGCGGATCCGGTGATGCGCGCGCGTGCAAGGTTGATCCTGTTCCGCATGGAAAATGAAATATTTAATCACGTCGATACCATCGAGCGCGGTAAACCAAACCAGTATGAAAAAGCCCGACTGTATATCCGTGAAAACCTGATTCAGCTCGCACCGATTTTCGTCAAGCAAAAGCATATGCTGGGCGACGAATTTTCGATGCTTGATGTCGCGATCGCGCCGTTATTGTGGCGTCTGGAACACTACCAGGTCGAGATCCCCAAAGCGGCGGCACCGCTGCTCAAATACGCGGAACGTCTTTTCTCGCGCCAGGCCTTCATTGATTCAATGACAGCATCTGAGAAGGCGATGCGGAAATGACATTCTGGTCGACTGCCGATGCAGATTGCCGCGCCTGGGAAAAAGCGCAGATCTGCCGGATGGGTTTAATCACTATTTGACTCGTCACAGGATCTGATTGACGCAACAACACGTTAAATGTCGACTGCTTTCCCGCAATATGGCTGAACTCTCCACTAAACCTTACTTGATCCGTGCCATTTACGAATGGTGCGCTGATTGCAGTTTCACGCCCTACCTGAGTGTTGCGGTCGACCAAAACACGCGAGTGCCGCTGGAGTACGTGAAAAATGGCGGGATAGTTCTATCAATGAGCCAGCAAGCGACCCGCAATCTCACCATCGGCAACGAGTTGATCCAGTTCTCCGCGCGTTTCAATGGCGTCTCACGAGAAATCGCGGTGCCCATGTACGCGGTACTGGGGGTGTTTGCGCGCGAAAACGGCCAAGGTGTGTTTTTTCCTGCCGAGGCTTCGCCGGAGCAGGCCACCACCCAGCCGCCCGCCTTGGCGACTGTTTCAAACCTGCAGTCCGTAGTCACCGCTCCCGCGCACTCTATGGTTCGGCCGGCCGCTGCGATCGACAAGCCTGAAGAAACCCCAACGCCTGACAAGCCCAAGGCGGCACCTCGCGGAAAGCTTCGCATCATTAAGTAGAGTGTTGCTAGCGCCGCTTACGGTATGGTCGCAGCGTGCTTAAGTTTCCAGCCGAGACCCTGACCGCCCCTTAGGTGGCAAATCCTCTGGAGGAAATCAATGGTTTACCCTGGCACTATGTCGGCAAGGAAAAACAGCCGCCGCCGGAGCGTAACGCGAGCTTATAAGTTGTAGCCTGCAGACAGGTACAGCCATGCAGTACAACACGATAAGATTGTAAAAATATCTGCCTATCTGTAGTGGTCTAATAAAAACAGACAGTCCGATAGGTTGTTAAAATCGAAATGGTATAAACCGTGAGCAACCCGAAATCTAGAAGAGTCTTTGACGCCAGCTTCAAGCTGCAAGTCGTACAAATGGTCAAAGTCCAAGGCTTAAGCATTTCCCAAGTCTGCCAAGACATGAAGCTAGGAGAAAGCGCTGTAAGGC
>JAYVKG010000279.1:0-4928 GCA_043768625.1 Betaproteobacteria bacterium
AGTCACCCGCTGATTGGGCAAAACAGTTCAACGAATCAGAGATGCAATTGGCTGCACAATTCATTAACTTGCCCGTCCACTAAATCGGACCTCGCTCAATGACCGGTCGCGAAATTTAGCTGGACGATCAGGTAGCCGCTTATTCGTCACAGCAGAAACTCGCGAGCGTCGTGTTGAAGAGGCTGAAAATCGATTAATACTTCGTTCAAAACGCGTCCAGACAGGGATTAAGCGGTTGAGCGTCATACCGGGTATTCCGAGCCTGCCTGCTCAGGGCGTACCCGATACTAACATCCACGTCGGCGCGTCACAGTAGGGCCTGTGAATGTGACCAGGATGTGACCATGAGAAAAGCGACAAAAAATCCAAGCAAATCCTCGCAGCAGTATAGCGAGCTTGCCAACAAGCCAAAGCCGTCAGCATTAATGTGGTCGTGGACAATATTATTTGTCGGCTTCGCACTGTTGGCAAGGCCTGCAGTGAGCCTCACCGCCGGCGGAGTCGGTCCTGGAACTGCCAGGACAAGCATCGATTTTCGCATTGTCATCCCTGCAATCATTCGCGTAAGGTCTGTCTCCCAACCCGACCGCATTGTTATCGAGGCCAAGCACGTCGCCCAAGGCTATATCGATATGGACGCTGGTACTTCGGTAAAACTCACCAGCAACACCCGCGAAGGCTATTTGCTTTCGGCAAGTTACGACCCGAAAGTGCTGTCGAGTGTGGAAGTACGAGTCTCGAGCCAAAACATGACTGCTTCGTCTGGGTTCGGCAGTATGCGCGTGGCTTCAGGCCTCGCAATCGACAAGTTGATCGCGATCAGCTATCGCCTTCACTTGCTGCCCGGCGTCCGCGCGGGCGACTATCGTTGGCCGGTTGCGCTGGCGTTTTCACTGGCCGCTGCCTGAGCCGTCAGTTAGTTCAAGCGCCGCCAAGTGAAATTGAACGCGATCACTGACTATGCCGCGACCGTATCGACCTTATAACCCGTATGGGTAGTCTAGTGCCTCGGCATTACCCGCTGCCACTTCGGGGACGGTATATCGAAATTCTCACAGCGCCGGCAGCATCTGGTCCACATCACTGATGCTGACCTAGGCCACTAGCGAAAATGCGTCGGATGCCCAACCTTGGTCCACCTCAATGATGACGCCAGACGCGGTAGTCGAGCGTAACTTGTTTGATGAAAGCTGCTGTTAAACTTCGTCAGAGACCACAGGTTTCGCGTTTATGCTTCAGACTGACCGGTAACAATCGGTACTGCCGTTCCGAGCCACTGGAAAATGCCCTGCGGCCGCTGCGGCTGGCTATAAATTGGCTGCGGGAGCAGGTAACATTGAAGCGCGGGGCTTCACTACAAACAAGTTCTATAGCCAATACTTCTTTTTAAATCTCCATGCGCCTCACTGCCGAACAGTTTACTGAGCACCCGCCAACATCGCCTGCAAAGCTATATGCGATCTACGGTGCCGAACCGCTTGCAGCACTGGAGGCAGCAGACGTCTTGCGCGACCTGCTGCGAAAGATAGGCTATGCAGAGCGAGAAGTGTTTACCGTCTTGCCCGGCTTTAATTGGGGCCAGTTGAATGCAGCGGCAAATGCGCCGTCACTTTTTGCAACACAGCGATTGCTCGAACTGCGCATTCCGACCGGCAAGCCCGGCAAGGAGGGTTCGGATGCAATCACCCGCTATTGTGAGCGATTGCCGGACGACACGGTAACATTGGTGTTACTACCGGAAATCGATTGGCAAGGCAAACAGAGCAAATGGTTCATGGCTCTGGAAGCGGCCGCGACCCTGATTGAAGCCGCACCGATCGACCGTGCGCGCTTGCCGCAATGGTTAAAGGGCCGTCTTGCCAGGCAACAGCAATTGGTCAGTGACGATGGTCTCGAATTTCTTGCCGATCGGGTCGAAGGCAATTTGCTTGCCGCGCAGCAGGAAATGAAAAAACTTGCATTGCTGTGTGCGCCCGGCGAAATTTCGCTGAAAGTTCTAGAGGAAAGTGTCGCGAATGTGTCGCGCTTTAATCCATTTCAGCTGGTTGCCGCCATTCATGAAGGCGATGTCGTGCGCATCCAGAGAATGCTCGATGGGCTGAAGGCCGAAGCCGAACCACCGCCGCTGATTTTGTGGGTGCTGGCCAACGAAATCCGATCGCTGGCGCGCGTTCGCGGGGTAACCCGCGCAGGGCGTCCGCCGCCGCCATCAAAAGTACGGGAGCTGGAACGGATCGTTCGAAGGCACAGTACCGGATCGATTAACGCTTTGCTCTTGCAGGCGGCAGAAATTGACCGCATGATCAAGGGATTGAATCGCAATGATCCATGGGATGCGCTTGCCGCTCTGGCCTTCAGCATCGCTGGTACCACGTTGATGAAAGCTGCATAACAACGATGAATGCTCTGGCCTCCCAAGCGACCAGCGATATTAGTGTTTATATGCACGGCCTTGGCGAAGCTGCGCAACGCGCGGCACGGGTGCTGGCGCGTGCCAGTACGCTTGAGAAAAACGCGGCGCTTACTGGAATGGCGGCGGCAATCGAAAAAAGTGTTGGCTCCATCCTTGAAGCGAATGCGGGCGACGCAACACTAGCGCGTGAAGGCGGCAATAGTGCGGCGTTTATTGATCGACTCGCGCTCACAAATAAATCCATCCTTGCCATGGCTAAAGGCTTGCGCGAAGTTGCCCGGCTCCGCGATCCGGTGGGCGAAATCAGCGATCTCAATTTTCGTCCCTCCGGCATTCAGGTTGGGAAAATGCGGGTGCCGCTCGGCGTAATCGGGATGATTTACGAATCGCGACCGAACGTCACGGCCGATGCAGCGGCGCTTTGTTTGAAGTCGGGTAACGCCTGCATTCTGCGCGGCGGCTCGGAAGCGCTCGCCTCGAATCGCGCGATTCACCTGTGCCTGATGACAGGCTTACGCGAAGCCGGCCTGCCTGAACACGCCGTGCAGTTGATCAACACGACCGACCGAGCGGCGGTGGGGGAGATGCTAAAAATGAAAGGCGTGATCGACGTAATTGTGCCGCGTGGCGGCAAGAGTCTCACCGCGCGTATTGCGGATGAGTCGCGGGTACCTGTTATCAAACACCTTGATGGAATTTGTCATGTCTATATCGATGGCAAAGCCGACATCGACAAGGCGGTACTTATCGCCGACAACGCGAAGACGCAGCGCTATTCGCCTTGCAACACGATGGAAACGTTGTTGGTGGCCGTTGCCGTTGCGGGCACCGTATTGCCATTGATCGGACGAATTTATGCTGCCAAGGGTGTGGAAATGCGGTGCGATCTTCGCTCTCGTGCGATCCTGGAAGCTGCAGGAATTGCCAATATCAAAAACGCCACTGAGGAGGATTTTCATACTGAGTATCTGGCCGCCATTGTTTCGATCGCAATTGTCAAGGGAATTGATGAAGCCATCGCGCACATTGCCAAATACGGTTCGCAGCACACCGACGCAATTATTACCGAGGATTACAACCACGCAATGCGTTTTCTGCGTGAGGTTGATTCCAGTTCAGTGGTGGTAAACGCGTCAACCCGTTTCGCCGATGGTTTCGAGTATGGCCTCGGTGCCGAGATTGGCATCTCCACCGATAAGCTGCACGCGCGTGGCCCAGTAGGACTGGAGGGCCTTACTTCACAAAAATGGATTGTGCTTGGCAGTGGGCAAATTCGGGCAGATTCGTAGTTGATCCGGGTTTGAAATCGTTATTGCTTCTTGGCGGCACGTTCGACCCGGTGCACAACGGCCACACGGTGATGGCGACTGCGGCAGTGGCTGAAACCGGGGTAAAGCAGCTGATTATTCTTCCGGCAGGCAATCCCTATCAACGCAACCGCATGGCATTCGCAACAGCACAACAGCGAACGGCGATGTTACAGATTGCATTTGCCGATATCGTCGGCGCAACGATTGATACACGCGAACTCAGTCGATGCGGGCCCACCTATACCGTCGACACTTTGCGCGAATTGCGTCAGGCGCACGGCGACAGCGTTTCGCTGAACTGGCTCATCGGCGGCGATGCGTTCGCCGGCATTGATAGCTGGCATCACTGGCCATTACTGTTTACCCTCGCCAATTTTGCGGTCATCCTTCGCCAAGGTGCTCCACATCCGCTGCGTGCGCTGTCAGCCACGCTACAGTCGGAGTTGGTCAACCGGCAAACCACCGCACACGCACTTGGCAATTCATGTTTGGGCAAGTTTGCCATCCTGGCCGCCACTGTCCCACAAATTTCATCCACAGATCTTCGTATCCGCCTGAAAACTCGTCAGTCGATACGTGGTTTAGCACCTGACGCCGTTTGCGATTATATTGAACAACATAAGCTCTACGAACAAGAGGAGAAATCTTAAGTTGGCTACCAAAAAACTAACGGCTATCGTCATCGACGCGCTGGAAGACATCAAGGCACGGGACATTAAATTAATCAATGTATCAAAACTCACATCGGTTTTTGATTACATCGCCGTTGCCAGCGCCGATTCGACGCGCCAAACCAAAGCGCTGGCCAAAAACGTGATGGACAGGGTCAAGGAACATGGCGGCTGGATCTATGGCATTGAGGGCGAGCAATCTGGCGAATGGGTGCTGGTCGACTGCGGTGATATCGTGGTGCATATAATGCAGCCGGCCATGCGTGAGCTCTACGAACTTGAGGAACTGTGGGGCGAAGGCAGTCTGGAATTTCCGAAACCGAAGCCCAAAACCATTGCCAAACCCAAGCCAGCCGCAACCGCCATGCCACGCACCAAGGCGGCATCGAAAACTGGCGCGAAGGCGAAAACCAGCGACGCGGCAAAACGCAAAGCGACTCAGGACATTAAGAAAAAGACGGCCGCCACCACCAATGCGGTGGCCGAAAAAAACAAGGCTGCGACGCAAAAGAAAGTGGTGACGGCAAAGACGGT
>JAYVKG010000280.1:0-5223 GCA_043768625.1 Betaproteobacteria bacterium
GCGCGAAGACCAGCCGCTGCAAGACGTGCTGACTGCAATACGTTTCAAAAAGACGGTTGCCACACTGGGTACCGATCTGCATGCGAACGCCGAAAATTACCTTAAACCAATTGGTCACCTGGCGCGCCGCTATTCGTCTGCAATGCTTACCCAGACCCTGGTCATCGCGGCGCATTGCAAATTTTCGCTTGATGAACTTCGCTATGAATATCCGCGTGAAGTCGTTCCGGATGATGAAACAGCGGCCGGTTATCTGCGCCGGCTCACAGCGGAGGGCGGCACCCGTCGCTACCCCCAGGGGATGCCGGACAAGGTGCGCGACATCATCGAGCACGAGTTGGCAATCATTGCCGACCTGCAATACGAGGCGTATTTCCTGACCATATACGACATCGTCAGATTTGCACGGAAGGCAAAGATCCTCTGCCAGGGACGCGGTTCGGCGGCTAATTCTGCGGTGTGTTACTGCCTCGGCATTACCGAGGTCGATCCCGCGTACATGCAGGTGCTGTTCGAACGCTTCATTTCGCGTGAACGTAACGAACCACCGGACATTGATGTTGATTTCGAACACGAACGCCGTGAAGAGGTAATACAGTACATCTATAAAAAATATGGCCGTGACCGTACTGCGCTCACTGCGGCAGTATCCACCTACCGGCCCAAAAGCGCGATACGCGATGTCGGCAAGGCGCTGGGGCTGACACTTTCCCAGGTCGATGCACTGTCCAGGACCATTGCCTGGTGGGATGGGCGCACCATCGCTCCGGAACGGCTGATTGAAGCGGGATTTGATCCCGACACATCACGCATGCAAACACTGTTGTTGCTGACCGGGGCGCTGATCGGTTTTCCGCGCCACCTCTCGCAGCACTCCGGCGGTTTTGTCATCGCGCGCGACAAATTGACCAGACTGGTACCCATTGAAAATGCGTCGATGCCAGCGCGCACCGTGATCCAGTGGGACAAGGATGACCTCGATGCTTTGGGGCTGTTGAAAGTCGATGTGCTGGCGTTGGGCATGCTAACGGCCATTCGCAAAACGCTGGATATTATTGGCGGCTGGCACGGCCAACCGATGACCATGCAGGATGTTCCCCGCGAAGACCCGGCCACCTACCAGATGATCCAGCGTGCCGACACCATCGGCGTATTCCAGATCGAATCGCGGGCACAGATGAGCATGCTGCCGCGCTTGAAACCCCAAAATTATTACGACCTGGTCATCGAGGTGGCGATCGTGCGGCCGGGCCCGATTCAGGGCGGCATGGTGCACCCTTATTTGAAACGCCGCAACGGTGAAGAAGCCGTGGTTTATCCCAGCAAGGCGGTAGAAGCGGTGCTGGCGCGCACGCTCGGCGTGCCGATTTTCCAGGAACAGGTAATGCAACTGGCAATGGTGGCCGCTGGCTTTACGGCCGGTGAGGCAGACAAATTGCGTCGCGCCATGGCCGCCTGGAAGCGTAAAGGCGGGCTCGACAAATTCCGCGACCCGCTGGTCAACGGCATGCGCGCCAATGGTTACGAAGAAGCCTTCGCCGAACGACTGTACAAGCAGATGCAGGGATTCGGCGAATATGGATTTCCCGAATCACACGCCGCCAGCTTTGCACTGCTGGTCTACATTTCCTGCTGGTTGAAATGCCACCATCCGGCCGCATTCGCCTGCGGCATGCTCAATTCACAACCGCTGGGATTTTATTCGTCCGCACAGCTGGTGCAGGATGCGCAGCGGCATGGCGTGACGGTGTTGCCGGTGGATGTGATGATCAGCAACTACGATTGCGTATTGGCGGGCCCGCCGAAAAATCCACAGCTGCGTCTCGGCTTCAGAATGGTGAATCAGCTGGGCAAGGATTCAGCCGAACGCGTCGTCGCCGCACGCGGTCCTGCCACCTTCGTTAATGTCGCCGACCTCCAGCGCCGCGCCAATTTATCGCAGTCGGAAATCGAAGCCCTGGCCACCGCCGACGCATTTCACAGCCTGATCGGTCACCGACGCGCGGCACTATGGGACGCACTGGGACTCACGGCTGACGCCAAACTCTTCACGGCACCCCTCGACACCAGCGTGGCGACATTGCTTGCTCCCACTGAAGCCGATGACATCTTCGCTGACTTTGCGAGCGTGGGCCTAAGCCTGCGCCGTCACCCGCTGGCCCTGCTGCGCCCCGTACTGTCCGCGCAACGCATCTGCAGCGCGCGGCAAGTACAGAATGCGCGCCAAGGCCAGATTATCCGCACCAGCGGCCTCGTCACCTGCCGCCAGCGGCCCAGCACTGCCAAAGGCACCACCTTCGTGACGCTCGAAGATGAGACCGGTCATGTGAATGTAGTGGTGTGGTCGCGGGTGGCCGTCAGGCAAAGAAAGCCGTTGATACTGGCGCGACTGCTGTGCGTTGCCGGGCGGGTCGAGCGGCAGGGTGAGGTGGTGCATTTGATCGCAGGACAACTTATCGACCAGACCGCCATGCTGGGAGATCTGGATTTCAGCACGCGCGAATTTCATTAGACTTTAAGACAAAGTCTAGCATTGGCGGGCGTTTCAAGTCACTTAAGGCTGGAGAGGCCCGTCAAATGGCGTTCTACATGCAGTTATGCGCAGGATATGCCAGCCATCGCGTTAAAAAACCGCACCGCGACACACATCAAGCCCCACGCTGCACACCACATCCAGCCAGGGCCAATATTGCGGGTGTGTGGGTGGCGTCGCCGCGGCGTTCCTCACGTTCGCAGCTGCAAAATCAGCACGCAAATTTGCGCTACCAGCCATATCTTACCGTGTAGCGCACCACGCCTTCACTGCCTTTGGCAATACTGAGCGGGAAATGTACGGTGTGCGCATCAATTTTTTCAAACGGCTGATTTTTTTTGATGATCGACCAACTGGACCAGCGGTAAAGATTTTCCTTGACGATCACGGTCACCGCGTCTTCCTTCTGGTTGCGTACCTTGATTTCGATGTCTTCTTCGATCCACTTTGCGTTGATGTCGGATCGGTAGTCAACCTGGCGCCGTTCGCCCACTACATCGAACGCGCTGCCGAGCTTGATCTGGATGGTTTCGTTGCGTGGCGTATGGTCGACAAGGTCTTCGCCGATAAATTCGAGCGACTGGTCTGCGCTGTCGAGCTTGGCCACCCGCACTTTGCCGGCCGGCAGCGGCACGCCAAGTTTGTTTTCCTCACGGTTGGCAAAACGCAGATACACGTCAACCTTCTTGCTCGACTGATTGCCGAAATTACGGTCGGTCATCGGTGCGCCGTAGCCGCCGAAGTACTGGCCCGCCTGCCCGTAATAGACCAGCGATCTTTCGCAATTCACGCCGCGCGCCGCGGGAAACAGCTCGATTTGTTTGGTTGAATTATTGGCCAGCGTGGTGGGACGTCCGAGCGTGTACAGGTGGTATTCGAAAAATGATTTCTCTTCGAAACCCGCGACCTTTGTCGACATTTCGGCCCGCGCAACATAGGTATTTTCAGCGCGCGGTGAGCGTGGTTGCGCGCGCTGAACATCGCCTGCCACCAGCTTCAGCCTGGCGTCAGGGAATGACGCACCGCTCTGATTCACAATCGTCACCCACGCGCCGACGTCGAGCTTGCAGGCGTTGGCACCCGCGCCTTCGTTCAGCGTCAGGTTGTAATCGGTCCACCAGGTAATGCCGCCGGTCTGATAACTAAAACGGGATTGGTGTACGCCAGCACGCTGGGCGGCGACATCCCAGACCAGGGTCGGCTTGCTGATAAGCCCGCCAGGAAGCGTGGCCAGCCGCACCCCGGAATAATTGCTCACGGTACGAATGGTGCCATCGGGCAGCCGCAATATCAGACCGCCCTGGGTGCCGATCAGTGTTCCGCCAATCGATTCGATCGACTGCCCGCGCACTTGTTCGACCGTGACGTCACGATCCAGATATTTCTGCAACAGCTTTGCCGTGCTGGTGAGATCAAACTCAAAACTCTGCTCCACCACGCGGGTGGCGGCGGGATCGGTGAGGGACTCAAACAACACGGTGGTCGGGTCAATGAGTGCGGGCACGTCCGAGACGCGGATGATGCTGCGGCCTTTCGCCAGGTTGACTTCCAGTCCCTGCCTGACCACGCCATAACCTGGAATGGTAAAGCCCTCGCCGCCGTTGCGAAACGTGGCCTGCGACAGCGTGCCGGGCTGCGCGCTGGAGTAAATGGTAACGCTGGTTTGCGCTAACGCAGCGGCGGAAATGCCAGCGACAGCGAGGCCAGCAATCGGTAACAGCGCTAAACGAACTTTCATGGCGATCTCCAAACGTATAATGTGGACGTTTACAACAATACGACACTACTCCATGAAGTTTACAGGCAGTGAGAACTATATTGCGACCGATGATTTGATGCTGGCGGTGAACGCCGCCATCACCTTGCAGCGACCGCTGCTCATCAAGGGCGAACCGGGCACCGGCAAAACGATGCTTGCCGAGGAAGTTGCCGCCGCACTCGGTAAACCGCTGTTGCAGTGGCACATCAAATCCACCACCAAGGCGCAGCAAGGGCTGTACGAATACGATGCGGTGTCCCGCCTGCGCGATTCGCAGCTGGGCGAAGAAAAAGTCAAGGACATCAGGAATTACATCGCCAAGGGCACCATGTGGCGCGCGTTTGAAGCCGACGAACAAGTGGTGTTGTTGATCGACGAGATCGACAAAGCTGATATCGAATTTCCCAACGACTTGCTGCGCGAGCTGGATCGTATGGAATTTTATTGTTACGAGACCCGTGAAACCGTGGTTGCGAAACACCGGCCGATAATTTTCATCACCAGTAACAATGAAAAAGAATTGCCCGATGCATTCCTGCGGCGCTGTTTTTTTCACTACATCCGCTTTCCCGATAAAAATACCATGCAGCAAATTGTCGATGTACATTTTCCTGGTTTGAAAAAAAACCTGCTGAGGGAGGCGATGGAAGTATTTTTTGACATTCGCGCCATGCCGGGCCTGAAGAAAAAACCGTCCACATCCGAATTGCTCGACTGGATCAAGTTGCTGGTCGCTGAAGACATTCCCGCCGAAGCGCTGAAGTCGGGTGATGTGAACCAGCTCATCCCGCCAATGTATGGCGCGCTGTTAAAGAACGAGCAGGACGTTCACCTGTTCGAAAAACTGGTGTTTCTGTCGAAACGCAACCGTTGACCACGCCTGGACACAGCGCGCAGATGAAAAGCGAAACGCCGGCATTGGCGTGCAGTT
>JAYVKG010000281.1:0-19551 GCA_043768625.1 Betaproteobacteria bacterium
GGATTATCGAACACGGCATCGACATTGTTGATCATGTTGAGTACGTTCGGTGCTGTGGTGCCACCGAGCAGCAGCGCGCCGCCGGAGGTGGCGTTGACCAGGCGATGCCAGGCGTTCATCGGAATCGAGAACATCGATCCCTTCTGCCATTCGAAGATGTATTTTTTGGTGTCGCCTTCCAGCCATACTTCAGTGGTGCCGCGGCCCTCGACCACGAGGAAAATTTCCTCGTACATATGTTTTTCAGCATTCAGCGCGCCCGCTGGCGGGATTTCAACGACGTAGCAACCCCACTTGGTTTCGGTGCCATAAAGCTGGATGAAGTGGCCATTACCGCCCATGCGTTTCCACGGGAACAGAGGCAGGTTTTGCACTTTGCTGATGCCGATGTCGCGGAACACCGGAATGCCCTCGGCTTCCATCCAGGCGTCGTATGGCGTCGGCTGCTTTTTGAATTCGCCAAAACCGGCTTTTTTATTGCCTGCGGGCTCGTGCCAGTGAGTGCGGTCCTTGTCGTGTGGCATGCGGATTCTCCATAATCGTTATTGATACCGTGCGGCTTTGCGTTCCGTATATCGGAACTACGTTCCATTGACGGCAATAAAGGGTTTAACATACGATCCGTAACGCGTCAAATAATAAAATGTTTTATACACGTTGCGCATGGTTTGGGTTCGCCTTAAGCCGTAAAAACGAGGAGACGTTCGAGATGAAAGCCTTGCAGTGCTTATTGAATTTAGTGCGTTGCCTGTCGGCAATTACCCTGATGGCGATCCCTGCCGTGGCCAACGCCCAGCTTACGCCGGCAAAGAATGAATTAATCTACTTGTACAAGGGCGCTGATCGCGACCAAAAGCTTGTGCAGGAGGCCAAACGCGAAGGCACGCTGGTCTTGTACACGTCGCTGGCACCGACTGAGTCGACCCCATTGGGCCAGGCGTTTGAAAAAAAATATGGCATCAAGGTCGAAATTTGGCGCGCGGTCAGTGAAAAAATTGTGCAGCGTGTCGTCACCGAGGGCCGCGCCAAGCGTCATGCCTTCGATGTCGTTGAAACCAACGCACCTGAACTGGAAGCGCTCGCGCGGGAAAACTTGCTCGGCGCTTTCCATAGCCCCTATTTCGCGGATCTGCCGCCTTTTGCGGTACCCGCGCATCGGCAATGGGCGTCGGATCGCATGACGGTTTATGGTGTCGGTTTTAACACCAATGTCATCAAGCGTGAAGACTTGCCCAAAACCTATGAAGGATTCCTCGATCCCAAATGGAAAGGCAAAATTGGCATCGAAGCAACTGATGCCGACTGGATGTCAGCGGTGCTCAACGCGATGGGGAATGAGCGTGGTACAGCGTTCATGCGTCGCCTCGCCGAGCTTCGTCCCGATGTGCGCAAGGGACATATTTTGCTTGCCGAGTTAATATCTGCCGGCGAAATTCCTGTTGCCCTGACGGTTTACCAATCAAACGCAATAACAATGAAGAAGCGAGGTGGGCCAATCGACTGGGTGGCGCTGGATCCAATCGTCACCCGCCCGCAGGCCATCGGCTTGGCGAGAAATGCGCTGCATCCGCACGCGGCATTGCTGTTTGCGGACTTTGTGCTTTCTCCTGAAGGTCAGGCGTTGCTGGAAAGCATGGGACGCTCACCGACCAGCACCAAGATCAAGTCTGAATTCAGTGGCATGAAATACACGATGATTAATCCTCTCAGCATTCTCGATGAGTCTGAAAAGTGGGAGAAGTTGTGGAACGAGCTGTTTATAAAAAAGTAACGGCGGCGTTCTGTTCGCATCGCGCAACAGGCAAGTTGTCTTTGTACCGATACTCAGGTTTGAGGGGTTAGTTGGATGACTGTTTTACCGCACGATGGCGTGGCATTGATCATGGTGGTGTTTCTGCTGGGCTTGCAGCACGGGATGGATCCTGACCATATCGCCACCATCGACGGACTGACCCGCTTCAATGCAAAGATTCGACCGCGTATTTCGCGATGGTCGGGGGTGTTGTTTTCGATGGGACACGGCATCATCGTTACCATCGTCGCCGCGATGGTCGCCGCGTTCGCCACCGAGTGGTCACCACCCACCTGGCTCGAACATTTGGGTGCCTGGATCTCGATCACATTTTTGATTGCGTTAGGCGTCGTCAACCTGCACGCCGTGTTTCGTTCGCCTAAAAACCAATCGGTCCGGGTTATCGGTTTCAAGGGGCGATGGCTTGCCAGGTTTTCACGGACAAGTCATCCGGTATTAATCGCGACGGTTGGTGCGGCGTTCGCACTCTCGTTTGATACGATAAGCCAGGCGGCCTTGTTTTCATTGGCCGCGTCGAAAATGTCGGGATGGATATTTGCAGTGACGCTAGGCTTGGTATTCATGGCTGGGATGATGATTGCAGATGGCGTGAATGGCTGGTGGGTAGGGCGGGCCATGCAACGCGCCGACGCGCAGGCAATCGCGATCTCGCGCACCATGAGCTTTGTCATCGGTGCGCTGAGTATCGCAATCGCTGCATTGGGTATCGTCAAATTTTTTTCGCCGGCTGCCGCGACCATCCTGGATGGCAACGGCTTGTTCATTGGGATCGGTTTAGCATTCTGCATCCCGGTGTTTTTCGTGATCGCTTCGCGCTCGTCAAACAGGGTTGTTCAAGGTCAATCTCTTTAAGGCGCATTCGACTTGCTGTACGCAAGTGTGCGTGTTAGGCTCACGTTCTGCATAAAGGATAGGCTTTCTCTTATATGGAACAAAAATCCAAGCTCGGTATCAAGGAAAAATTGACACTGGCGGCCAAGCCGCCGAAGTCTTCTTCCCGTCTGTCGTCAGTGGCCAATTCAATTCGGCTGTTAAAGGCCTTTACTGATGATGAGTACGAACTCGGTGTCAGTAGCCTTGCCAAGCGTCTCGGTCTCGCCAAAAGCACCGTCCACCGACTGGCGTCGACGCTGATCAAGGATGACATGCTTGAGCAGGACCGGGAGACTGGCAAATATCGTCTCGGACTGGCCCTATTCGAACTTGGCGCGCGCGTTCGCCGAAAGATGAATGTATTCAACGAGGCTCAATTCGCCCTCAAAGACCTGGTCGAAAAAACCGGCGAAACCGCGCATCTGACCGTACTCGACCATGCCAGCGTGCTGTTTCTTTACAAGGTAGAGAGCCGTCAGGCTATCCGCATGAAATCCGTTCTGGGTGCAAGGGTACCTGCGCACTCGAGCGCTGACGGCAAGGCGTTGCTCGCCTACCAGACCACCGAGATGATCCAGTCGATTGCGGTCGGTGGTCTGGCCGCAATCACGCCGAAGACCATTGTGGATTTGAATATGTTGATGGCCGACCTCGCGCAAGTGCGCGCCCGCGGATACGCGCTTGATGATGAAGAAACCGAGATCGGTTTACGAGCGATCGCGGCACCCATCCGGGATAACGGCGGCGAGGTGGTAGCCGCGATCAGCGTTGCAGGTCCCATTCAGCGCTTGACCAAGAAAGTCGTGTTGTCGCATGCACCCAAAGTTGTGGCTGCGGCAGATGCGATATCAACGCGTCTGGGCTATTCCTCGCGCCATGCGTTGCGCCTGCAGCGCTTCGCCTGACCGGGTCGATCCAGCTATTTGGTCGCCGAACGATGCCCCTGATCAAAATTGCCGATAGCAGTATCGAGTTCGTTTGTGAAGTCAACGATACGATTACCCGTGCCGCACTGCGCGCAGGCCTCGGTATGCCCTACGAGTGCAACGTTGGCTCGTGCGGCACCTGCAAGGTGGAATTGGTGACCGGCGTTGTGGAGAGCGCGTGGGCCAAGGCGCCAGCACTGTCTGAACGCGACCGACTGAAAAACCGCATGCTCGGCTGCCAGTCGCATCCGAAGGGTGATTGCACGATAAAAGTCCGGATCGCGGAACAATATCTGCCGATGCACCCGCCGACGCAGTTTTCGGCACAACTGAATTTGACGCGTGACATTACGCACGACATACGCGAGTTCCATTTTGAAACGACACCATCGCGCGCATTCCTGCCGGGACAGTACGCACTGCTGACGCTACCTGATGTTCAGGGACAACGCGCCTACTCGATGAGCAGTGTGGCGGTCGATGCAGGTGCCAGCACATGGCAATTCCAGATCAAGCGCATGCCGGGCGGGCAGGGCACCACGGTGCTGTTTGATCAGCTTCGGATTGGTGATCAAGTCGGAATTGATGGCCCGTTCGGCAGCGGCTATTTGCGTGAAGATAGCCCGCGCGACGTTGTGTGTATCGCAGGCGGATCCGGCATTTCGCCGATGCTTTCGATCGCCCGCGCGATGATGCACAGTCCCAAGATGGCGATGCGCAAGTTGTATTTTTTCTATGGCGGCCGCGCGCTGCAGGATATTTGTGGTGAAGCAGAATTACGCGAACTGCCCGGTTTCGCGGAGCGGTTGTTCTATTACCCTTCACTATCGATTCCTGAAGCTGAATGGCGTGGGCATAATGGATTCGTGCACGAGAAGGTATTGCCAACGATTGGCAGGACAGCGGCCGACTTCGAATATTATTTCGCTGGTCCGCCAGCGATGACGCAGGCAACGCAACGCCTGTTGATGCAAAACAAAGTGCCGTTGACACAAATGCACTTTGATCAGTTTTACTAAGCTATCTCCGCTCGGTCGGGGCTTGTCGTGCGTGTTGACTCCCGGGCCACATTACAGACCGCGCAAGGAAGAAGAATGTCGAAACTAAGATTGTCGTTTGGTTGCTGGAATTATGACCGGACGCGTGCCCTGATGGACGGCCGCGTTCAACCTGATGGCATCGACCTGAACTACCTCAATATGCCGGTTGAAGAGACCTTCTTCCGTATGCTGCGTCACAAGGAATTCGACGTTGCTGAAATGTCTTTGTCATCCTATACCGTCTCGCTATTTTCTGAAGCGCGCCCGTTTATCGCGATACCTATTTTTCCTTCTCGTTTCTTCAGGCATTCCTGCATTTACGTCAATGCAGCGTCCGGCATCAAGGAGCCCAAAGACCTGATCGGCAAGCGC
This sequence comes from Betaproteobacteria bacterium, assembly GCA_043768625.1. Taxonomy (GTDB): domain Bacteria; phylum Pseudomonadota; class Gammaproteobacteria; order Burkholderiales; family Usitatibacteraceae; genus UKL13-2. The sequence continues at coordinate 5,025 of JAYVKG010000281.1, forward strand.
ATCGGCAATCCTGAATACCAGATGACCGCGCCAGCTTGGATACGCGGCATCTTGCAAGATGAATACGATGTACCGGTGGATAGCGTCACCTATTTCACCGGTGGTGAAGAGGAGCCTGGCCGACCTGAAAAGCTCAAGCTCAATCTTCCACCCAATATCAAGATCGAGCGTATCGGTGCGCAGCAGACGCTGTCAGCCATGCTCGCCAGCGGTGAAATTGATGCGCTTTACACAGCGCGCATGCCTTCGTCGTTTCTGAGCAGCGGTGGCAAGGTGAAGCGCCTGTTCGACAGTTATGTCGATGTTGAGAAGGCATATTACCGAAAGACGAAAATCTTTCCGATCATGCACACCGTGGTCATCCGCCGCGATGTGTATGAACAGAATCGCTGGGTGGCGCAGGCGCTCTACAAGGCCTTCTGCGAGGCGCAAGCGGAAACTTATAAAGACCTGTATGAAACGGCTGCATTAAAGGCGATGCTGCCATGGCTCACCGCACACGTCGAAGAAGCACGCGCCGAAATGGGTGAAGACTATTGGCCCTATGGACTCGATAAAAATCACGCGGCGCTGGATACCTTTCTGCGCTATTCATTCGAACAGGGTTTGTCCCGACACAAGCTGAACCCCGAGGATCTGTTCGCGCCAGAGGCGCTTGAAGCGTTCAAAATTTAAGTGGTTCTCAGTTGACGGTACCCAGCCATGAATGACAGCAACAATAATCCCGAAAAAAAAACGCATTCGATCAGCGACCATCAGTATGGCGAGGACTATTTTCACTCTCACGACGATGAAGATGGCGCAGATCATGATCATGACGAGGTCAGCGATGACGGTTCGATTGAAAATAATCCGATCTGGATCGCTGACCACGTCACGCTGGTTAGCGTCGGCATTGATGTTGGCTCGTCAGGCACTCAGGTCGTGTTTTCGCGACTTGCGCTGCGCCGCCGGGGAGAGGATCTTTCCAGCCGCTATACAGTTGAATCCCGTGAAACGATTTATCAGTCGCCGGTGGCATTGACGCCTTATCAGAGCGAGACGCGAATTGACGAACAAGCGCTAGGCGTTATTATTGATCAGGCCTATGTCGCGGCCAAGCTGCATCCGGATGATATCGATGCTGGTGTCGTGATCCTTACCGGTGAGGCCCTGCGTCGCGAGAACGCGGCGGCAATTGCCGGCGTGATTGCCGAGCAGGGGGGGGAATTTGTTTGCGCAACAGCCGGGCATCACATGGAGGCGATGCTGGCTGCTTATGGTTCGGGTGCCGCAAAGGCGTCTCACGACAGTGGCACGCGAATTCTGAATATCGATATTGGCGGTGGAACCACCAAGCTGGCACTTGTCGAAAAAGGCAAGATATTGCATACCGCGGCAGTGCATATCGGCGGCAGGTTACTGGTGGTAGATCAGGCCAACCGCATCACGCGACTGGACCCCACCGGCAAGTATCACGCCAAGCTCGCGGGATTTGATTGGCGTCTCGGCGATGTCGTGACGAGGGAACACATGGCCAAGGTCGCTGACGGCATGGCGAATGCATTGCTTGTCGCCATTTATGGCGACGAACTGCCGAATGACATCGCGCAGTTGTACCTGACGGACCGACTACCGCACCTGGGTGGTATTTCTGGCGTCATGTTTTCCGGCGGTGTTGCCGAGTACGTATATGACCGTGAGCCGCGCGATTTTGGCGATTTGGGGAAATTGCTGGGTTTGGCGGTCCGTCAAAAATTGTCGTCGGGTGGGTTTCCATGGGAATTGTTGCCAGCCGGGGAGTGCATACGTGCAACCGCGCTCGGCGCGTCTGAATATAGCGTTCAGTTGAGCGGCAATACGACCTATATTTCGAACCCGGCAGAACTGTTGCCGCGCCGCAATCTGCAAGTGCTGACACCAGCGTATGAATTCGGGCCGGAAATAGTGCCTGCCGACGTGGCGACCGCCATCAAACGCCACTACACGGCTTTTGATCTGGTCGAGGGCGACGCCGAGGTTGCGCTGGCGTTTCGCTGGCAAGGTGCGCCCTCATACCCGCGCATCTACGCGTTTGCCCAAGGCATCGCGGCTGGAATGGAAAAAACGTTGAGACGCGGTGCGCCACTGTTCATTGTGCTTGACGGTGATATCGCGCAAACCCTGGGGAGCCTGTTGCGCGAGGAGCTCGAAATTAAAAGCAACATTCTGGTCATTGACGGCGTGACCCTGTGGGATTTCGACTACGTCGATCTGGGCCGCATACGAATGCCTTCCTTTACAGTGCCGGTTACCGTGAAGTCGCTGGTCTTTAACGAGGACCCGCGCGCGCTGCGTCGTCAAGCGCATGGCCATCACCATGGTCACGGTCATCAACACCATCACGACGAAAAGGGCCACACTCATGCGTAAAAGCCGCAAACACAACTTCAAATTTGGTGACCAGCGTTGCTGGTTGACGCTTTTGACTGTCACGCTTTTAGCAATGATTGTGCCGACTACCGTTTTTGCGATTGAAGCGAGTCGCGATGTGAAGTTAGCGGCAGCGCTAAAAGGGGCGGATCGTCACGAGCAGTTGTTGACCAAGGCACGCGCAGAGGGCGTACTAAACTTGTATGCCACCATGGGACAGGAACAAATCAACGTGCTGGCTGCCGCATTTGAAAAAAGCTACGGCATCAAAGTAAACGTCTGGCGCGCGAATTCCGAGGGGGTGCTGCGGCGTGCCGTTACCGAAGCCAAAGGCGGTCGCTTCGAGGTGGACGTGATCGAAAGCAATGGCTATGAACTGGAGTCGTTGCATCTGGAACAGTTGTCTCAAGCCATCGACACGCCATTTGCCGCCAACATGATCGCAGAAGCGCAGCCCGCGCATCGCGAATGGATCGGCAATCGGGCCAATCTGTTTGTATTTGCTTACAATTCGCAGAGAGTTCGCCGCGATGAGCTACCAAAGACTTACGCGGATTTGTTAGATCCGCGCTGGAAAGGAAAGCTTGCTGCCGAAGCGGACAACGTCGACTGGTTTTTTACGGTCGGACGCGAACTGGGTGAAGAACGTGCCACCAAATTGTTCAGTGAAATCGCGCGCAACAACGGTATGCAATTGCGCAAAGGCCATCCGCTCCTCGCCAGCCTGACGGCGTCCGGCGAAGTTATGGCCGTCACCGCAACCTACAATTATTTTATCGACAAGTTGCGCAAAGAGAAATTGGCACCCGTCGATTGGGTGGCTGTTGCGCCGGCAGTTGCGCGAATCAGCGGCGTGGCGCTGTCGCGCCGCGCACCACACCCGTACGCCGCCATGTTGTTCATTGATTTCATGTTGTCAGACGCGCAACGCATGTTGCCGCTCATGGACTTGATTCCGGCCAGTCGCACCGAGAAAGGGATGCCAGCAGGCATCGACTGGAAGTTTGTTGATCCGGCTGAACTCGTCAAGCACAGCGAAAAATGGAGCCGCTTGTATCAACAGGTATTCAGCGCGCACTGAGTCGAAAATTGTGGAGGCAACAATGCAGCCAGAGCAATCCTCGCAGCAACTCAAACAGTCGCTTGCAGATGCGATTCTGATGATGGAACGCGCCGGCATCATCGACTTTAATGGTCATTTCAGCGCGCGGCTTCCGGGCAGCGAACATATGCTGATCAACTCGGGCAAGTCCGTGCGCAGCGCGCTAACGGTAGCCGACATCATCACCATCGACATGAACGGTCGGCCTGTCGATGGCACGGATGTTCCGCCCATGGAATTCCACATTCACGCTGAAATCTACCGGCGTCGCCCCGATGTTCATGCCGTCGTGCACACGCACCCACTGTATTCGACGCTATTCACGATGGCCGGTCGACCTATTTTGCCGGTAATCATGCAGGCAGCGGTGCTTGGCGAGATCCAGTATTTCGAAAAGACGGCTTCAATCAATACCAAACCGCTCGGTGAAGCACTGGCGGTCGCCCTCGGCGAGCATCGCGTGTGCGTACTGCGCTCACATGGGGCGGTGGTTGCAGCGGACAGCGTGATGGATGCTTTCGTCCTCGGTTGCTATCTTGAAGAAACTGCAGAGCGACAATTTCTGTCGTCACAGTTGGGTGAGCCCTTTTTGCTCAGTCGCGAAGAGATCGCGATAATCAGCGGCAACCTCTGGAAACCTAACCTCATCAAGAAAGTTTGGGACTACCACCACGCCAAACTTGTCTGAAATCATAAAGGCGTTCTTGACACCTGCGCGAGAGGGCGGTAAATTCCATCGTATTGCTATGCAGACCGATGTTCCGCATAAAAGAACGTTAAAAATCGGCACAAATCGATTCGATTTAATGGGGAAAGCAATCGTATGTCGAACGCTACAGGGTCGCACGAAGTTGTGCCCGCGCAGGTCAAATTGAGCTGGCTGCAGCGCTTCGATGCGAAGTGGCTTGTTGTTGGTGTTTGCGTCGTGTTTGTCGTGTTTCTAGCGGCAGTGCCGCTGTTCTTTCTGTTGTGGCAAAGTTTTTTTACACCGCAGACCAGCGCGAAAGCGGCCGAATTCACGTTGCAAAACTACGCAACCGCATATGGCAGCATAGAAACACTAAAACTGTTTTTCAATTCCATTCAGTTTGCGGTCGGGACATCGATATTTGCGTTCGTGCTGGGCACCTTTCTCGCTTGGCTCAATGAGCGCACCAATACTCCATTCAAGGCACTGTTTTTTGCCCTGTCAATAATCCCGCTGATCATCCCTGGCATTCTCTTCACGGTCGCCTGGATTCTACTGGGCAGCCCCAAGATCGGCATTGTCAATTTGCTGTTGCAAAGCTGGTTTAATACCGAATACGTGTTCTTCAACGTCTATTCCATGTGGGGCATGATCTGGGTAGACGGGCTTCACTATTCGCCAATGGCGTTCCTGTTGATGACGGCAGCGTTTCGCTCGATGGATCCGTCGCTGGAGGAATCGGCGATGATGAGCGGCGCGAGTATGTTTCAGATTGTCACCCGCATTACCCTGAAGCTGGTCATGCCGGCTATTTTTGCGACCATCCTGATCCTGTTCGTTCGTTCGATCGAGTCCTTTGAAGTGCCCGCCTTACTCGGGTTGCCGGTCGGCATTCAGGTGTTCACCTCCTCGATCTATCAGGCCATACATCAATATCCTAGCCAGATCGGTCTTGCCTCCTCCTACGCGGTCACACTGTTGCTGATTACCACCGTGGGTGTGTATTACCAGTCGAAACTATCCAATCAGGGCAGCAAATACTCGACCATGACCGGCAAGGGCTTTCGCCCGCGTGCCATCGATCTGGGTCCATGGCGCTGGGTCGCGGCAGGGTTCTGTATATGTTACTTTCTGCTCATCGTAGCGGGGCCTTTCCTGGTTCTTTTGTGGTCATCGTTGCAAAAATTTTACAGCGTGCCGTCGATGGCGGCTCTGCAAAATCTGACGCTCGACCCGTACCGATTTGTACTAAGTTATCCGACACTGACAAAATCGGTGGTGAACAGTTTGCTGCTATCAATCGGTAGCGCCACCATCATCATGCTGGTCACCTCGGTCATCTGCTGGATTGTGGTCAAAACCAAGACGCCGGGACGCTGGCTGCTGGATAACATCGCTTCGTTGCCGATGGTGTTTCCGGGACTGGTGCTGGGCTTGTCGATCATGATTTTCTATCTGAATTTCGACATCGGCATATACGGCACGATCTGGATCATGTTTATCGCCTACATCACGCGTTTCCTGCCTTACGGGCTGCGATACAACACGACCACCATGTTGCAGATTCACAAGGAACTCGAAGAATCGGCTGCGATGAGCGGCGCGTCCTGGTTCACGATGTTCCGGCGGATTATTTTGCCGTTGATGAAGCCGGGCCTGGTTGCCGGATGGATTTATATCGTCATCGTTTCGATACGCGAGTTGTCAACGTCAATTCTGTTGTATAGCCCGGGAACCGAAGTAATTTCAATTGTGATCTGGGAATTGTGGGAGAACGGGCAATACGTCGAACTTTCGGCGCTCGGCGTGATGTTTATTGTCGCCTTGTTTTTCCTGGTGCTTTTGGCACAGGCAATGGGCAAGAAATTTGGCGTAAAGGAAGCATAACAATGAAAAAATCGAAAGGTAGAGCATGCTTAAGGTAACCGCTCTTTACACGGAATATCCCAATGAACGTGGTCAGATTATCAAGGCTGCGCAGGACGTCACGTTCGAGGTGCCTGAAGGCAAATTGTTTACGTTGTTAGGGCCCTCCGGCTGCGGCAAAACGACCACGCTGCGTTCGATCGCCGGACTGGAGAAACCGCAATCAGGTGAAATTGCGGTCGATGCGCGCGTTGTGTACTCATCAACAAAAAATATTTTCATCGCACCAAACAAACGTACCTTCGGTATGGTGTTCCAGTCCTATGCAATCTGGCCACACATGAATGTATTCCAGAATGCTGCGTTTCCGCTTGAAGTTGGTATTAAAAAGTACAGCAAAAAAGATCTCCGGGACAAGGTCATGCGCGTCTTGAGCGCAGTCGACCTGGAGCATCTGGCCGATCGCGAAGCGACCAAGCTTTCCGGCGGACAACAGCAGCGCCTGGCGCTCGCGCGCGCGCTGGTGATGGAACCTGCTCTGCTATTGCTTGATGAACCATTATCAAACTTGGACGCCAAGCTGCGTGAACGTATGCGTTTTGAGCTGAAACGCATGCAACGAGAATTGAAGATAACGACAGTTTATGTAACCCACGACCAAAGCGAGGCCCTCGCGCTGTCGCACCAGATCGCGGTGATGAGCGACGGCCGGATCTTGCAGATTGGCTCTCCGCGCGATATTTACGAACGCCCACGCAACAAGTTCGTCGCTGATTTTGTCGGCACTACTAATTTTCTTGAGGCAACAATCGCCGCTGTGGAAGCCACGCCGGGCCGGTACATGGTCGAATCGCCCATCGGCAAACTGTCTGCCAGTAGTGCAGATGTGCTTCGCGTTGGCGATAAGGTTGTTCTGTCCTTGCGTCCCGAAGATGTCGAACTCGCTGACCGTGCATTCGAGGGCGTCAATACTTTTGAAGCGGTTGTCGATGCGAAAGTGTTTCTTGGCGAGCATGTTGAATTTCAGGTCAAGATGGGGGACCGGATAATCCTGGCAAAGGCGCATCCGTCCCTGCGCACGGTACCAGGCGAGAAGATTTACTTTCGCATCAACGCCGATAAATGTGTTGCGATTCCGGATAGCTCGGCAGCATGAGCGCGATGGATAATACGAGTTCTTATTCGTGACAAAGCGCGTTAAACCCGTAGCGAAGCCCATCGGTAAAAAGTCTGGTGCCCTCACCCCTCCTCGGAAAAAGCCCTCGCCTGAGCGATGGGCATCCGATGTCATTGTTGACTTGCTGCATCGCTATCAGCTTCCTTACGCAGCACTTAATCCCGGCGCAAGTTATCGCGGGTTGCACGATTCCATCGTCAATTACGGCCAAAATTATCCATGCATGATGCTTTGCCAGCATGAAGAAACAGCAGTGCAGATCGCGCATGGCTATGCCAAGGCAAGTGGCAAACCGATGGTGGCGATCGTGCACAATCTGGTGGGTTTGCTGCATTCGAATATGGCGGTGTATTACGCCTACATTGACCGCGCGCCGATTTTCATCATCGGCGCCACCGGTCCGATGGACGAAACGAAACGTCGTCCACGTATCGATTGGACGCACACGGCAAATGTGCAGGGCCAGGCAGTGCGCGATTACACCAAATGGGACTACCAGCCGACCGTAATAGATGGCGTTCCAGAGTCATTCGCTCGTGCCTATGGGGTGATGATGACCGAGCCACAAGGCCCGATTTACATGTGCTACGACGCCTGGCTGCAGGAAGCGCCACTCAAGCATGAGGTATCTTTGCCGCCCGTCAGCGCCATGACGGTGCCTTCGCCGTTGGCACCGGACCCCACAGCGCTGGAAAGCGTCGCCGAGATGCTGCTCAAGGCACAACGTCCGGTGATTCTCGCCGAATTTGTGGGTCGGAACGCGACGGGATTCAACGACCTGGTGGCACTCGCGGAAACGGTTGGTGCCGCAGTCTACGACATCAACAGTCGCCTGAACTTCCCCAGTTGCCATCCGCTCAACATGAGCATGGACAAGGAGGTGTTTCGCGATACCGCTCTGGTGCTTTGTCTGGACACACGAGACTGGGAAAAGCCGACCACAGAGCTGGTCAGTACCACGCGAACGATGACCAGTCTGGTGCCGGCCAATTGCCGCTGGATTGATATTGGTTTCGGCGATCTGGAGCTATCCAGTTGGGCGATGGATTATCAGCGTCTGTTGCATGCCGATTTGCGGGTGATGTCCGATACTGCAGTGGCGATTCCCCTATTGACCAAACTATGTAAGCGCAAAATTGCCAATACTGAAAAGTTGGCGCCTCGCATCAAGAATCGCACTGCCGCAATCGGTAAAAAGCATGTTGCGCTCCGCACGAAGTGGGAGACGCAGGCGCACACCGATTGGGACGCATCACCCATTACACTGCCGCGCCTCGCTTCGGAAGTTTGGCAGGCAATCAAGTATGAAGACTGGGTGTTGACCGCAGGGACGCTCGATGACTGGACGCGCAAGCTGTGGGATTTTGATCGCCCCTATCGCCATCCTGGCAAATCGCTGGGGACGTCAACGCAAATCGGCATTTCCATGGGTGTCGCCCTGGCACACCGCGAGGCGGGCCGACTGGTGGTCGACATGCAGCCCGATGGTGACCTTATGTTCGATGCAGGTTCACTTTGGGTGGCAGCTAAACACAAGATACCAATGTTGTGCGTGATGTTCAACAACCGCGCCTACTACAACGACTGGGAGCACCAGATCCGCATGGCCAAACAACGAGGTACACCGGTGAATCGTGCGCACATCGGTATGGATTTGGACGATCCCGCGCCAGATTTTGCCGGTTTGGCACGTGCGATGGGCTGGTACGCAGAAGGGCCGATCGACAAGCCGGGCGATATCGCCGCCGCGCTTAAGCGTGCGATTACCAAGGTCAAGGCCGGCCAGCCGGCTCTCCTCGACACCATTACGCAAAAGCGATGAAACCAGTTTTTTCCGTGGCTCATTTTGCCCATCGCTGCGTGATGATGGTGTGCGCCGCATTGGTTTTCCTGGTAACGTTCACATCAGGTCTCGCTTCTGCGCAGCCGGCCCGCTATGAGGGGCCTGATCGCAACCAACGACTAATCGAAGGCGCACGTCGCGAAGGTGTCGTCAACGTCTATTCATCGATGGTCGACAAGGATTTGCGTCGCCTGGCAGCGGAATTTGAAAAAAAATACGCCATAAAAGTAAATGTATGGCGGTCGGGAAAAAACAAAGTGTTGCAACGTGTGTTGGCGGAGGCGCAGGCTGGTCGTTACGAGGTGGATGTGGTGCAAAACCCGGCACCGGAAATGGAGGCACTGGTTCGCGAGAAACTATTGATGGAAGTTCGCTCACCAGTCCAGACCGAACTGATCCCCGGCGCCATGCCCGCACATCGCATGTGGGCCGGACCACGGATTTATATTTTCGTGCAGGCCTTCAACACCAGCAAGGTCAAGCGAGAAGAATTGCCGAAGGCCTGGTCAGATTTGCTTAATCCCCGCTGGAAAGGGCGTCTGGCTATTGAGGGCAAGGAGCAGGAATGGTTTTACACGCTGGTGCAGGCAATGGGCGAAGAAAAGGGCCTCGCTTTTTTCCGTGAACTGGTTGCCACCAATGGTCTCTCGATTCGAATGGGCAATGCCTTGCTCAACAATATGGTGGTCGCGGGAGAGGTGCCGATGGCCATCACGCTCTACAGCTATCTGCCTGAGCAATCGAAAAAGGCCGGCGCGCCAATCGATTGGATTGCGCTGTCGCCGACCATTGCATACACAGACGGTATCGGCGTGACTAAAAATGCAACCCACCCGCATGCTGCCGTTTTATTTTATGAGTTCATGCTCGGTGATGGGCAGGCGTTGATGGCCAAAATGAATCACGTCATTACCAACCGGCGCCACGCGTCCAGCGTCGACAAATTTCAATTGAAATTCATCGACGTCGATGCAGTGCTCGATGGTTATGCGCGTTGGAGCCAGATTTTCGAGGAGACCATCAACGGTCGTTCACCCACCGTGGTCGCTGTACCAGCTCCTGGACGTTGAATGACCACGGCCGAACAAAACATGCAACTCACCCAAACCGGCCCGGGAACGCCAATGGGCGCGGTGTTCCGCCGTTATTGGCTGCCCGCGTTACTGGTGCACGAGCTTCCCGAACCGGATTGCCCGCCGGTCCGCGTCAAGCTACTCGGTGAACGGCTGATTGCGTTTCGTGATACCGCGGGACGCATTGGTCTGATTGATGAGTTCTGCGCCCATCGCGGCGTGTCTCTTTGGTTCGGACGTAACGAGGAAGGCGGTATTCGATGCCCGTATCATGGCTGGAAGTATGATCACGCCGGACAATGCATGGAGGTCCCATCAGAGCCAGTAGAAAGTGGATTCTGTAACAAGATCAAATTGACGTCCTATCCCTGTGTAGAACGCGGGGGCGTAATTTGGACATATCTTGGCCCGGCAGAGTTGCAGCCACCGGTGCCAGACTACGAGTGGTGCTCCGTGCCCGACAATCATTGTTATGTATCGAAGCGCATACAGGAGTGCAATTATCTGCAGGCCATGGAAGGCGGACTCGATTCGATTCATTCCACCTTCCTGCATCGTTACTCGGTTGGTGAAGATCCGCTGTTGAAACGCGATACTGATAGTGCCGTCATGCTAAAGGGCGATCCGCACCCGAAATTCATTCCCACGCAATCGCCGACCGGACTGCACATTTCGACGCGCCGCAATGTTGGCGATGACCGGTTCTACTGGCGCGTTACCCAGTGGTTGATGCCGTGCTTCAATCTGTTCCCGCCCTACGGTGATAACCCTTCCGGTGGCCATGCCTGGGTGCCGATTGACGATGAACACTGCTGGACCTTCAGCATTGACTATCACCCGCACCGGCCGCTTAACGCGACGGAACTCGAGGCCTGTCATGACGGCAAAGGCATACACGTCAAAGTAATCGAAAATAGTTTTGTCCCGCAGGCCAATATCCACAATATGTACTTTATGGATCGCCGGGCACAGCAGGAGAAAAAAACATTCTCAGGTGTCATGACTATCGGTATCCAGGATGCCGCGGTGCAGGAAAGCATGGGTGCAATTACGGATCGCTCACGCGAAAATCTAGTCTCAACCGACAACGGAATCATCATGACGCGAAATCGCTTGCTGCAAGTCGCCAAAGACGTGGCGAGCGGCAAAACGCCACCAGGCCTGGACAGCGCCACCCAGCGGGTTCGCGCGGTTTCGATGATTGCGCCACGCAGCCAGGGCTTCACCGAAGCGCTGGCGGCGCATGAGGCGTCTTTGAAGTCAGTGGAGGCTGCAACATGAGTTCTGTAATCAGGACGGTTGGTGTGATTGGTGCAGGCCGTATGGGCCAGCCAATTATTGGCCATCTGGCCCACAAGGGCTTTACGGTGCTGGTTCATGATCTGGACGCGTCAAAGAAAGCGCTGATTGAAGCCCGCAGTGCGAGCTGGTCGGAGACTGTCGCGGAACTGGCCAAAAACAGTGATGCCATTTTGATCTGCGTTGGCTACGACCGCGAATTGCGTGAACTTATTTCTGACGTCGGGATCTTGCCGCATACCCGTGCGGATACGATCATCGCGGTTTTGTCGACAGTGCTGCCAGCAACCATGACCGAGCTGGCTGAAATTGGCAGTCGGCATGGAGTACACATTATCGACTCGACGGTCTGCCGTGGTGGCAAGGCGGCCGACACGGGCACCTTGCTGTCGTTCGTTGCCGGCGCAGTTGAGGTCGTGGAACGGCTCAAGCCCACGCTGGCCGCATACTCTACCGACATCGTTCATACAGGTCCTGTTGGCACCGCGCAGGTTGCGAAAGCGGCCAACAACTCAATCCTTTGGGCCTGTCTGGTCGCCAATCACGAAGCGCTGGCTCTGGCGAAACGTTTTGGCATGGATATTGAGGTATTGCGTCAGGCGCTTTTGATCAGCAGCGCGAATAACTGCGCGCTCAGAGACTGGGGTACACAGTCGATGGCGTGGGCTCAAGACGACATGGCGATTGTTGGTGCGATGGCCGACGAATGCGGCATCTCGCTGCCGCAAGCGGGCGTTGTACGCGAGATTTGCCGCACCCTCAAGCCACGTCGTTACAAACTTGACGAATATGGAGTCTAACTTGCGCATTTACTCATTCCTGTTGTTGGCTGGTCGCTATTTGTATTTGTCGGTAATCGCATCTGTGTTGACTCTTGTGGCAACGCAAGTCGCGATGGCTGCAGAACTCTCGGTTGAGGCCCTTGCCAATTATGACGGCGCCGATCGACAACAGCGCCTGATTAACGGCGCAAAGAAAGAGGGCACGCTCAACCTCTACACCTCGCTGACGGTCGAAGACATGACCGTGATAAATGCGGCATTCGAAAAGGCCACGGGTATCAAGGTGCGGATGTGGCGTGCCTCCTGCGACAAGGTGTTGCAGCGGGTGCTGGCCGAACACAAAGCGGGCCGGGCCGAGGTTGACATTATTGAATGCAACGCGCCGCCGCTGGAAGCGATGCATCGGGAAGGTGTGCTGCAGTCGGTGCGTTCGCCATTGCAGTCGGAATTGATTGCCGCAGCAGTGCCGGCGCACCGCGAATGGGTAGGTACGCGCCTCAACGTGTTTGTGCAGGCCTACAACACGAAAATGGTAAAAAAAGAAGAGTTGCCGAAAACCTATGCAGACTTGCTGCATCCGCGCTGGAAGGGTCGGCTCAGCATTGAAGCAACCGATGACGACTGGTTTGCCAGTGTTGTGCGTGGTCTTGGCGAGGAAAGAGGTCTCCAGTTATTTCGCGACATCGTCGCGCAGAATGGCTTATCGGTGCGACGCGGTCATACGCTGTTGACCAACCTCGTCGCATCTGGCGAAGTGCCGTTTGCGCTAACGGTTTACAACTTTACCGCTGAACAGGTCAAGCAAAAAGGCGCGCCGTTTGACTGGTTCGTGTTATCACCGGCCGTGGCACGCGCCAACGGCGTGGCGTTGGCCAGGCGCAGTCCCAATCCGCATGCCGCCCTGCTGTACTACGATTTTATGATCGGCGATGAGGGCCAGCAAATCCTGTTGAAACGCGATTTCGTGCCGACCAGTCGCAAGATCGATACCCCGCTCAACCGCGGCCCCTTAGTCATTATTGACGCGAAACTGGTGCTCGATGAATCGGAAAAATGGGCCAAGCTTTACAACGACATCATTGTCAAACAAACCAAATAAATAACCTGAGGTGACACCATGGAGAATGAATCGCACTATCACAGTAAGAAAGATCGGGTTTTTGTACGCGCGATTGCCGGCCCCTACAACCTGACGGACGAATTAACGCGTTTACGTTCGATGCCGCGTGTCCGCAAGGGCAAAGACATCAAGTTTAACGACGGCCCGCAGGCGTATAGCCGCCATTATGTCGAGCCAAAGGACGGTATCACCCAGACGTTCCATCTTCATTTGGAAGAATACGGACCTGGTGGCAAGTCGCAAAAACATGGCCACGTCAACGAGGCGGCGTTCTACATCCTCGATGGCGTCGGCTACGAAATTCACGATGGTGTGCGTTACGACTGGAAAGCCGGAGATGTAGCGATCGTGCACAACAACTGCGTGCATCAGCATTTCAATGCAGACCCCGTCAAGCCAGCGCGCGCATTGGTAATTAAATCCAAACCGATGTACATGTTCATGAACATGCTATTTCAGCATCAGGTTGAGCCGCGGTCGACCGAACCAATGCCAGGGGGTGTGGGTTTTGAAGCGCGTGAAGGTGAGCAGGATTACAACCATTCGCCTGAATGATCACCATACCAAAATCCAATTTGAAAACGAACTGAAGGAGACACAACATGTCCTGGGGCGAATCGAAAGCATGGAAGAAGGGGACGGAAAACCGTCCGTTGTATCAAGGGTTGCTGGAAGACGCGGCCAGCGCACCGGCACGTAACGCCAAGCGTGCCAAGGTCGTACACCCGGAAGACATGCCATGGGAAATGTCCAGGCAGGGGTTATTGAAGCACCTGATGAACGAAGCCATGAACACCCGCATGGAAACGGTCGATGCGTACATGCAAATCATTCCGCCTGGCAGCAAATCCGGCAAACACCGCCACTTGGCCGAAGAATGCCTGTACGTGCTGGAAGGCAAAGGCTACGACCTGCACCAGGACTGCGACGTCGAGATCACCGACACCTACCACTGGAAACCGCAAGACGAAGTCAAGCGTTACGGCTGGGAAGCCGGTGACGTAATCTACATCCCGCCCAACACCATTCACCAGCACTTCAACGCCGACCCTAATCGGCCGGTGAGATTGATTTCGGCCATCAACCGGATCTATAACAAGTTTGGCCTTAATGATCTGGAGCAGATCGAGAACGCGCCGGAATACGAACCTGGCGTGGTGCTGACGGCAGAGAAGATCGAGCAGTA
>JAYVKG010000282.1:0-1602 GCA_043768625.1 Betaproteobacteria bacterium
TAGCCACGCGCGCGTTGTGCAAGATGCTCCGGCCGCAAACCTGCGGCACCCATAAAATCCTCGATTACGGGCAACCGCATTGGCCGCTTGCTTAAACTGGGGCGACACATGAGCAAGGCCTTCGTATAAGGATGTTGAGGCGACTCAAAAATCTGTTTGGCAGAGCCCTGCTCCTTGATTTCGCCGTTTTGCATCACCACCACCGTATCGGCAATATCTCCCACTACGGCCAGGTCGTGTGTGATGAACAATACCGACATCTGATGCGAGGCTTGAAGCTTGGCGATGAGGTCAAGGATCTGCTTTTGAATAGTCACATCCAGTGCCGTGGTCGGCTCGTCAGCAATCAACAGTTTTGGCTCGCAAGCGATGGCCATTGCGATCATGACGCGTTGCTGTTGCCCACCGGATAATTCGTGTGGATAGGAATGCATCCGTAGCTTCGGATGGGGAATGCCGACTTCATTGAGCAATTCTTCCGAGCGCGCCCACGCCTGGCGCTTAGTCATCGCCATATGCAACTGCAGAACTTCCGACACTTGATTGCCGACTGAAAATACCGGATTCAGCGACGACATTGGCTCCTGGAAAATGACCGAAATTTCTTTGCCGCGAATTTCGCGCATGCGCCTCTCGGTCGCTTTCAATAGATTCTCGCCGTTGAACAGAACTTCGCTTTGCGGCGAAATAATTGCCTGTTCTTGCGGTAGCAAACGAACAATAGACATTGCAGAAACCGATTTCCCGCTGCCTGATTCACCCACCAGCGCTACCGTAGAGTTGCGGGGGATATCGAACGTTGTACCTTTGACCGCCTCGAAAATCGTGCCGCCGTCAAGACGAAACTTGACGCCGAGGTTTTTAACTTGAAGAATATTTTCCATTTAGGCCTCGGGCTTATTTGATCTTGGGATCGAGCGCATCGCGCAGCGAATCAGTGAGCATGGAAAATGCCGTCACCAGGATTGCCATTGAAATTCCCGCCGCCGCCAACTGCCACCACTTGCCAATCACCAGCTCGCTCTGCGCTTCGGCGAGCATCGTTCCCCATGATACCGAGTCCACCGGCACACCCAGACCCAGGTAGGAGAGGATAACTTCGGCCTTGATGAATTGCACGACGTGCTGCGACAGCTGCACCAGACACACGTGGCTTACGTTCGGCAGGATATGTACAAACATACGGCGACCATGCGATGCACCAATCGCCTCTGCTGCCTTCACGTATTCGCGCGACCCGTGCTTGATAAACTCTGCACGAATCAGTCGGTAAATGCCGGTCCAGCCGGTGAGTCCGAGTATCGCAATCACCATCGGCACGCCGCGAAAATTCGCCATTGCCGGTGAATTGGCAAATACCGCCGCGAACGCCAGAATAAGTAAAATATAAGGGATCGAACTGAAGACGTTGTAAAACCATTCCATCAGGTCACCGACTTTGCCGCCCAGGTAGCCTGACAACGCACCTAATGTCGTGCCTATGATGGTCGCGATGAGCGCTGCAAACAGCCCGACAAAAATGGAAGTCTGCGCACCCTTGATCGCTTTTTGCAATACGTCCCGGCCCCATTTGTCGCCACCAAATGGCAACGAAGCGGCGCG
>JAYVKG010000283.1:0-2698 GCA_043768625.1 Betaproteobacteria bacterium
TCGGCGGGCCGGTAGGCGTCGAATCGCGTTCCATTGGCGCGGGTCACACCATCGTCTTCCAGTTCAGCGGGCCAGTAACGTCGGTGGGCGGGGTGAGTTCGAATCCCGTCGGCACAGCTACTTTTGCGATTCCCGCGAGTCCCGGCAACGAGGTGGTGGTGACACTCACCGGGGTACCGGACAATAGTCGCCCTACGATCACATTGAGCAATATCAACGGTTCGGGCGCAAATGTTGCTGCTGCAATAGGCTTCCTCATTGGCGATGTAAACAACACGCTCTCCGTTAATGCAAGCGATATCAGTGGCGTAAAGGCGCGATTGAATCAGAACGCGAATCCAGGCAACTTCAAGTTCGACGTCAACACGTCCGGCGTCATCAATGCCACCGACCTCTCTGCGGTGAAGGCTCGATCGGGATTAGTGTTGCCGCCGTAAACCGTACGCGCCTTGCTGTGCTCGCCGTGACACAACATCGCTAAGGAGCGGGTCAGCTGATCTCACACAATGCCGCGCACCCTGCGCGGCATTGTTCGTTCCGGCAATAGCAGCGCCAGATTCGGGAAGGGGCTTTACAAGTTGAAACGCGCGGCATGGCTGTCGCGAGTTCAATGCTAAACTTCACGCGAGCAATCCGGCACGATCGGCAAAAATTCGCGCGGCATAATGCCCGCCACCCTGTACTTTCTTTCTACGCTCCGCGAGACCATGGTTCAAGACGTCATACTCGAAACCCGGGAACTCACCAAACAATTCAAGGGGTTTACCGCCGTTGACCGCGTCGCGCTCAAGGTGAAGCGTGGCTCCATTCATGCCCTGATCGGCCCCAACGGTGCCGGCAAGACTACGGTGTTTAATTTGCTCACCAAATTTCTGCCCGTTACCGGTGGCGCGATTATTTACAATGGCCGCGACATCACCCATGAAAAACCGGTGCAGGTGGCGCGGCGCGGCATGGTGCGATCGTTTCAGATATCGGCGGTATTTCCGCATTTGACCGTGCTGGAAAATGTTCGCATCGGATTGCAGCGCAAATTGGGCACCAGTTTTCATTTCTGGAAATCAGAAGCCAGTTTGTATTCGCTTAATGCAAGCGCGATGGAGTTACTGGATGCCGTAGACCTCACTTCCTTTGCCAATACATTGACGGTGGAATTGCCTTACGGTCGCAAGCGCGCGCTTGAAATTGCCACCACCTTGGCGCTCGATCCTGAATTGATGTTGCTGGACGAACCCACCCAGGGGATGGGACACGAAGACGTAAGCCGTGTGGTTGAGCTGATCCGCAAGGTCGCCGCTAATCGCACGGTGCTGATGGTAGAACACAACATGAGCGTGATTGCCAATCTGTCCGATACCATTACCGTACTGGCGCGCGGCACGGTACTCGCTGAAGGGCCGTATGCCTTGGTGTCAAAAGACCCGAAGGTGCTTGAAGCCTATGTCGGTACTGCCGAGCCGGCGGCAGCATGAGCAGCGTCTTGCTCAGCGTGTCCAATCTGCAAGCCTGGTATGGTGAATCGCATATCCTGCACGGCGTGGACTTTGAAATCCGGCCGGGTGAACTCATTACACTGCTGGGCCGCAACGGTGCCGGGCGCTCGACCACGCTCAAGGCGATCCTGGGTCTGACAGGCAGGCGCACTGGTTCGGTCAAAGTGGCCGGACAGGAATCGATCCAGATGCAGACCCACCGCATCGCGCGACTGGGGTTGGGCTACTGCCCCGAAGAGCGCGGCATCTTTTCCAGTTTGAGTTGCGAAGAAAATTTATTGCTGCCACCGAAAATAGGTGAAGGCGGGATGTCACTCGATGAGATTTACCTGATGTTCCCCAACCTGAAGGAACGCCGCCACAGTCAGGGCACGCGGTTATCGGGCGGCGAGCAGCAGATGCTCGCCATGGCGCGCATTCTGAGGATGGGTGCAAAAATTTTATTGCTCGATGAGATCACCGAAGGCCTCGCCCCGGTCATCGTGCAGACGCTGGGCCGCGTCATTCGCGAATTAAAGTCGAAAGGAATGACCATCATTATGGTTGAGCAGAATTTCCGCTTCGCTGCACCGCTGGCAGACCGGCACTACGTGATGGAGCATGGCAAAATTGCCGCGGTAGTGGAAAAGCATGAGCTGGCGGCGAAAGAAGACATGCTGCATGATTACCTCGGCGTTTGAGTTGAAATGTAATGCGAAGCAAAGAGAGCAAGATTCAAATTAACTTCAGGAGAGAGCCAGCATGAAACGCAAATTAATGACGGTAGTGGTCGCGGCAGCATTGTCGACAGGAATGTCGATTGGCCATGCGCAGCAGGGAAAATTATCCGACGATCTGGTCAAGATCGGCGTATTGACCGACATGTCGGGCGTGTATGCCGAGTACGGCGGCCCCGGCGCGGTGGTGGCGGCCAAGATGGCGGTGGAAGACTTTGGCGGCAAGATGTTTGGCAAAGAAATCCAGGTCATCAGTGCCGATCATCAAAACAAACCCGACATTGCCAAAAACGTGACGCTGCAATGGTTTGACCGCGACAAGGTCGACATGACCGTGGAAAACCTGAATTCGGGCGTGGCACTCGCCGTCACGGCGCTGGGCAAGGAAAAAAATAAAATTACCATCGTCAATGGTGCTGCCAGTGCGCGCCTGACCAACGAAGACTGCGCGCCGGCCACCGGCGTACATTATTTGATGGACACCATTGC
>JAYVKG010000284.1:0-7349 GCA_043768625.1 Betaproteobacteria bacterium
CTAGCAGTTACTGTCTTATTCGCCACGGCAACGCTTGGCGCAATGACGCTGCCCGCCGTTAGCGAGGCCTCAACCGTGGTCGGGGCATCGCTACGAGTCGGGCCTCCGCCTCTTCGCTACGAAATTGTTCCCAGACCGCGCCGTGGCTACGTCTGGGTGCCAGGCTATTGGCGTTGGCGCGGCCACCATCACGTGTGGGTTGCCGGCAGTTGGTTGCGCGAGCGGCGTGGTTATGTTTATTATCCGCATCGCTGGGAACAGCGCGGCGAGAGATGGTATCTGGATGGTGGCCGCTGGGATCGCGACCGTGACGGCATCCCGGATCGTCGGGATCGTTACCCCAACAATCCGTATCGCCAATAGACATTTAATTTATCAGTCGCGCTCCGCGCCAAATCATCCTGGGTCGCGGCATTGAAAAAACCGCTAGAACGTGGAGCGCACCAGGTTCGACGTAAATAACACATTGCCGCCGAATCCCAGCGCGAAGATCCGCGCGCAGTCACGGCCGTTAAACGTGATGCGCGCCATCCCCAGCTGAGAAGAGGACACCTGCGACAAATTTATCAACTCAGCTGATGGCGTGCTTGCGCCGCCGCCGGTAGTCTCAAATATTGCACCCTCTGCCTCTACGTCGGGTTCATTCCAATGCACACCCTCAATCGAATAGCGCCGGGACACGCCCTCATGGTCAAAAAAATCCCAGGTGCCGATGACGGCGGCACTGCGCGCTGAATCCGCTACCAGGGCGAGACCGGTTTCCCTCGTCGCTGGATTGATCCACTTGCCGGTCACATCGAAATGCGCCTGGTCGCTTCCCGCGCCGCGAGTCATGATGACAAATGACCCCACCAATACGCCATCGCTGGTCATCATCCGCAGCGGCATATTGCCCGCCTCTGAAGGTGTATATGTCATTTCCACGGTGTATGGAACCAGCACCAAATCGCAAATCGCCAGCTCAGGCGCGGGTCGGTCGAGACATACATCAAGCAGTTTGGTGCCGTTTTCGGTAATCGTTGCCGCAGTCGCCCCGGTCGGCCCACAGCCCAACGGAAAATACGCAGTAATGGTTAACAGGCGCGGCGTATTGGTAGCCGCGACCGCCGGCGTAACGGTCAGCAGCGCGGAGAATGGCTTGCATGTCGGCTTTAAAGCCGCGTGACTGCGCGCCTCACCGGTCACCATCAACAGCAAACTGGAAACAATGTCTGCCAGTTTTTTTAGCGGCTTCAACCATTGCCACTGCACGGGACCGCCGCTATGCCTTTGTCGCGCGTGATGCCGACGGGGACGCATCGGAAACGGACTTGGCCGGTCAGAAATATTCAAAGGCCCGCCTCTAAAAAGCAGACAGTGAAAAACAGCTTTGCATCATCGTCAAGGCTGGTTCGGCAGTTTGGCGCCATCACCGCGCGAGGGATTTTCGGGCACACCACCAGCGTGTTGTTTGTCGTTTTTATCGTCGCTCTGAATTGCGGAGTGAACGTTTGGTTTGCTGAGTCCGTGGGTTTGTACCCACGGCCCGCAAGTCCTGTTTGTCGTGACACGCTGGTGTCGGCTACCGTAGGCGCTGCTAAAAATCTATTCAGTAGAACTGTGCTGGGGAACTTTTTGTCGTCGGCCGACACCGCGCTGCCTGTCCTGGTAACCACGCTCAACGGTACAGTTTGCAGTGACATCACGCACCCTTTGCTTTTAGCCGGCAATTCACATAAACTACTAATGCGGGAATTATTCCCGCAATCAATACAAAAAGCAAGTGGTTTAAAAAATAGTTGATCGATGAATAGCGAGTCACCCGAAAACCGCCAATCAAACAGGCTGCTTGACACGCTCGTGCGGGTGCTTGTGCCACTGGTTCGCCTGATGATTGCAAAGGGGGTGACCTTTCAAATGGCGAGTGAATTATTGAAACGCGTTTACGTTAAAGCGGCCCGTGAGCACTTTGTAGGCGACGACACCACCACCGGCACAAAACTGTCCCTTCTCACGGGCCTGAATCGCAAAGAAATCCGCCGGCTAACAACCGCAGCGGCGGCCGAAAAACATCCGGCCGAGATGATCTCGTACGCGATGGCGGTGCATACGGCCTGGCGAAGCGGCCGACGCTGGCGGGATCGCGATGGAAAACCGAAGGTGCTCTCGAGGCACACTACTGGCCGTCAGAGCTCATTCGATGATTTGGTGCGTGCCGTCACAACCGATCACCGTCCGAGTGCGGTGCTGGAGGAACTGGTGCGTCTCGGTCAGGTCGTAGAAGATGATGCAGGACGAGTTCATCTGACCAACCCGGAATTTCTGTCGTTGCGAGAGTTTTCGGATCGCTTGATATTGCTAGGTGATAATCTTCAGGATCATGCAAATGCGGCGGTACTCAATGTGCTGGAGCCTCAACCGCGCTTTCTGGAACGTTCCGTTTTTTCTGACGAACTTTCGCGTGAGTCAGCCGACGGGCTGGCGATATTGGCCGACGAGCAGTGGAAGCGCATGCATGACGCTATATTTGATCGTGCCGTCCGCGCCGAGAAGGATGATGCAGCACAAGCGCGGACGACAGATACCCGGATAAGGGTTGGAATGTATTTTTATGCTGAATCGAAGGACAACCAATGATACCGACCATACATCGCCTGAGTTCGCGCACCAAGCGCGGGCAATCGTTGACCGTTTTTTTCATCGCGCTTGGAATGACGTTTCTAATGTCGGCTTGCGGCGGTGGCGGCGGCGGCGTTGACACAAAAACGGGTTCTGGCGGCACCGGCGACCCTACCCCACCCGCTGACACGCTCATTGCGAGCGGGCCGCTTTCGGCAGTCGGTGTGGCCGGCATCGCCGCCACCGGCCTCGACGACCGCGCGTCGGCAATCTTCATCAACACGCAGGGCGGACAATCCTTCAACGCACTCAAACTAGGTATGGTTGCCGAGGTAACAGGCACTATCCCGGCGACCTCAACGGGCACCACACCCGGGATAGCCACAAATATCAATGTGCAGAGCGCGGTCGTGGGGCGAGTAACCATTTTGGACCCGAACAACCAGCGCCTTAGCATCGGCTTCGTTCAGGATCAGGGATTGCTGTCGGTGCAAGTCGACCAGAATACGATTTTTGATGGCTTCAACAATCTGGCAAATCTAAGCGTATTCAATCGCGTCGAGGTATATGGTGTTGCGCAGGCAGAGAGCAAATCAATACTAGCAACACGCCTGATTTTATTGCCAGGCATCGCCGATTCGCAGACCGAGTTGCTCGGCACCGCGACTGCGGTAACGGCGTTTCAGTTGTTTGTACAAAGCGTGCAGGTGGCAATGGCGGCGGTGACGTCAGTAACGACGCCCGCTGGCATCGTGCCGGGGATAACATCCGTTGTAGAAAATACGCGAGTGCGCGTCGTGGGACCTTTAACAGGATCTGGTTTACCAACCGGTCAGATCCCATTCTACATAATGAACGCAAACCAGATCGTCGCCGGAATCCCTGTCGTTCGCAACGACAACAGCATCATCGTGCTCGACGGCATCGTGCAAAGTATCAACGCGAGCGGGCGATTCCGTCTGAACGATACCGATGTCGACACTACTGCCGCCAATGCCGCCGCCATAACCGTCGGCTCACGGGTGCAGGTCAAGGGGCGCAAAGTGGCAGGCGTATTGACGGCGACCGATTTCCGCCGCATCGCTGCCGGTGAACGCATCCAGTACGTTGTCCAAGGCGATGTCGCCAACTTTGCATCCCCGGCCAACTTCACCGTACGCGGGGAAACAATCAATGCTTCAACCGCCACCTACATCGGCGGCTCTGCTGGCAATCTCGTCAATGGCCGCAATGTGCGCATCAAGGCGCAGGTGATTGGTGGACACCTTGAAGCAATCGAGGTGAGCTTCCTCACCACCTAGATCGCGCGCAGTCAGGGGCAGCCAAGCTACACTAGCGTCTTGTGCGCAGCAGGTGCGCGGAGCCGGTGACACCGATGAATTTTTTTCTTGCAATTACGGCGGGCGTGGCGACATTCGCACTGGCAGTACCCGTCCCTGGCGCGCCGCTGAACGTCGGCTCCAAGCGCTTTACGGAATCCTATATTCTTGCGGAAATTATCAAACAGTCCGCCGAGACTAGCGCCGAAACCAATGTGTCGCATCAACAGGGACTGGGTAATACCGCGATATTGCTCAGCGCACTCACGGCGGGCAGCATCGATATTTACCCGGAATACACCGGCACAATCGCGCGCGAAATCCTGAAGCTTGATAGCGTACCGCCGCTACCGGTGCTGAACGCAAAACTGGCGGCAATTGGTCTGGCCGTGTCGGTGCCGCTGGGATTCAACAATTCCTATGCGTTGGCAATTCGCGCTGATAACGCGACCCGCAGGGGCATCAGCCGTCTTTCCGACCTAAAACAATTTCCTGATTTACGCCTCGGGCTTTCGCAGGAATTCATCGGTCGCGCAGATGGTTGGCCCGGACTGAAGCGCAGTTACGCGCTGCCTTTCGACTCGCTGCGCGGACTGGATCACGGCCTCGCCTATGACGCCGTCGCGCAAGGCCAGGTTGACGTGATCGATATCTATTCGACCGATGCCAAGATCGGCAAATATCAAATGACGGTGTTGACGGACGACCTGCAATATTTCCCTCGGTACGATGCGGTACTGCTCTACAAAGCCGATCTGCCCACTCGCCTGCCGCGAACTTTCGCGGCGATCATGGCGCTCGAAGGGGGCATTACCGACCAGGCAATGCGTCGCATGAACGCGGCTGCGGAACTGGATAAGCAATCGTTCGCCCAGGTTGCAGGTGACTTTTTAGCGGCTAAAGCGCATTCAACCGCGACGGCGGATCTTCCCGCCAAAGCGCTACCCGGCGAAACAAAATATCCCGCGAAAGCGGCAACCAATACGAGCGGATTCTGGCAAAAACTGTTCGGACCCGACTTTGCCCGGCTTGCGGCGGAACATCTGGCACTGGTGTTTTTGTCGCTTATCGCCAGCATCGCCGTCGGCGTCCCGCTGGGCATTTTCGCCGCACGTCATCCGTCCGCTGAAGCGATGGTGCTCGGCGTCACCGGTGTATTGCAAACCATCCCTTCGCTCGCCCTGCTCGCCATTCTCATCCCGATTACCGGTCGCATCGGTTTAATCCCCGCTTTCATCGCGCTCAGCCTTTATGCGCTGTTGCCGATCGTGCGAAACACGGTCGCCGGATTGACGCAAATCCCGCGCGGCGTGAAGCAAGCCGCCGAATCGCTCGGCATGACCCCACCGATGATCCTGAAGCTGATCGAATTGCCACTCGCACGCCCGACCATTCTGGCTGGCATTAAAACGTCCGCGGTCATCAATGTCGGCACCGCCACCATTGCGGCATTCATCGGCGCGGGTGGTTTCGGCGAGCGCATCGTCACTGGTTTGGCATTGAACGACAACGCCACACTCCTGGCAGGTGCCATTCCCGTTGCGGCATTGGCGCTGCTAATCGAAGGCGCGTTCACTTTTGGTGAGCGCAGCCTGATTCCGCGGGCGCTCCGCCTGCGCTCCTAAAAGTGTATCCAGGCCGATCTCGATCGACAAACACTAGCAAGGGCGCGGATCTTCAGAGGTTTTTGTCTGGGGAGGCCCTCTGGTGCTAGTGTTTCATTGCATAGAATAGATGACACAAGCTGCCCGGAATCTGCTCACTTGTGGTCGGCAACCAACTTTTTATGACTCATGGCTAGCAGGATAAATTCGCCCTGCTAGCCGGCCTCAAGTAATAAACAGCGAATGTCCTACTTTCGTTGAATCATTTATCTAATACCCTCGTACGGGTAAGCAGGCTGTCGCCGCGCAAACCACGCGGGATTCGCTTCAACAACCTTTGGTGCCCATTGTCGTCCACGCCTGAGTCTACGCTCCTAAGTTCCGCCGCCAGCCCTGCCCCGCTGGAATCGATCCTGTTCACCGAGGAATTGAACCGACGCCCCGCGCGCGCGCCGGATTACGCGACAGAAAATCGCGCCCTGTTGGCGCTGACGCAGGCGCTGTCGGAATTTCCGCGCGATATTCTGCAAACTTTGGCAGAAAAAATACTTGAAGTCATGCACGTCGGCTCCGCCGGTGTCAGTTTGCTGAGTGAAGACGAGCAAAGTTTTTTTTGGCCTGCCATCGCGGGACAATGGCGGCAGCATATTGGTGGCGGTACCCCGCGCAATTTTGGCCCCTGCGGTGACGTGCTCGATTGCAATGCTCCGCTGCTGTTCAAAGGTGTCGAACAGCGTTACCGGTATTTCGAGGCGGTCACACCCCCCATTGAAGTGTGTTTGGTGGTGCCTTTTTTTATGGGCGGAAAGGCAGTCGGCACGGTCTGGGCGATCGCCCACGACGAACTGCGCAAATTCGATGCGGAGGATTTGCGCCAACTTGAAAGTCTTGGCCGTTTCGCATCAGCCGGGTATCAGGCCCAGCGCATGGCTGTGCTCGCGCAAGGGTTCGCGTCAGAAAAACTTGCGGATGCCGTCCAATATGGTCATACGCTCGAAAAGCTCAACACAACATTGCGCGCCAGCGAGCAAGCTTTGCGCCACAGCGAAGCGGACCTGCGGGATTTCGTCGAAAACGCAGCCATAGGATTTCATTGGGTCGGCGCCGACGGCAGCATCCTGCGGGTCAATCAAACCGAACTCGATCTCCTTGGCTACACACGCGAAGAATACGTCGGCCATCACGTCGCCGACTTCCACGCCGACCGGCCGGCGATCGAAGATACGCTTGCGCGCTTGATCCGCGGCGAAACGGTGCTCGACTACGAGGCGCGCATGCGGTGCAAGGACGGTGCCATCCGACATGTCTCGGTTAGTTCCAATGCGGTGTTCGACAACGACAAACTGGTCCACACCCGTTGCTTCACGCGCGACATCACCGCGCGCAAGCAGTCTCAGGCGGCGTTGCAGGCCAGTGAGGAAAGGGTTGCGCGCGCCCTGGACGCGGGCGAACTTGGCACCTTCAATATCGACATCGCAACCAGCACCCTCATCGCAGACCAGCGCTTTCACGCTATTTTTGGCACTGCGGATGACCAGGTCGACTATGAAGGGGCTTTTTCCAGGATTCACCCCGACGACCTGGAGCAGCAGCGTGTCCTGGTGGCGGCGGCGACCCGACCCGTCAACCCCGCTGCCTATATTGGCGAATACAGGGTGATTCACCCCGATCATTCCGTCCACTGGGTGTTCGCCAAAGGTCGGGCCAATTTTATCCATGCGGGATCGGACCGGACGGCGGTGAGCCTGGACGGAACGGTCGCCGATATCACCGAGCGCAAAGCCGTTGAGGAAGCGTTGCGGGAATCACAACGCTTCTTGCGTTTTAC
>JAYVKG010000285.1:0-13720 GCA_043768625.1 Betaproteobacteria bacterium
CAGTTTGGCATACGGTGCTTCGGTGACCCAGTCGATCTCAATGTCCGGGTAAGCGCGTGCCAAGTCACTCACCACGGGCAAATTGTGGAGCACGTCCCCCATCGACGAGAGTTTGACCAGCAAGACACGCATCGAGCGATTGTAGCGGAGGATGCATGCCATCCTCGTTCGCGCTCGTTTACAATCGATTATCCAATTGTTGTAAATGCGATCCACACCTGATCCTCATGCCTGCCGACAAAATCCCGCTCTCCGTTGTTATCATTGCCAAAAATGCGGCGACGCAGATTGCGTCCTGCATAGACAGCGTGGCGTTCGCCGAAGAAATCCTGGTGGTGGATTCCGGTTCACAAGACGAAACACGGGCCATCGCCGAGGTGCGCGGATGCCGGGTGATTGAGAAAGAGTGGTTGGGATTTGGACGGCAGAAGCAATTTGCCGTCGGTGAGGCAAAGTACGATTGGGTGCTGTGCCTGGACGTAGATGAGCGCGTAACACCGTTGCTCGCAACTGCTATCCGCGTGGCCATCCAGACGCGAAACCACAATGCCTTGCGAATGAAACGCCGCAACCGGTTTCTGGGTCGGTGGCTGGCACACGGCGAGGGATATCCGGATTGGTCATTGCGTCTGTTCCACCGGCAGTTTGCCAGCTGGAGCAACGATCCAGTGCATGAGGCCGTCATCACCACGGCCGGCGTTGGTACGCTGAAAGGCGATCTGTTGCATGACTCTGCAGAAGACGTGCGTACTTACCTCGCCAAGCAAAATCGCTATTCCAGCCTGCACGCGGAGGCGCTGTTTCAACAAGGGGTGCGTGCAGGCTACCTGAAATTATTTCTAAGTCCACTGGCGCGTTTTATCAAGTTTTATATTATTCGCTTGGGTTTTCTCGATGGCGGGCCGGGATTTGCGCATGTCGCCGTCGGCTGTTTTGCCGCCTTCGCCAAATACGCGAAATTAATCGAGCTGACAAACAAGCTCCATTGACGGTGCGCGCGCACTTTGCTGTAGGGCACTGGTAAAATAAGTTCTTCTCAATGCCTCGGCTGACAGGCCGCGAACTTTAAAAACCATGATTATTGTTACCGGCGGCGCTGGCTTCATCGGCGCCAATTTTATTCGTGAGTGGCTTGCGCATGAGCAGGAGCCGGTCGTCAACCTCGACAAGCTCACCTATGCAGGTAATCTGAAGTCGCTTGCTGAAGTGGCTGGCGATCCGCGATATCGCTTTGTGCACGCCGATATTGGGGATCGTGCAGCGACTGCGGCACTGTTGCGCGAAATCAGACCGCGGGCGATCGTCAATTTTGCCGCGGAGAGCCACGTCGATCGCTCGATCCAGGGTGCCGGCGAATTCATCGCGACCAATATCGTTGGGACATTCAATCTGCTCGAAGAAGTGCGAACCTACTGGAACGCGTTGCCGACGATCGAGCAGCAACAATTTCGTTTTCTGCATGTCTCGACCGACGAAGTCTACGGCTCGCTCGGTGCGCAGGACGATGCTTTTACCGAAAATCACCGATACCAGCCGAATAGCCCGTATTCAGCCTCAAAAGCGGCTTCCGATCATCTGGTGCGCGCCTGCTACCACACCTATCACTTGCCGGTGCTGACAACCAATTGTTCAAATAACTATGGTCCATATCATTTTCCGGAAAAACTGATTCCGCTGATGATTTTGAACGCGCTGGGCGGTAAGCCGTTGCCGGTGTACGGCGATGGCAAAAACGTCCGCGACTGGCTATACGTGACCGACCACTGTTCCGCGATTCGCCTGGCGCTGGAGCGCGGGCGCGCAGGCCAAACCTATAACATCGGTGGCCGCAACGAACGCACCAATCTCGAGGTCGTCAACATTGTATGTAGTCTGCTGGATGAACTGAAACCGCGCGCGGATGGCAATTCGTATGCGACCCAGATCTCATTTGTCAAGGATCGCCCCGGGCACGATCTGCGTTACGCAATTGACGCCAGCAAGTTGGAAGGTGAACTCGGCTGGCAGGCCGCAGAAGATTTTGAGAGCGGTATCCGCAAAACGGTGCAGTGGTACCTCGCCAACCAGGATTGGGTCCAATCGGTCACCAGCGGCGAATATCGAAAGTGGATGGATACGCAGTACGGGAAGGTGGCCGAATGAATCGCAAAGGCATCATACTTGCGGGCGGTTCGGGCACGCGCCTGTACCCCGTGACGCAGGTCGTCTCCAAGCAGTTGCTGCCGATCTACGACAAGCCGATGGTGTATTACCCGCTTACTACGCTGATGCTGGCAGGCATTCGCGAAATCCTCATTATTTCCACGCCCCACGACACGCCATTGTTTCGCGAATTGCTTGGCGATGGTTCACCCTGGGGCCTGTCGCTTTCATACGAGGTGCAAGCGTCCCCGGATGGTCTCGCGCAGGCTTTTCTGATTGGTAAAAAGTTTCTTGCGGATGCGCCATCTGCGCTGATCCTTGGCGACAATATTTTTTACGGGCATGATCTGTCACTACTTTTGCAGCGGGCTGATGCCCGGCCAGTCGGTGCCACGGTATTTGCCTACCCGGTGCAGGATCCCGAGCGCTACGGTGTCGCCGAATTCGACGCCGCAGGCCAGGTGATTTCGCTGGAAGAAAAACCTCCGCAGCCCAAATCTCGCTACGCTGTGACGGGAATTTATTTTTATGATGCACAAGTGTGCTCGTTAGCCGCCGCATTAAAGCCCTCCAAGCGCGGCGAGCTCGAAATTACCGATCTCAACCGCCTTTACCTTGAACAGCAGCAACTGCACTGCGAGGTGATGGGTCGCGGCATGGCATGGCTCGATACCGGTACCCACGAATCGCTGCTGGAAGCGTCGCAGTACATTGAAACCATCGAGCGCCGTCAAGGGCTCAAGATTGCCTGCCCGGAAGAAATTGCCTATCGACAGGGCTGGATAACGGCGGAAAAAATCAGGCAACTGGCGCAGCCCATGTTGAAAAATAACTACGGCCAGTATCTGCTGAAGATGCTCACCGAGCGGGTGTATTGAGTGCCCGTCGTGCCGCCTTGCGTCCAACCGCAATGCGTATTTTGGACCGCCGTGCAAAATGTTTCCTGTTTCAGATTGCGCAGTATTGACGGGTGATGCATTCAAGTGGGCTCTGATGGCAATAAATGCCTGGAACACCGCCCCGGTGCTGAAGTTTGCCGCTTTCTCTGGTTGGTAATCATTATTTCGCGCGCTGCGCTCACAAAAAATACCCCAACACCTGACATCAATACATGAACGTAATCGCCACCGACATCCCCGATGTAAAAATTATCGAGCCGAAAGTATTCGGCGACGAACGCGGGTTTTTTTATGAAAGTTTCAATGCCCGCAAGTTCCGCGAAACGGTTGGCGTCGACGCCGTTTTCGTACAGGACAATCATTCGCGCTCAATACGCGGTGTATTGCGCGGCCTGCACTACCAGATTGAGCAGGCGCAGGGAAAATTGGTGCGTACGATCGCCGGCGAGGTATTCGACGTAGTGGTCGATATCCGCAAGCATTCCCCGACCTTCGGCCAACACGTTGCGGTGCTGTTATCGGCCGAAAACAAACGCATGTTGTGGGTACCGGTCGGCTTTGCGCACGGATTTTTGGTGACGTCCGATCACGCCGAATTTGTCTACAAAACGACCGATTACTATGCCCCGGCGTTTGAGCGTAGCCTGCTCTGGAATGACCCCTCGCTCGGTATCGACTGGCCGCTCGCGAGCGTCGGTGTACCGCAATTGAAGCGGACCGATGCAGATGCGCCCACGTTGGCCTTAGCCGAAGTGTTCGCCTGAACGCGCTAGCCGTGCCACGCATTTTAATTACCGGAAAAAGCGGACAACTTGGTTGGGAGTTGGCGCGGGCGTTTGCACCTGCGGGCGAGGTATTTGCCTTCGATCGTGATGCGTTGAATTTGGCTGATGCCGATGCAATCCGGCGTTGCTGCGATGACATCAAACCGGCGCTGATATTGAATGCGGGTGCCTACACGGCGGTGGATCGTGCCGAACAGGAACCCGAGCTGGCGATGCTCGTCAACGGTGTCGCGCCGCGGGTACTCAGTGAGGAAGCCAACCGCCTGGGCGCAGCGCTGATTCACTTTTCAACCGACTACGTTTTTCCCGGTGATGGCGCTACGCCGTACCGGGAACAAGATGCCACTTCACCGCAGAATGTCTATGGCAAAACCAAACTTGCCGGCGAGCTGGCAGTTTCCGCCATCGCCGACCGCTTTGTGATTTTTCGGACCAGCTGGCTGTACGCTGCCCGTCGACAGAATTTTTTTATGACCATGCTGCGCTTGGCCCGGGAGCGTGAACAACTGCGCGTCGTCGCCGACCAGTTCGGCTCACCTACCTGGGTGCAGACGCTGTCTGACTTTACCCGTGCCGTGGTCGATGCCGATGGCAGGTTGACGATTGCCGACGGTATTTATCATCTTTCCGCCAGCGGCCAAACTTCATGGCATGAATTTGCTGAAGCGATTCTTGCCGCCGTTGCCGACCCGCAACGGCGCGCCAAAAAAGTGCTGCCAATCGCGACGAAAGACTTCCCGACGCCGGCGAAAAGGCCTGCATATTCGGTACTTTCCAATCAGAAAATCGAATTTGCGACCAAATTGCGGGTCCCAGATTGGCGGCTTCAACTGGCGCACTGCGCCGCCCGTTACAGTCTGGCCGGCACCAGCGAGTAACAATCGTCTGTTTGCGCCTGCCTGCCGGCTGTGCCGGGCCATTCGTCTGCCGGTAATGGCAGGCAGGCTCGGCTGATATACTCCGTGGCTAACTGTTTTTAGTTTACAAATCAAGGGCATCGTTTTGCTAAATGACGTAAACCCGCACGTAGAACCGACCATTACGATGGGCGCTGAAACCAGCTTCCGGAGGTTGGGCGAAATACTGATTGCGCGCGGCAAGCTAGACGCAGCTAATCTTGATCGGGCGCTCAAAGTCCAGGAAACCGCGCGCAGCACTGGTGCCGTTGCCGAAAAGCTTGGGTCTGTTTTGTCGCGCTTGGGCATGTTGTCGAGTCGTGAGCTGGCCGAGGCGTTGGCGCAGCAGCGCGGCTGGACCATCGTAGAGTCGTCAGAATTTCCCGAATTGCCGATATTGGAAGAGACCGTTTCACCGCGTTTTTTAAATGAGGTACGAGCAATACCGGTTACCGAAACCGACGTGGATGTGGTGCTGGCCATGACCGACCCGGCAGATGCTTTTACCGTAAAAGCGGTTGCGGCGGCAACCGGCAAACGGGTTACGTCAAAGTTGCTCGCGGGCGCTGATTTCGATATCGTCTACGAACGACTTTACGGCAGCGGAAAATCGTCAATGGGCCAGATTGTCGACAATATTTCGACGCGCGACGAAGAACAAGACTTTGGCGACATTGAGCAACTGAAAGATTTGGCCTCCGAGGCACCGGTGATCCGGCTGGTGAATCTGATTATCAACCACGCGCTGGAGCGTCGCGCGTCGGATATCCATGTTGAACCGTTCGAAAATCGGCTTATCGTTCGCTATCGTATCGACGGCGTATTGCACGAAACCGAGTCACCGCCGCGACGGCTTTCGGCCGCAGTCATTTCGCGCATCAAAATCATGGCCAATCTGGATATTGCCGAACGCCGGTTGCCGCAGGATGGTCGCATCAAGCTGCGGGTGCAGGGCAAGGAAATCGATCTGCGAGTCTCAACCGTACCGACCATGCACGGCGAGAGCGTGGTCATGCGGATTCTTGACAAAGGTGGTGTGGCGCTGGATTTTCATGCGCTGGGATTTGACGACGCAAACCTTAAGGTATTCACCACAATTCTCGATCAGCCACACGGCATTTTGCTGGTAACGGGTCCAACCGGTAGCGGCAAAACCACCACCCTCTATACGGCGCTGGACCGGCTCAACAAACCAGACGTAAAAATTCTCACTGTAGAAGATCCGGTCGAATACCAAATGCCCGGCATTAACCAGATTCAGGTAAAGCCGCAGATTAATTTGACGTTTTCAAACGCCTTGCGCTCGATCGTCAGACAAGATCCAGACGTGATTATGATCGGCGAAATTCGCGATCTTGAAACCGCGCAAATTGCCATGCAGTCCGCCCTGACCGGCCATATGGTGTTGAGTACCGTCCACACCAACGACGCTGCGGCGACAATTAACCGTTTGCTTGATATGGGCGTGGAAGATTACCTGCTTACTTCGACCGTCATCGGCATCGAAGCGCAACGGCTGGTGCGGGTACTTTGCATACATTGCAAGGCAATGTACCAGCCGGTTGAGGAAGTGGTTGAGCAGATGGGTTTGCGTCGTTTCACCGCCGTCGCCGCGGCAGGAAAATCGCTCACGCTGTATCACGCCAAGGGCTGTGAGCACTGCGGACATACCGGTTATTTTGGGCGACTGTCGATCATCGAGGTTATGCCGATGAGCGATGCGCTGCGCAGTCTGGTCATGCGTCACGCCACCGCCTCGGAGTTGCGCGCAGCCGCAATCGCCGGCGGGATGGAAACCATGTACGAAAACGGTCTCAAAAAAGCCGTCGAAGGCGTGACAACGATCGAGGAAGTATTGCGCGTTACACGGGAAGACTAGCGCAATGCCGATGTTCCAATACAAGGCCGTCTCTCCTGCCGGCGAAATGCAGGAAGGCGTCATGGAGGGCGCCACCCACGCCGGTGTCATTGTCCATCTTCAGGCGGCGGGGCTGATTCCAATCCGCGCGACCGAAATTAGCCAGGCCAGTGGCAGTGCCGGTTCCCGTCAGCTCGACGCGAAAAAATTAACGTTGTTTTCCAAAGCACGCATCAGCCAGGGTGATCTCGCCATTCTTACCCGCGAATTGGCCACGTTGCTCAAAGCCGGATTGCCGCTGGACCGCAGCATGGAAATTCTTATCGGCCTGGCGGAAAAAGCGACCGTCGCAGAACTGCTGGTGGCGATTCGTAATGACGTGCGCGGTGGCGCATCGCTATCAAAAGCACTGGATCCACATCGCGATATTTTTACGCGCTTCTATGTGAACATGGTCAAGGCAGGCGAAGTCGGTGGTGCGCTCGGCAGCGTGCTGATGCGGCTCGCCGACCACATGGAGCGAAGCAAGGAATTGCGCGATAACGTGGTGTCGGCGCTGATTTATCCCGCGATTCTTTTCAGCGTAGCGGTCGGCTCGGTGTTGCTGCTGGTCATCGTCGTGGTGCCGCAATTCAAACAAATTTTCGATCAGTCGGGTAAAGCGCTGCCGTTTTCCACTGAAATGGTACTCGCGGTAGGCGTTTTCATGCGTAGCTACTGGCCTTTCATGTTTGCCGGTGTCGCGTTGGCGATTTGGCTGTTTGTGAGATCGCTCAATAATCCTGTATCGCGCGCCAGATGGGACGTGAAATTTTTGCGCTGGCCAGTGATGGGCAAGCTCGTCACCAAGGTCGAAATGGCGCGTTTTGCCCGCTCGCTGGCGACACTATTGCAAAACGGTGTACCGCTGTTGGCGGGCTTATCGATTTTGAAAGACACGATGGGCAATGCGGTGTTTCGCGGCGCCGTCGAAGTGGTTGCGCGCGACCTGAAAGAAGGGCGCGGCATGGCCAAACCGATGAATGAGGCGAACGTGTTCCCCAAACTTGCTGTCCAAATGATTGCGGTCGGCGAAGAAACCGGCAAACTCGATGAGATGCTGTTTCAGGTCGCCGACGTTTATGACCGTGAAGTGGCCTCTGCGGTCAAGCGCACGCTGGCGCTGATTGAGCCGGTGATGATTATCGGACTGGCAATATTGATCGGCGGCATCATCATGTCGCTGTTGGTGGCGATGTTCGGCCTGATGGATCTACCGCTGTAGTTTTTTAATTTGCCAGGAGTCAGTATGAAAATAATAAAGTTAAGCGCGCATCGCGGCGACCCATCCGGTTTCACGCTGCTGGAAATCCTCGTTGTGATCACGATCATCGGCGGTATTCTGGCGTTCGCCGCCAACCAGATTTTTGGCAAGGCGGATCAGGCCACGTCCAAGATCGCCAAGAGCAAGATCGTTGCCTTGTCCGGGGTGCTTGACCTTTACAAACTCGATACCGGCAAATATCCAAGCACGCAGGATGGTCTGAAAGCCCTCCTGCAAGCGCCTTCCGGTGTACCGAACTGGAACGGGCCTTACGTGAAAAATGACGCAGAATTGAAAGACCCGTGGCGCAATGACTTGATCTATCGTTCACCCGGTGGCGAAAGCCGCCCCTACGAAATCGTTTCGCTCGGGGCCGATGGTCAAGAGGGTGGCGATGGCGCGAACAAGGATCTTAAGTCCTGGGAGTAAGCGGCGGCCAAGCTTGCAGGAAACTCACCTAAATCATTGATGCGACAGCGCGGCTTTTCACTGCTCGAAGTTATCGTCGTCATCACCATCATTGGTCTGGCGTACGTCTTGTTACCCAAAATGGTGTTCAATGGTGTATCGGGTGCCGAGCTGCGCTCCAACGCACGCGCGATCGCGACCGGCTTGCGCCTCGCCCGCGATGCCGCCATTACGACCAAGCGCGAAACCGTACTGTCGATCAATATGGAAAATCGTGAATTCACCTTGCCGAATGACAGCAAGGTTCACAAATTAAATGACCAGCTCAACGTCAAGCTCTACACCTCCGAAGCGGACCTTATTTCAGATAAAGTCGGTTCGATTCGTTTCTATCCGGACGGCTCCTCCAACGGCGGCCGGGTGACAGTGGCGGCGGGGGAACGCGGCTTTGAAATTGAAGTGGATTGGTTGACTGGGCATGTCACGATCAAGGATAAGCCGGTCGGAGATTATCGTGGTTGAAAATGTAGATCGCCTATCCGCGCGGTGTTTGAAGCAAAATGTCGCTGCGAAGTCCGCCCATAGGCGATCTGCGCCCTGCCATTCGGGCGGTTTCTCTCTGCTTGAAATTCTCGTCGCCTTCACCCTGCTTGCGTTGGCGATGAGCGTCCTGATGCAGATTTTTTCGCGCGGCGTGAACAGCGCCGCACTGGCTGATCGGTACGCCAGGGCGACCATGTACGCCGAATCAAAACTGGCTACCGTGGGCGTCGAGGAGGAATTAAAAGAAACCGCCGCCAGCGGAAAATTTGATGACGATTTTTCATGGGGCTTGCTGGTGCGTCCGTACCAGGATCCATTGCCCAAAGAGCAATCGGTTGTCGACTTCGAAAAATTGATGCAG
This sequence comes from Betaproteobacteria bacterium, assembly GCA_043768625.1. Taxonomy (GTDB): domain Bacteria; phylum Pseudomonadota; class Gammaproteobacteria; order Burkholderiales; family Usitatibacteraceae; genus UKL13-2. The sequence goes on from JAYVKG010000285.1 coordinate 9,196, forward strand.
TCACAACTCTACGAAATTGAGCTCAAGGTTAATTTCACCGCCGATGACCGCCGTGAACGAACCGTAAAACTATCGACGTTGCGGCTGGGGCCAAAAACGTGAGCGCCATCAAATGGCGTAAATTTCCCCGTCGTGTACAGGTCTTTTATCGTCCGGGCATCCACGGCGGAGCGGGCTTTACACTACTCGAAACCCTGGTCGGGCTGACCCTCCTCGGGGTGATGCTGATCCTCATATATTCTTCGCTCAATATTGGTTTGCGTGCCTGGGATACTGGCGAGCGGCGGGTATCTGAAGCGTCTCGGCAACGCGTGGTGCAGAGCTTCCTGCGTCGCGAATTGAGCCAGCTTTTTCCAGTGCGATGGCGTGGCATTGCAGAGTCGAAAATTGCTTTTGAGGGTAGCAAAAGCGAATTGAAGTTCGTCACCACACAAACGCTGGGTGCGGCTGTCCGTGAAGGAGGATTGCAGTGGGGGCATTTATATGTGGCCGACGAGCAAGCTTCAAGCGGCGAGCGGCGGCGGGTGTTATTTATCAAGCGCTCGGCCTTCAATTTGCAGTCGGGTGACTGGGACGGCCTTGAAGCGGCCAAGCCGATTGCGCTTATCGTTGGCATAAAAGCGTTTGAGATCGGTTACTACGGCGCAGAAAACGAGGTCACCGATCCGCAGTGGTCGACGGAGTGGAACTATCCGCTTCGCATGCCGCAATTAATCAAAATCACCCTGCAAGTGGACAACGGCCGCGATGTTCCGCCGCTGATCGTGAATGTACGATTGGGCGAAGAGGCGGGTTGCTACGACAACGCGTTCCAGCGCCAGTGCGGACCGCGGCGGGCATGATGCGCGAGTTGCCGCCACTGGCAGGCCCTGCGGGCGCGCGCGACCAAGCGGGAATTGCGCTCATCATCGTATTGTGGATTACCACCCTCTTGATGCTAATCGCGTCCTCGTTCATTTATGCGATGCGAACGGATGTGCACATCGTCGCCAATTCGTTGGCGCGAGCGCGCCTTGAGGCCACTGCCGATGCTGCCGTGCAGCGCGGAATTCTGGAGCTCCTGAAGCCACCCCAGTTGCCGAATCGCTGGAGTTCCGACGGGGTACCCCAGCCATGGAATTATCAAGGTGTTGCAGTGGACGTCAGCATGACGGACGAGTCTGGTAAAATCGATATCAATACGGTTTCTGATGTCCTGTTGCGTGGCTTGTTTCTGGCCCAAGGCATGAAAGACGAAGAAGTCGCAGCCGTAACCGATGCAATACTCGATTGGCGCGATCCCGACTCATTAAAGCGCCTGCACGGCGCAGAAGAAGCCGAATATCTCGCGGCCGGATATTCGTACAAACCCGCCAATGCGGCTTTCCAATCAATCGAGGAACTACGCCTCGTCATGGGCATTACGCCGGAATTATTCGATAAAGTTGCACCTTTGATCACGATCTACTCTCGCCAGGCAGGCATCAACGCGAGCATCGCATCGCGCGAGGTGTTGCGCGCGCTTCCCGGTGCCTCCGAAGCGCTGATCGATCAATATATTGCCCAGCGCGAACTGGCACGTACGGCGAAACTTCCGCTACCGCAATTCGCGCCAGCTGCCCCTTATTCAAGCTTTGCCAATGGCATTGTCGTGGTCCGTGCAGTCGCCAGGGGCGGGGAGGGCAACGAGGGTGCAAGTTTTGCGCGTGAAGCGGTGGTGATGCGGCTGGCAACGCCCAAACGACCTTATACCTTTTTGCGCTGGAAAGAATTTTCTGCTGCGCTGCCGATATCTGAAGCTGCTGGCGTCGGACCCACTACGCCGGCACTACCGCAATGACCTGCCGATGAACCAGGCCAAGCTTTCACCACCCTCCGCGCCGCCAGCGGCATTACCGCCGTTATCTGCAGCGGCCGTTTCCGGTCCGCGGCAGCTATGGCGGTGGTGGTGGAGCGAATTGAAGGGAATGTTGCCGGCATCCGTGCTGAGATGGCTGGACGGTGACGCTGTCGCGACCAATGTGGCCGTGGATGCGGGCGGTGTGACACTGTTTAATACCGGCAATGAGGCCACAAAAACCAGCTTGCCACCACGCGTGCCGATTGACGCGCTGGCAAGTAGTCCGGTGTTGCGCACCATGATTGCCGCAGGGCGAGACCGGGTGCGATTGGTGTTGACAGCGGATCAGGCTTTGGTGAAAACAATCACCTTGCCGCTCGCGACCGAAGAAAATTTGCGTGCCGTAGTGGGATTCGAGCTTGATCGTCATACGCCATTTACGCCGGAACAAGCCTACTACGATGTTCAAATCGTACGGCGCGATGTGACGCAGGAAAAAATTGCCGTCGCGCTGGCGGTGGCGTCAAAATTCGACACGGCGGCGCTATTGGATACGTTGCGCCGCGCGGGCCTCACCTGTACCGCGATTGGTATCAGCGAGGACGCTGCTGAGGATGGTGGCGGTATGGCGATGTCTTTCGACCTGCAACCCGCCATTGAAAAACCGCCACGCCGTCTTAGCCGCATGCATCAAATCAACCTTGGTTTACTTGCTTTCGCGGCCGCGTTTGCGTTGGCGGCCGTCATTGTGCCAATCTGGCAAAAGCGTGAGGCGGTGAAGGCGCTAAACCCGCAGGCCGCCAAGTCAGGTGCGGAATTCCAGATCAGCGAACGGGTATATATCGAGTACACCAGGCTCGCCGCCGAGTACAATTTTCTCGCGGCCAGAAAGCATGCCGTTTACCCAGTCTTGTTGGTACTTGAAGAATTGGCAAAGACATTTCCAGACACGACGTGGGTGCAACGGCTGGATATCAAATTAAACGGCAAAGTGCGTGAAGTTACTATTTTAGGAGAGGCGCAGTCGGCATCGAAGGTAATCGAAAATCTCGAACAGTCACCATCGTCTCTGTTCCAGAATTCCAAGCAGTTAACCCAAACAATCCGCATACAGCCCAATACCGAACGGTTTCATGTGTCGGCCGAGATTAAGCCGCGGCCGGTGCCTGCGTTGGAAAGTATTGATGATGTTGTCGCCCCTGCCGCCGTTGCGCCCCTTGTCATGCCCGCGCCATCCGCGCCTGCCGTCGCCAATATGCCCGCAGTTGGACTGGCTGCGCCTGCCGTGACGACGGTGCAGCCCCCGCCCCCGCCGCCGACCGTGCTCAATCCACCTTTCACCACACTTAATCCGCCACCGGCCATTCCTACCAACCCGCCAGCCAAAGCAGTTACGCCGCCTGCTTCCGCAACAGGCAAAAGGAGTGGCCCATGATTACGGCGAATGCACCGACCTGGTTGCCAGCCGATCTGCGCAAACGCCGCTGGTTGGCAGCGACGTTGCTATTATTAATGATCGGCTTGGTGGTGGCCGGGGTGGCCGTGCCGGCTGTGTTGCTGCACCGGCACTATGACGCAAACATCGCCAAACTGAGCCGGCAATTGAGTACCCAGACCGCCTTCAATGCGCAACGACCCCTGTTGACGGAAAAACTTGAACTGCTTAAGTCGCGCGATGTTCGGAAGTTTTTTCTCAAAGGCACCTCTTCTGCGCTGGCGCTGGCCGAACTGCAGGAGACGGTCCGCGCGGCAATTGAAACAAACGGTGGCAGGGTGGTTTCTTCTGTCCAGGGAAATGCGCCGAAGGAAGAAGGTGTCTATCGACAGGTCGCGGGGACATTTAATCTGAGTGTCAATAACGCCAATCTTCGCCGCGTGCTGTATACGCTTGAAACCAGAGAGCCGTATCTGTTTATTGATACCGTCGTCGTGACGCCAAATATTGGCTCGGGATTTCGGCCGGCGCCGGGTATTGCCGAACCGGAGATGTTTATCCAGCTTGACGTGCGCGGGTTTGCGCTTCGTGCGGCGGCTGAGATTACCCCTGCAGCAGTGCCACCACCTGACACCGGCGCGACGCCGTCGCCATCCGCCAATAAAGGACGCAATGCCGATACGGTCACCACCGGAAAGAGCGGCGCAACATGAGAACGGCGGCGCAACAGTGGTTTCAGCAACACGGTCTCACCGTATTGATAGGTGTCCTGGCGCTGGGATTAATTGGCGTTATCGGCCATGAAACAAAATGGGGAGGCGGCCTCCGTCCGCTACCGGTCGTGGTAGTCGCGCAGGCGGTCAGGAGCGGCGATACCTCGTTGCTGCCAGTGTTTGCAATGCCTGCACTGGACACGGGCTTTACAGAGACGGCTGACCGTCCGCTGTTTATGCCTACGCGTCGACCGGTCCCGGTGGCGGTCGGTGTGGTGCAGCCGATGATGAAAAAGGGTCAATTCAGGCTTGCCGGTACCGTCGTAAACCAGAATCTTCCGTATGCATTTCTGGTGGAGATCGCGACCGGCAAAGGAATGCGTGTGGCGAAGGGGTCGTCAATTGTTTCCAGCGGCATTTCCGTTGACACCGTGGAGGCCGCGCGCGTGGTGCTCAAACAAGGAGACGAAACCGAAGAACTCACGCTCCGCACTGCGGCGTCACCGCTCGCACCGGCAGCGCTGCCGGGCTTCCCCGGCACTGGTCAACCTGTACCCG
>JAYVKG010000286.1:0-3419 GCA_043768625.1 Betaproteobacteria bacterium
TCGAACTGGACGTTCGCGAAACTACTTTCGGACCAATCTTACGCACCGTTGACCAGGTTGACTACGCACTCGCCTGGACCCTGTATCGCGAGGGCGCCGTCAACGCGCGTGCAACCGCGCTGATGTTCGCCAACAACATTGACGAAGCGATCCGCATCGCCCAGACCAGCGGCATTCCCCACCAAAACATCCTCATCGGCGATAAATCGGGCAACGTCGCATGGACTATCATGGGGCGCATACCGGCCTATCCGGTGGGTGCGCTTAAAACGCGTGGTGCCATCGCGGCAGCGGATGGCCTGCCGACGGCGTGGCTCGCACCGGAAAAATATCCGTTCATTAAAAATCCACCCGACGCGCGCCTATGGACGGCGAACAATCGTCAACTGGGCAGCGAGACGGCCGACGCCGGCGGCAATATCATCGGCGACGGCGGATTCGATCTCGGCGCACGCGCCATGCAGATTCGTGATCGTCTGCGCGAGCAAGCTAATTTTGATGAAAAGAAACTTTATGCGATTCAGCTGGACAACCAGTCGCACTTTTTGAAGCGCTGGTCAGAACTTGCGCGCGCCACCGCGAAGGTCAAGCCGAACGACAAAACCAATGCGATCGAGCTGGCGCTTAAAAGCTGGAATGGTCGCGCCGACGTCGATCAAACCGGTCACCGGATCGCCCGCGCATTCAGGCAGCAGGTACTAGATCAACTGTGGAAATCCTGGCTCGCCGCGGCGCAACGTGGTCGACCGGTTCAAGCCAGCGGCGGAAAGCAGGACGGTCCGGATGGACGATTTGAATATGCCGCCTGGGCGGCATTACAAACGCGCGTGGATCATTTACTGCCGCAGCCATTTGCCTCCTGGGATGATTTTCTCGCCGCGCAACTGGCCAATGTGTACGACGATCTGACCAGGCAAAACGCGACCCTCGCCGAGGCAACATGGGGACAGCGCAATGTGACCAACATCCGCCACCCTTTCTCGCGCGCCATGCCGTTTTTATCGCAATGGCTGGACATGCCGAAAACATCTCTGGCAGGTGACAATCACATGCCGCGGGTGGCGGCACCCGCCTTTGGCGCCTCGCAACGCATGGTGGTGTCGCCGGGGCGCGAAGATCAGGGGATTTTCGTCATGCCGGGAGGACAAAGCGGGCATCCGCTGTCACCATTTTATGGTGCAGGGCATGGCGATTGGCTGGCCGGAAATCCTGGCAGTTTGCTTGCCGGTGAAGCGACGCATACGCTGCGGTTTGTAGCGAAACTTCCAGACAAACTCTAGCACTGGCGGACCTCGCGGGATGAAAAATCTCTGAAACAACCGCCGAATGGCGTTCTACGTCGCCGCATTGTGATCTGCCGAAAGTGCACGTGAATTGATAACAAGATTCACTTCAACGCGGCACCAACTTGCGCAAGTGCTTCGGGAAAAATAACGTCTTTGCGCTTCCGTCAATTGTTGCACCAGTGGCGACGCAACCCCCAAGATCGGGAACCTACGCCGAAAATTTATTTTTGCTTTTTCTATCACGATAGCGTAACGCATATGTTCCTCATTTCTTGAGACCATAATGCTTCCGGATACTGGCAAGTGTGCCAGGTGCCAAATCGTCAGAAGGCTTGCCAGGAACGATTACGCGACCGTGTTTTACCAAATGTTTGAATTGACGATGACGGCCGCGCTTAGCAACAACAAACCAATTGTCCTTTTGGATCATGCTCAGAGTTTCACTGACCTTTCATGCATCAAGCATATCAAGGTGTTGATCATTCTGCTGCTTGCCGAATCTCGACGGCATAACGCCCAGCTCGGCGGCGGCTGTAGGCGGAGCAAAGCGGAGCCGGAAGCCGTCCGTTGCAGCGTCTGGTTCGGCGGCGGTTGATTAAGAAGAGCCGTATTTTTCTTTGAGCTTGTGCAAATCTTCTGGTGCGTCAATCCATTCTTCACTGAAGCCACAGGAGCCACACAGGTAGCGGGTGACTTTAACGGTTCTGAAGCTCAATGAGCCCGCAGGAATATCGTTACCGCCTCCATAACCACCAGATCGCCCTTCGATGCGCATAATCTCCCGTGAATTGCATTTAGGACAGGTATGTGTGTTTTTCATAGCTCTCAGTTTACCTTTATGACGCGCAACCAAGCCGCGCAGCCGCCGAACGACCAAGGTAAAAGACGGCGCGCTTTTGCGCCGTCCCAGTGAGCGAAGCGACCATCTTGACCGACGTGTTTGCATGGCTATCTGCCAAGCTGCGCTTCAATTGCAGTCGCCCATGAAGCGCGATCACCAAGCACGAAGCGATACTCGTTTCCTTGCTTCACATGGATCGCAAGTGAATTTGGAAACACAGGGATAACGCCAAGAAACTTGGTCCAGCACTGCTGTGATGACTGGACATCGGATAACTCGACCTCGGTAGTCCCAACCTGTACATTAAGTTTGTGCGCTTCAATGACAAGGCGCTGGTTGGTCAAGCAGAGCTTGCCGCCGACTGTCTCGATATTCTTTTGAAGGTTTGCGGGACCCACTTTGATGACTTCTTCGCCCGGCCTCAATTCACAGTTCATATTTTTCTCCATACATAACGACCAAGGTGAGCGGCCGGCCGCTTTTGCCCGGTCCGCTCGACCGCCGTGTTATGCCTTAAGTGCCTCGATGAATTCTTCAATGCTTATGCCCGCCTGTTTGAGTACGCCGGAAAGCGTGCCGGTTTTTAGCTCGCGGTGATTGGGCACAACGCAACCGCTAGAACCGCGACGAAGAACGATGTGACTGCCACGTTGTCGCGCAACCACAAAGCCAAGATGTTCAAGTGCGCGTACCGTGTCTGCACCCGACACGACCGGCAAGCTAGGCATGCGCAGCTACATGAAATGTAGTTAGCAGCGAGCGGCCCGATATGGTTAACGGAAATTCCTCAAGGTAAATTTCAGTAGCTTCGCGCAAGTTGGCGAGCGCTTCTTCAACGGTTTCACCTTGGGTGGTCGTTCCAGTTTCTGGATTTAGTGCAACGAATCCGCCTTCAATAGCCGGTGTCAGAACAGCAGAAAGTTCCATGTTTTCTCCTTTACCAATGGGAAGTATAACGCGGCGACATTTTTGAAGGCATAACGACCAAAGTAAAAGGCGGCGCGCTTTTGCGCCGTCCAGCGACCAAAAGGAGCGTTTTTGACTGACGTGTTAGAACTCACGACTGTCCCCCTTTGCGCAGAAAAAAGCCGATGATCCCACCGACGATGGAGTACACAAAAACGTTAATCACCACGGACTGAGCTAAGACCATCGTCGCGTCCCCCGGGGTCATTCCGTCGGTAGCCATCAGCATGATTGAACTGGGCCAAACGACAACGGTAGTGAAACCCGCCAATTGACCAGACAGCGTGTGATAGCCGAGCATGACCAATGGAACAACGAGGCCAGTT
>JAYVKG010000287.1:0-3654 GCA_043768625.1 Betaproteobacteria bacterium
TCCTCCAGCTTTGAGCGTAAGGGATTGGCTAAGGGGCACGACGTATGGGATTTGGTATTCCACAAAATTTAAATCCATTGTCGACTCACGCCATCAACATATTGCAGTGTTCGCGCCCCAAACGTTTGCCGCCAACAGGAAGACTCCAATGCCCAAATCTCATACGTTTCCCGTTTTTTCATCCACTGTGGCTCGCCGGTCGAGATTAAAGCAACTTGCCGCCATGGGCCTGCTCGGGCCCGCGGGCGTCTCCGGTTTGATCCAAGAAGCCCTGGCCAAAGGCGATCTCCCGGTGGTTAATGGCGTCAATTCGCTCTCCGGCATCGCGACGGTCAATGACATCCCGGCCAAAGTCGGTACGCCGGTGAACGCTGGCGATGTGGTATCCACCACCACGGGCAGCACGGCGGTGCTGGTTGTCGGTAAGGATGCTTTTTTATTGCGCGGTGGCACCAGCGTTTCCTTTCAGGAAAGCAAAACCAGGCGAGGGTTGGTAGACAGCTTGTTGGTAACCACAGGAAAAATCCTCGCGGTGTTTGCAAAACGACTTGAAACGATGAACGTCAAGGTGCCTAATGCCACTGTCGGGATTCGCGGTACCGGTTGCTATTTCGAGGTCTTTGATGCTCGCAGTTATTTTTGTCTCTGCTACGGCGAGGCATCGATCGATGGCGCAGGCTTGTCGCAAAGCAGGGTAATTAAAACAGTCCATCATGAAAACCCGGTATGGCTGGATGATCGCGGCGGCGTCATGAAGGTGGAAAAAGCGGACTTCGTTAATCACAACGATGACGAACTAATCATGCTTGAGAAGCTCAATGCCCGCGTGCCGCCGTTTGTGGCGATGGGAATGACGGGGCGGTATTAGTTATTTAAACAAGTAGTGACGTTCTTGCACCTTACACCAGCCGCCCGTAGTGGACACGCGTGTCGTACTCGAACGTGACCTGTCCCGTGGCTTGATGCGCGTCAAAAATTTCTTTCGCGCGCCGCACCAGTGAAGCGTAGCGGGGATGGCTAACGCCGGGGACGTACGACGACGAGTTGAGTCGGCCTATCAGCCCCGCCAAATCGAAGCGCTGAATATTGTTGAATATTGCCTGACTTGGTGGCGACCCAAAAAAAGTCGCGAACACCGTCTTGTCCTGAACGTTCTTGTGATCGATTTCTTTGTAGTCGGTGGCTAAATCCTGCAGCAGCGCTTCGTAATCGCGCAGGAATGGCGTCGAGTTGGTGCGACGGTCGTTCCATATCAGCACCACATAGCCATCATCAATGAGGATGCGTTGAAACTCGACGCGAGTTTTAATTTGATCAAACCAATGAAATGCCTGGCCCGCAACAATGAAATCAACCGCTTTAGGCGGCAGGCGGCTCGCTTCCGAAGTGCCATCGACGCTGTTAAAGCGCGCATAGCCGGCAAGAACTTCTTCTCCTGCTTCACGCATTTCTTTATTCGGCTCCACGCCGATAACCGGGTTGCCATTATCCAGAAATAGCTTGCTGAGCATGCCCGCGCCAGAGCCAACATCAGCGATCACGCTGTCCGGTGTCAGCCCGCAAACCGCCGCCAGCAGATCGAGGATTTCAACCGGATAGTACGGACGGTATTTGACGTAATCCCCAACGCGAGAGGAGAAACGTGTGGTGGAATTGTTGGCGGTCATGATCAAACGCGCATTGATTAAAACCAGTTGTCTTGCATTTGGAGCGTGGTGGTGTCAAGCGACGCCAGCAAATTCAACATCGTCCGCGCCTTCGGCAATTCCCATTGTATAAAATATTGGCATGCCTGTAACTTGCCGCGATAGAAATCCTCGTGCCGATTGCCCGCGCGCACGGCGACCAGCGCCTGCTCGATCCAAATCCAGGCGATCACCACATGCCCAAACGCTTCCAGATAAACGGCGGCATTGGCAAGTGTTTTTTCCATGTCGCCAGCTGCATGCAGGTCCCCGGTTGCCTCGACCAGATGATCGAGCATCGTAAACACCTCGCCGCACCATTCGGTCAGGTCGCCATCTTCATCGGCAAGATGCAGCGTCGTTTCGATACGGGAGACGAGAAGTTTGAAAGCGGCACCATCTTGCATTACTACTTTGCGACCAAGTAAATCGAGCGCCTGGATACCGTGGGTGCCTTCGTGAATGGCGTTTAACCGATTGTCGCGATAAAACTGCTCGACATTGTAGTCGCGTGTATAGCCATACCCGCCGTGTACCTGAATCGCCAGATTGTTGGCTTCCAGGCACCATTGCGAAGGCCAGCTCTTGGCAATCGGGGTGAGTATATCGAGCAAAAGCAACGCTTCCCGTCGCGAATTTTCATCCACGCCCGTTTTTTGCTCATCGATCAGGCGTGCGCAATAAAGATTGAGTGCCAGTGCGCCTTCAACACAGGATTTCTGCGACAGCAACATGCGTCTTACGTCAGCGTGTTCAATGATGCGTGATTGTGGTGAAGTGGAATCACGTGCTGAAATTGGCCGCCCCTGCAGCCGGTTGCGCGCGTAGTCGAGCGCGTGCAGGTAACCGGTATAACCGAGCATGGTGGCACCCATTCCCACCCCGATACGGGCTTTGTTCATCATGTGGAACATGCACGCCAGTCCCTGGTGCTGCTCGCCGACAAGATAACCGATGGCGCCGGCTTTTCCCAACGGCTTGAATTTACCTTCTCCAAAATTAAGCAGGCAGTTGGTGGTGCCGCGATAACCCATTTTGTGATTCAGGCCGGCGAGGGCAATATCGTTGCACTCCCCCAACTGTCCATCGCTATCGACCAAAAACTTTGGCACGACGAAAAGCGAAATGCCTTTCACGCCGGCAATCAGTTTGCCGTCCGGGCCCGGAATTTTTGCCAGCACCAAATGAATAATGTTTTCCGATAACTCGTGCTCACCGCAGGATATCCACATCTTGTTGCCGGTGAGGCGATAGATGTCGCCCGTGCTCCCATCCGCTTCCGCACGAGTATTGATATCGGCCAGGCTCGATCCTGCCTGCGGCTCCGAAAGGCACATGGTGCCCAGAAAACGGCCGGTCAGGAGCGGCCGGACAAAGGTATTAATCTGCTGTTTGGAGCCGTGCGCCAGCAGGAGATTTGCACTGCCGGTTGTCAGAAATGGGTAAGCCGCAGTCGCCACATTGGCACCCATGAACCACGCCATGCAAGCCTTTTCTATCACGCACGGAAGCTGCATGCCTCCCAGCTCAAAATCCTGTCCCGCGGCGATCAACCCAGCGGCACTGAAGGCATCAACCGCGTGTTTGATTTCCGGGATGAGCTGCACGCGTCCACTGGCCGTGATGAACGGCTCGCTGGCATCGCTTTTTTTATTGTGGGTGGCAAACAGATCGGTAGCAATTTGCCGGCTGGTTTTAATTGCTGCATCAAATGTTTCGCGAGAGTGATCGCAATATCGTGGGCGCGCCGTCAGAGATTCTGCATCCAGCCATTCATAGAGCAAAAATTCCAGATCACGCTGCGAAAGTATTTTGCTCATCGGGCGTCAAAGCCATTGCCTGATTTCGCGCACGCGGCGAGTAGCGACGCTGGTTTCCAGAACGCAGGATCCGCGTGCGCATTGTTGGCGAAGCTTTTCATCGATGCAACCACATTAGCAAGGCCAACTGATTCCGCATAGTGCATTGG
>JAYVKG010000288.1:0-20772 GCA_043768625.1 Betaproteobacteria bacterium
GTGCCGTTCAACGCTTCCGGGTTCAGCTCGGCTGGCGGCTCGCCGCCGAACAGCATCACTTTCACATTTTGTTTGCCGGCGTAGTGTGCGGCGAGGCAATCGTAGAGTTGTCGGCCGGTCACCGTCTTCGGCAGCGACCACAAATTAAGCGGCACGTGTACCAGCATGCCCTGGCGATACGCGGCCACGGCGGGCGTAAATAGCGGCGCGTGGGTGAGGCCGGTGTATTTCTGCATTTCTGGTAAGTGTTTATGCGCCAGTTTCAGCCCGTACGTAAACGCGGTGGATTTGTTTTCGCCGCGCTCAAACTCTTCCACCATTTGCCGTCCGCCCCCGCTGTAACCTGACACGCCCCACATTGTCAGCGGGTGATCGGCGGGCACCAGCGCCGCATCAACTATTGGTCGAACCAGCGCGATGAAACACGTCGACCAGCAGCCAGGATTCGACACGCGCAGACTTTGCGCGATGCGTTGTTCCTGGCCAGCGGTCATTTCCGGAAATCCAAACGCCCAATCGGGCATCACGCGATGCGCGCTGCTGGCATCGACCACTCGCACTTCCGGGTTGTCGACCATGGCCACCGATTCGCGCGCTGCATCGTCGGGCAAACACAAAATGGCGAGATCGACGCTGTTAAGCAGGCGTTTGCGTTCGCCGGCGTCTTTGCGCTTGTCGGCTGCGATTCTGACGACGTCGATGTCATCGCGCTCGCGCAGCAGGTCACGGATCAATAGCCCCGTGGTGCCGTGCTCGCCGTCGATGAAGATTTTTGGTTTAGGCATGCGGATTTCCGTTTGCAGAAATTACCGCTGACCTAGGCTTGCTTCAACATCGTTTCTGCATTCGACACTTCAAATTTGCCCGGTGCTTCGATATTAAGCGTCTTCACCACGCCGTTCACCACCAGCATCGAAAAACGTTGCAGGCGTATGCCCATGCCTCTGGCCGTCAGGTCGAGTTCCAGTCCGAGCGCTTTGGTCCAAGCGGCGGAGCCGTCACCGAACATGCGCACTTTGGTATTGGTATGCAGCTCTTTGGCCCAGGCACCCATCACGAACGCGTCATTCACCGCCACGCACCAGATTTCATCCACGCCTTTTGCTTTCAGTGCGTCGTAGTGGTTGAGATAGCCCGGCACATGTTGCGCGGAGCAGGTCGGGGTGAACGCGCCGGGCAGTCCGAACACGGCAATCTTTTTTCCTTTGACCAGATCGCTAACGTTGAAACTATTCGGCCCGACCGTACAGCCTGCAGTTTCAACCGCAATGAATTCGCTCAAGGTAGCGTTGGGTAATGTGTCTCCGACTTTGATCATGCCAGTTCTCCTAAGTATTGAAGTGATTTAAGTAGTGATAATTTCCGGCGTCGCATACGTAAATGAGTCTGCGAAAAATGCATCTTCCGGCAAGCCTTTTTTGGCAAAAGCCTTTTGTCCCAGCTCGATCATGACTGGCGCACCACACGCGTAAACCTGGTAACCGCTTAGAGAATTGAAATCATCGATAATCGCCTGGTGTACAAAGCCGGTGCGTCCCAGCCAATTATCCTCGGCTTTGGGGTCGGAGAGAACCGGAATGAACGTGAAATTGGGATGTTCAAGTTGCCATTGGGTGGGCAACTCGCGCAGGTAAATATCCTGCAGCGAACGGCAGCCCCAGTAAAGCACCATTTCGCGGTCGATGTGTGTGTATAGCGCGTGCTCGATGACTGCCTTGATCGGCGCAAAACCAGTACCGCCGGCCATAAAAATAATCGGCTTGTCCGAATCTTCGCGCAAAAAAAATGTGCCAAGCGGGCCTTCGAAGCGCAATATGGCGCGGTCGCGCATTTCGTTGAATACATAACCTGAAAACTGCCCATTCGGAATCAGGCGGATATGTAGCTCCACAAACTGGTCGTGATGCGGCGCATTGGCCATCGAGAAGCTGCGCCGTTTGCCGTCTTTCAACAAAATATCGAGGTACTGGCCTGCCATAAACTGCAAACGCTCCTGCGCTGGCAGTTTCAGCGAGAGAATGGCCACATCGGGCGCGGCCAACTGCTTTTTTTCCACACGACAAGGCAGCGTGCGTATTCGAATGTCACTGGCCCCGCCGATTTCTTTAACGTTGAGCGTCATATCCGAGCGCGGCTTGCCGACACAAAACAAGGCTTTTCCCTGAGCTATTTCTTCACCACTGAGGGTGCGTTCCTGATAGGTGCCGTAGTCAAATTCGCCCGATACGATGGTGCCTTTACATGATCCACATGCGCCGTTACGGCAGCCGTATGGCAACCCGATGCCTTGGCGGAGGGCACCTTCAAGCACGGTTTCATCAGCGGCCACCTCAAAAGTGTGGCCGGAGGGCGTCAGGGTAATTTGGTAACTGGTCGTCATTCTGGATTTAGGTTCTTTATACTGAAGTGTTGAAATGAAAAAAGCGCAAAAAATTCTCATCGCCGGCTTCGGCGATATCGGCGTACGCGTTGCCCGTAGGCTTCACCAGGTCCGCCGTTATCAGGTCATGGCGCTGGTTCGAAAGTCCTATGGCAAGTCGCACCGTTCGGTCATCGCAAAATCCTCGGCTGTTCAACTTTTTCGTGGTGATCTGAATAATCTTCGCTCGCTGCAAAAATTCCGCGGACTTGCAGATACTATTTTGCATTTCGCGCCTCCGCCGGGTCTCGGCGCAATCGACAAGCACACCCAACACTTGCTGACGGCTTTAAGCGGTACGCCGCGATCTGATGCACTAAAGAAAAAGATGCTACCACGGCGAATTGTCTACATCAGTACCACCGGTGTTTACGGAGATTGTCATGGTGAATGGATCGACGAGACGCGGCCGCTCAGGCCGGAATCTGCGCGCGCGAAAAGACGGGTGGACGCCGAGCGCCGATTAAGAAAATGGGGCAGATTGCACGACGTTTCAATCACCATTTTGCGTGCGCCGGGCATTTATGCCCAGGATCGTTTGCCGGTTGGCCGGTTGACGCGCCAAACACCCGTGCTGATTGCCACGCAGGACGTGTTTACCAATCACATCCACGCAGACGATCTCGCCGCCGCGGTGCTCAGCGCGATGCGGCTGCGTTGGCCTAAACGCTATCGTGTTTTCAATGTGGTGGACGACAGTGAGCTGAGGATGGGTGACTACTTGGACAAAGTAGCAGATGCGTTTGGGATAAAACGCCCGCCTCGCATTCGTCGCGAGGAAATGGCAGGCCGAATCGCGCCGATGCTAATGAGTTTCATGCGCGAATCCCGACGTATCCGCAATGCTCGGGCGAAGCGGGAATTGAAACTGCATCTTGCCTACCCGACGTTGGCAAGCATGCTGTCTAAGCTGCAACGTAGAGCGCCAGCGTCCTAAACTTAACGATCGCGATGAAATTCGCCTTCGATGACGCCCCCGCGATCACGGTCGGTTTCGCTCTTGACCATTGCTGGTCGGGCGGCACCTGCAGGGGCATACTGATAGGCAGGCTCGCGAATCGGTAAAAGCAATAAAGCCAGCGCCATCACGTCGGATAAGATGCCCGGAAAAATCAACAACAAGCCTGCGAGGACGGTGCGCGAACTGTCAATAATGGCGGCGAGTGAAAACTGGCCCCGCGCCAAGTCGCTCGCCAAACGGGTGACCAAAGAAAAACGCGCCTGCTTGATCAGGACGATGCCTGCAATGGCTGCGAACACTACCCACGCCATTACCCAGCCGCCGTGACCCTGGCCGAGCCGGTACAACACGGCACCTTCCAATAATGGAAAACCCATTAAAATACCTAGAATCAACAGTCGCATTACGTGTTCCTTTTTTGCCGGTAATACAAAGCGTGCCGTCTTTATTTGCGTAACACTAACAGTTCACAATTGGGACGAATATCTTAATTAATACAGTACCCGACCAATTTGCCGAAGTAAAGGTCATTACGGCCGCGTGGGATCTTTCTTGAGCTTGCAGGATTATTGCAGAAGAGCTTCACGCTTCAACATTGGTGGTCGGTAATAGCTTAGTTTTTTTGATTGGATTTTTTTGAAATCAGTTAACCGGGCGAGGATATGGCGATGGACAGGCGGATTCTGCCTAGGGATCTTGTTCGGCGGAGTGCCGCTTCACGGAGTTTTAGCCGCGAACGGGGTACCTGCCCAGGCTTTCGCAACTAATGTTGAGCCGGACTTGCTGGACCCGCAGCGCGCATTTCAACTTTCCGCGCGTCGCACTTCCATTAAGAACGTAGAGTTGCAATTCAAAATCGCCGAAGGCTATTACATGTACCGCGGCAAATTTAAGTTTGCCGTTGAGCCGGACACATCTGCCAAATTGGGCAAGGCTATACTTTCAAAAGGAAAAATGAAGCAGGACGCAACCTTTGGTGCCGTTGAAATATATAGAAATAGTGTGCGCATACTGTTATCAGTCACTAGCATCGGCGGTGGTTATGCACAGCCCTATGCTGCACCGTTGCGGATAAAAGTGACGTCACAAGGTTGCGCTGATGCGGGCGTCTGCTTTCCCCCTCTGCACCAGAGTGTCACTCTGATGCCAAACAGCTTTGATATGGTGCTGCCGGATGTTGCCGCGAACGCAAAAAGTTTAGCGGGAGGCGTGAATTCATCGCAGGGCAATATCCTCCCGTCGCTGGTCGACTCATTAAAGAAATTTAAGTAGCTATCGGCAGGGATCCTGCCGCCACCCAGGAGTTGTCCAACGTGCCCAGGCGCCTCGTCACTGCCGCTGTTTGCCTGCTCATCTTGCTAGCAGTGGTCGCGCTGTGGCTAGGCCGCGCCGGTTCCGATGCATTGCCAACGACTGATAGGTCGGCCGTTAGCGGTGGCGAAATCGCTGCAACTCCGGGCGCGCTGTACAGCGCCAAATTTGTGGACCTGCAAGGGAACAATCAAACGCTTGGCAGGTGGGAGCGGAAGCTCCTCGTGGTAAATTTCTGGGCAACCTGGTGTGGCCCCTGCAAAGACGAAATACCAGTTCTTTCAAAATTGCAGACCAAATTTAGCCCGGTCGGGTTACAAATTGTAGGTATTGCCGCTGATTCTGCGGCAAATGTTGCTAATTTCAATAAAAAAGTCGGCATAAGCTATCCGTTACTCATCGACGAAACCGGTGCCATTGAATTTTCCAGGCGATTGGGGAATCGTTTTGGACTGTTGCCGCACACAGTCGTGTTTCTGCCCGGAGGCGAGTTAATTTATAACAAGCTGGGCCCCATATCAGAAGCTGAACTTGGTAGTATCATCATTCAAAATTCAACAAAACCGCTTTAATGTCGTTAAATTTTATTATGATTATCATTTGAAATTTGATGTTTGTCGGTAATGTTGATTTTAGCTACGCGACGTGCAGTGTTATTACGCGTGATCTTCAGCAGGTAAAAATGCAAAAATGGATTCAGGTTTTAAGTTGATCCAACGTCCATTGTCTGCGAAAAACTAGACAATTTCTGGCAACCTAAGGCAAAATGATCGTTATGTTTAAGATTTTATTGCTGAACGGGCCAAATCTGAATTTGCTAGGCACGCGCGAGCCCTCCGTCTACGGTAGTACCACGCTAGCAGAGATAGAGGTGCGGTTGCAAAAAAGAGCCAAGCAAGCCAAGATGGGTTTGTCATGTTTCCAGAGCAATGGCGAAGGTGCGCTGATCGATCGCATACATTCAGCAAAAACCGAAGGGGTAGGTGTTATCGTCGTTAACCCTGGCGCTTACACCCACACCAGTATCGCATTGCGCGATGCTCTCGCCGCGGTCGCCATTCCTTTTATTGAAGTGCACTTATCAAACATCCATGCGCGGGAGGAATTTCGCAAACACTCCTATTTGTCGGATTTGGCCGTGGGCGTGGTGACCGGATTTGGACCGGAGGGCTACGAATTTGCGCTCGACGCGGCTATCAGGCGTATCGGCAACGTTGCCAGCAGCGCTCAGTAAATCTGGCCACCGCAGTTTTTTGTGCCGCACCGCCGAAATCGCGGCAAAGCGCTGGAATGCCGCAGAAACAAGAGGAGGAAACGATGGATCTAAGAAAAATCAAGACGCTGATCGACTTGGTACAGCAATCGGGAATCGCGGAACTTGAAATCACGGAAGGCGAAGAAAAAGTACGCATCAGTCGCCATGGCGCGCAGGTTAATTACCCACAAGCGGCTATGTCCACGTCGCAATTTGTATTGCCAACCGATTCGGCGGATACCCACCCGGCCCCGAAGCCCGGGCCAACGGCGCCTAGCGGACACACCCTAAAGTCACCCATGGTCGGTACGTTTTATCGCTGTCCATCACCCGGAACGCCCTCGTTTGCCGAGCTTGGGCAGACGGTCACCAAGGGTCAGACCCTATGTATTATTGAAGCAATGAAACTGTTGAACGAGATCGAGTCTGATGCGGCGGGGGTAATTAAAGCAATCCTGGTGGAGAATGGTCAGCCGGTGGAATACGGTCAACCACTCTTCATCATTGAGTAAGGCCAGCGACGCAGATGGCAGTATTCGGATCAGGCCCCCGAGCAGGGGCGATGTTTGAAAAAATTTTGATTGCCAATCGAGGCGAGATCGCTCTGCGCATTCAGCGCGCCTGCCGGGAACTCGGGATCAAAACGGTATGCGTGCATTCGGAGGCAGATGCCGACGCAAAGTACGTTATGTTGGCCGATGAGTCGGTTTGCATTGGAGCCGCACCGTCGAAAGATAGTTACTTAAACATCCCGGCCATCATCAGCGCGGCAGAAGTCACGGATGCGCAGGCAATTCATCCGGGTTATGGATTTCTATCCGAGAACGCGGATTTTGCAGACCGGGTCGAAAATTCCGGTTTTGTCTTTATCGGGCCGAAGCCGGAAAATATTCGTACCATGGGTGACAAGGTGGCCGCCAAAGCGGCCATGCGAAAAGTTGGCGTGCCCTGCGTGCCGGGATCCGAAGGAGCCCTGCCGGATGACGCAAAGGAAATCAGGAAAATTGCGGCTGCCGTTGGTTACCCGGTCATCATCAAGGCGGCCGGTGGCGGCGGCGGGCGCGGTATGCGCGTGGTGCACACTGAGGCCGCCTTGGTAAACGCGGTGCAGCTAACCAAGGCTGAAGCGCAGGCGGCGTTCAACAATCCAATGGTGTATCTCGAAAAATTTCTTGAAAACCCGCGTCATATTGAGATACAGATATTAGCCGACGAACACAAAAACGCGATTTTTTTGTGGGAGCGCGATTGCTCCATGCAGCGCCGCCATCAGAAAATTATCGAGGAAGCACCCGCACCAGACCTGAAACCGCGCTTACGCGACCGGATCGGTGAGCGTTGTGCCGAAGCCTGTATAAAGATGGGTTATCGCGGCGCGGGCACTTTTGAATTTTTATATGAAAAGGACGAGTTTTTCTTTATAGAAATGAACACCCGCGTACAGGTTGAGCATCCGGTTACGGAGATGATCACCGGCGTCGATATTGTCCAGGAGCAAATCCGCATCGCTGCTGGCCACAAGCTGCGCTATCGACAAAAAGACATTGAATTGCGTGGTCACGCCATCGAGTGCCGCATCAATGCCGAAAATCCGGTTTCATTTGTTCCTTCACCCGGACGAATTACCCGCTTTCATGTGCCGGGCGGACCGGGCATCCGCATGGACTCGCACGTGTACGCAGATTACTTTGTTCCGCCGTATTACGATTCGCTGATCGCAAAATTGATTGCGCACGGTGACAATCGCGAACAGGCCATTGCGCGCATGAGAACGGCATTGTCGGAAATGGTGGTCGAAGGAATCCAGACCAATCTGGCGCTTCATCAGGAATTAATGAATGACGCCGCGTTTATCCAGGGCGGTACGTCGATCCACTTTCTTGAAGCGCGTATGGCAAAGCTGAAAAAAATTGCCGGCGAAGCAAATTAGGCGCATTCGTTGGACGGTGAAAGATGTCCTGGCAATCAATTTCTTTTCGTCTACTTCGGCAACATGCCGACGCGTTTGGCGATGCGCTCATGGAATACGGAGCCATCTCGGTCAGCGTCGATGACGCTCTCGAAGGAACCAGTGACGAGCAGCCTATATACGGAGAACCCGGTGCGGAAAGCGTGCTGTGGAATGACTGCCGATTGACCGCACTTTTTTCACCTGAGGTAGATGTGCGAAGCGTCTTTCAGTCCGTTGTGAAGGCGTTTGGCATCAGCCCACCCAAGGTCGACCTCACTGTCGTTGAGGACGAAGACTGGATTCAAAAAAATCGCGAGCAGTTTCAGCCCATCAGGATTTCAGACCAGGTGTGGATCGTGCCGACGTGGCATCAAGCGCCGTTCGACGACGCAATCAACATTTCGCTCGATCCCGGAGCAGCGTTTGGCACCGGCAGCCACCCGACAACGCGGCTTTGCCTTAAATGGCTGGAGGCACATCTACACGACTGTTGTCAGCTTGAGCGGCGGCCCACGATTCTCGATTACGGTACCGGCTCCGGAATTCTCGCCATTGCTGCCATGAAACTTGGTGCGGCGACCGCATATGGAGTGGACATTGACAACATTGCGCTGGAAGCAGCGCGATATAACGCCTTACAAAATGGTGTCAGCGTTCAGTTTGCCGGCGTGGAGTCGGCGCTCGATGTCGTCGTCGACATATTGGTCGCCAATATTCTTGCCAATCCCTTGCGGGTATTGGCCCCGCTCCTTGCGGCGCACACGAATCCCGGGGGCACGCTGGTTCTCGCCGGTATTCTCGACCTGCAGGCCGACGAGATCATCGACATTTACCGCGAATGGTTCAATCTGTCGGTATGGAAAAGCGAAGAAGGCTGGGCTTGCATTGCGGGACGCCGCAACGCCGCGTGAGTTGCTAAATCGCTGGGCTATACTTTGCCGTTATGCTGCTTACGATCTGTCCCAACTGTTCGGCACAATTCAAGGTTCAACCGGAACAATTGAATGTCCGACAAGGCCGCGTCATGTGTGGTCGCTGCCGTCAGGTATTCAACGCCTTTCAATCTCTGACTCGGGCGGAAGAACCCATCGAGGCACAAGTTGCACAGGTGCAAGAAGCAGCGGTAGAACCCGTATTAGGCGCGCCCGGGCAAGATGCGCTGGCAACATTCTTTGCGCCCGAACCAGTCACCGACCCGTTGTTTCTGCGCGAAGAACCACTGCCCTTGCCCGACGCGTTTTCGGCGTTGAAGTCGCCACCACCGCCGTCAGGCTTGTCGTCAGTACCAGAAACTACGCTCGAAACTTCCGTTGCCGCGGTCCGGATCGATGAGGACAGTATCCAGCAGGTCGGAGCAATCGAACGCCAGGCCGTTGCGGTCTTGCCGCTCGAACTGGCCGTCGACTTTGCAGGTGAAGAAAATCCATTGCTGGTCGCGCCAGCAACCTACCGCCAAGCGCCGGCTAAAAGCTTTCGTGGGTGGCGTGTCGGCGTTTTCGTATTAATGGCAGGCTTGGCTGTACAGGCCGCTTACGCGTTTCGGACCACGCTTGTTTCCACTTTTCCCCAGATACGCCCTGCCTTCAGTCGAGCATGTGAATTTGCCGGTTGTTCTCTGTCATGGGGTCGAGATGAATCAGCACTCAAGATTGAAGCGTCGGAACTGATTGAGGCACCCGGCAAACCCGGGCGCATCCTGCTTACCGCCATCCTCGTCAATCATGGAAAATCCAAACAAGATCTGCCGTCGATGGAACTACGGCTCACCGACAACGGTAATCAGGTCGTGGTCAGCCGCATCCTGAATCCGAGTGATTACCTGGGCCGCGCCGTCAGCAAAGACGAGGGGTTGGCACCAAACATAGAATTATATGTCAATCTCAACCTTGAGCTATCCAACAAGCCGTTAGCTTCGGGCTACGGCTTGGTTGTTTTTTATCCCTGAAGGTACGTGGTGTGTCGTCCAGCACGTCAAAGGAAACGCCCGGTCGCTTGTTTACTTAAGTTGGCCGTTCCGCTGTGAGCGCGAGCCCTGTCTTAGGACCGGTTACGGCGCAGCACCGGTATAATCCGCTTTTTCTTATGGACACTTTCGCATGCCCGTCTTAATCTGTGGTTCAGTTGCCTACGACACTATCATGGTATTTCATGGCAAATTTGGTGAGCATATATTGCCAGATCAAATACATATTCTGAATGTGGCATTCCTGGTTCCGGATATGCGCCGCGAATTTGGCGGGACGGCAGGCAACATCGCCTACAACCTGAAGCTTCTCGGTGGCGACCCACTGGTGATGGCGACAGTGGGAGATGATTTCGGACCTTATCGAGAGCGGCTTGATGCATTGAAAATTTCACGCACCCATATTCGCGAAGTGCCGGGAACGTTCGTACCGCAGGCATTCATCACCACCGATCTCGACGCCAACCAGATTACCGCTTTCCATCCTGGCGCCATGTCTTCTTCGTATGTGAATAAGGTAAGTGACGCCGAGCAAGTTGCTTTAGGAATTCTGGCTCCCGACTCGCGCGATGGCATGCTGCAGCATGCAGAACAGTTTCACGACGCCAAAATTCCGTTCATTTTTGATCCGGGACAAGCGATGTCGGTGTTCAAAGGCTATGAATTGAGGCATTTCATCGAACTTGCTGATTACGTGGCGGTTAACGATTACGAAGCGCGGGTGCTGGAAGAACGCATTGGTGAACCCATTGCGAAACTTACCGAGCGTGTCAGGGCATTTTTTGTGACCAAAGGTGCGGAAGGCTCGGTGATTTATGCCGACGGTCAACAGATTCGCGTTCCACCCGTTAGGGAGGAGCGAAGGGTCGATCCAACTGGATGCGGTGACGCGTATCGTGCGGGTTTGTTGTATGGTATCGAGCGCGGCTGGGATTGGGAAAAAACCGGCCGACTCGCCAATACGATGGGCAGCATCAAAATTGAGCATCGCGGCCCGCAGGGCCATCAGCCGACACGCGCGGACATCGAGAGGCGTTTTGCGGCGGCATTTGACGAACCCCTTTTCGGATGAGGAGCAACATGAACGTGAAATTTTCAATGGCCTTTGGTTCGGTGGCGACGGCAGTTTTGCTGGCCGGATGCGCGCAACCCGGTTTGGGGGGTGGCAACTATACCCGCGGCCAGGTACGTGGCGAACAATCGGTGCGTCTTGGCACGGTCGAGGCCGTGCGCGATGTGGTGATCGATGCCCGGGATACGGGAACCGGCACCCTGGCCGGCGCTGCACTTGGTGGCGTCGCGGGTTCGACCGTGGGTGGCGGTTCGAGGGCGAACGCAGTTGGCGCGATTGCCGGTGCTGTGGTCGGCGGCCTTATTGGCAATGCAGTGGAAAAAAATAGTAATGATCGACGGGGGGTCGAAGTCACCATTCGGCTGGAAGGTGGCAAGCTCATTGCGATTACACAGGAAAAAGATGAGGAATTTCGCGTCGGTGATCGGGTCCGCATTTTGGCCGGGCAAGGCACCACCCGCGTCACTCGTCTCTAAGAATTGCTGCTGTTGAAGCGCTTATGAAAGGGGGCTTTGTGCCCCCCTTTCTTTGGCTACGCCGCGCCTTGGTTAACATGCAGTAGTATCGGCGCATGCAAAAGTCGCCCCCGAAAATTACCGTACCACCGCGCACGCAGTCCCATCGGCTGGTACGCGTCGTTCGCTGGCTCAGGCTTTTGACACATATTGGTGTGGCGCTGATGCTTGTCGGCATGATATTTCCGCGAATCTCGGTGAAGGGTCGCGAGAACATTACCGGTTGGTGGGCGAGAAAATTATTGCGAATTCTCAATGTTTCATTGTCGATACACGGTGCACGACCAACTCCTGCTGTGCGCAACTTGATCGTCGCCGCCAATCATATTTCTTGGCTGGATATTTTCGTGATTAACGCGACGCAGCCAGCGCGATTCATCGCCAAAGCAGAGATTCGCGACTGGCCGATTGCGGGATGGCTTTGCGACAAGTCGGGTACCATATTCATTCAGCGCGCACGCCGCCATGACACCGTTAGGATCAACGATACCATGCACAATGTGCTGGCCGAAGGTGCCACCATTGGGTTTTTTCCTGAAGGAACGACAACTGCGGGCGATAAATTGCTCAAATTCCACACCTCCCTTTTTGAACCGGCTGTGGTGAACGCCGCGACCATCGCACCTGCCGCAATTAGCTATCGCACAAGCGATGGTGAACGTTGCGACGCGGCTGCATTTATCGGTGAATTAAGTTTTGCCGAATCCGTGGCAACGATGATTGCTGAAAAGTCGATGATTGCAGTGATTACTTTTGCGCCCCAAATTGAGGCGACCGGCCTCACACGACGCGAGCTGGCATTCCGGTCTGAAGCCGCGATCGCGAAAATTCTCGACGTTTCTTTGCCGCACGCCCACCAGCGCTTTACAGGCGAAGGTGGAGACGGGACAGTCGCCGCGAGGTAATGTGGATTAATCGCCAGTGCGGACCGCAGGTGGATATGGTTGGAATTGGCGAAGCGCATCAGGTCCTGACGCTGCAAAAAACCTCGCCCAACGCGGTCGCCGGTTATGCACCAGCACATCGAAATTTTCGAAATTGTCAACATAATTTCGCGCCCGACTGCGTATCCGATTTGAATTTCAACGAGACAGATTTTATTCAGGGCAAAACTCCTGTTAGCCTGAACGTCTTGGGATTGGCCCTCATCGTCGGAAAACATGTTTAGCTATCGACACGCCTTCCATGCAGGCAATCACGCGGATGTAATGAAACATTTTCTGCTGGTCGAGTTGATTCGCCACCTTGGCCAGAAGGAGACGCCGCTTTGCTATGTCGACACCCATGCCGGTGCGGGGGTGTACGCGCTCGATAGCGGGCATGCTGTGAAACTCGGCGAGCATCATGACGGCATCGGTCGGCTTTGGAGCCGCATGGACCTGCCGACGACTCTGGAGGAATACGTAAATTATGTGCGCGAACTCAATCCAGACGGGGAATTGCGCAAGTATCCCGGCTCGCCGTGGATTGCGCAGCGGTTCCTGCGGCCGCAAGACCGTTTGAGGCTGTTCGAACTACACGGTACCGACATTACGTTATTGCGGAACAACTTTCGCGCCCTGGGCTTGACCCGTGCGCGCCGCGCCATTGTTGCTGGTACAGACGGATACGCGGGGCTTAAAGCGGTGTTGCCGCCGCTGCCGCGTCGCGGCTTGGTGCTGATTGATCCGTCCTTTGAGGATAAGTCAGACTACGCTGCTGTAGTAATCGCGCTGCGAGATGCCCTGGTCCGTTTCGCCACCGGTACCTATATGGTTTGGTATCCGCAGCTTGTCCGCGCTGATAGTCAACGTTTGCCTGCCGCATTGAAAAACCTCCCGGCAAAAAACTGGTTGCACGTTTCTCTTTCCGTTTGTTCGCCTGCGGCAGACGGCTTTGGAATGCGCGGTAGTGGGCTTTTCATTCTCAATCCGCCATGGACGCTGCATAAAACGTTGCAGGAGGTGATGCCGTATTTAGTCAACGTGTTGGGACGTGATTCTGCAGCGGGATTTGTATTGGAGCAGCGCGAACATTAATGCGTGTTGTTCCGCAATATGGCTATAACGCGTTTAGCCACGCTTAAAAGCTTCTCGTCTTGCATGCGCGCACCGACCAACTGCAATCCAAGCGGCAAGCGTTTTTTGTTGCGGTAGACAGGAAGGTTAATAGCGGGCAAGTGCAGCGTACTGGCGAGGCGATTGAAAATTGGATCGCCGGTGAAGGCCAGCCCTTTGGGTGCAGCACCAGTCGCCGCCGGTGACAGCCATGCGTCGCAGTTGGCAAACAATCGTGCAGCTTGCCTGCGGGCCGCTTCGGTACGCGCGATCGCAGCGTGATAATTCTCCACAGTCACGGCTGCACCTTCATCCAGAATTGCGGCAAGCTCTGCACTCAATAGATGTCGGTGCTGCCGATGTTCGATCGCATAGCTGCGCGCCATCTCGGCCAACTGGATTGTCCGTTGGTCAACCTGCGCATCGTCCAGCGATATGGGTAAACGCGTCTCGCGTATATGAAACCCGGCCCTGGCAAGGGTTTCCGTCGCCTCTGCCACAGCAACGGCCATGTCTACGTCGGCGTGGTTCATCAAGTTGGAGACCACCCATATGCGCAGCGGGCCTTTACCGATGCCTGGTGGAGTCATCACTGCGGCCCCTGTCATTGCCGCATGCCAGAGTGCGGCATCGTCGACGGATCTTGCGAACACGCCCACTGTGTCGAGGCTTTCTGATTGTACTTTGACACCAGCGCGAGGTACCAGACCGAATGTCGGCTTAAATCCTACTACTCCGCAAAACGCCGCGGGCCTGATAACCGAACCTGCGGTCTGTGTGCCTATCGCAATCCGCACCATGCCCCCCGCCACCGCCGCCGCCGAGCCGGACGAAGATCCGCCCGGCGTATGCGCTAGATTTTGCGGGTTGCAAGTCTTTGCAGGGTACGTCGCCGCCAATTCCGTGGTTGCGGTTTTGCCGATGATCAAGGCACCCGCTGATATGGCCAGCGCGACACAGGCAGCATCAGTTTTTGCAATATTTCCTGCGTAAATCGGTGTGCCGCAGGCGGTCGGCATACCCGCTACGTCAATGATGTCCTTGATGCCGACCGACATGCCGTAAAGCGGCCCCCGCCTTGTGGCTTGATCGAGTTGCCTGGCACGCTTCAATGCCGCGTCGCGATCGACAAATTCCCACGCGCCGATTTGCGCGTCCAGCATTTCGATCTGAGCGAAATCATTCTCGATCAGGAATTCACATTCGCCTAGCATGCGACTCATGATTCTTACCGCATACCCGGCATCATGCCTTTCATCCCGCGCATCATCTTTGCCATGCCGCCACTGCCTTTCATCATTTTCATCATTTTCTGCATCTGCTCAAACTGTGTGATCAGGCGATTTACTTCCTGCACGCTCACGCCAGCACCGGCGGCAATGCGGCGTTTGCGCGTGGCTTTCAGCAAATCCGGTTTACGGCGCTCCAGCGGCGTCATCGAATTGATGATGCCCTCGGTACGGCGCATTTGTTTTTCCTGTAGGTCAGGAGAGCCTTGCGCGGCCTGCGAAAGCTGAGCAGGGAGCTTATCCATCAACGCCGACATGCCGCCCATTTTGCGCATCTGCTGCAGCTGCGTTTTAAAATCGTTGAAATCAAAGCCTTTTCCCGATTTGAATTTCTCGGCGAGTTTTTTTGCTTCAGCGACATCGACGTTTTTCTGTACGTCCTCGATCAGCGACAGCACATCGCCCATGCCAAGGATGCGCGAGGCCATGCGCTCGGCATGGAACACTTCCAGGCCATCCATTTTTTCAGATACACCGGCAAACTTGATTGCCTGGCCGGTGATGTGGCGTACCGACAGCGCTGCTCCGCCACGCGAATCACCATCGAGCTTGGTTAGCACCACGCCGGTCAGCGGAAGCGCATCAGAAAATGCCTTGGCGACGTTTACGGCATCTTGACCTTGCATCGCGTCAACCGTGAACAGCGTTTCAATGGGCTTAACCGCGGCATGGATCGCTTTGATCTCCGCCATCATCACTTCGTCGATGGCCAGTCGTCCAGCCGTGTCGATGATCATCACATCGTGAAAATGCGTTTTCGCCCATTGCTTTGCCGCAACCGCAATATCGACAGGTTTGTCGGCGGCATTACTCGGAAAAAATTCCACACCCACTTGCGCGGCGAGCGTTTTCAGTTGCTCGATTGCAGCAGGGCGGTACACGTCGACGCTGACCAGCAACACTTTTTTCTTGTGCTGCTCTTTTAACAATTTCGCAAGTTTGCCTGCGCTGGTGGTTTTGCCCGCCCCTTGCAACCCTGCCATCAAAATGATTGCCGGGGGCGTCGTCGCAAAATTTAGCGGTAACACGTTCAACGTTGGCATCCGTGCCGTGGCTTCGGCTTTGTCCCCCGACATGAGCACGGTCAGTTCGCTATGCACAATGCCGACGAACGCTTGTCCGGGAGTGAGGCTTTGCATCACGTCAGTTCCCAGCGCTTTTTCTTTGACGCGCGCAATGAAATCTTTCACCACAGGCAAACCGACGTCGGCCTCAAGCAGCGCCATGCGCACATCGCGCAACGCGTCTGCGATGTTTTCTTCGGTGAAACGTGACTGTCCGCGCAGCGTTTTGACGATGCCGGCAAAGCGATTGGTTAGATTATCGAGCATGAGCTTCCAGCGTTAAATATCGCGTCCGCGCCGAAGGTGGAGCTGCGCGGCGAGAAGTAGTCAAATTGGGATGGTGTAAACTTCGCTGCTGAAATCACCCACGTAAATAGCTGAATTTCCCAGCCGCTGATGCCAAGTTTTGATCTTAATTTTACCACTGCCGTTTTATATGGATTGACCGCCCTGACAGCGTGGTTGCCAGCGACATCTGTGGCCAACCCGAACGCAGACGCCCTGCCTGCAGGCAGGATTGCAAAGATGCGCGCGGTATTATTGGTCGCGCTGCTATGCCACGGCGCTGCTTTAAGCTATGCGCTGTTTGGCGGCGAAGGCCTTAATATCGGCTTTTCGCACGCGGTATCGCTCATCATCTGGCTGGTGATGTTGGCCTACACGCTGATCGGCTTTGATAATCAGTTGTTGAGAATTGTCGCGCTGTATCTGGCGCCGATTGCGGCTCTGTCGGCTATGCTACCGGTGCTGTTGCCTGCGCAGCACATCGTTCACTATGCAGGCTTTGCTTTTAAGCTGCATTTTGTGGTGGCGATTCTGGCCTATGCGCTATATACCGTGGCCACCCTGCATGCGCTGCTGATGCTGTTTCTGGAAAGACATCTGCACGAAGGCAGTGTGCCGCCGCTCCTACAAGGCTTGCCACCTTTGCTGCGGTTGGAAAAGCTGCTCTTTCAATTGCTGGGCGTTGCGTTCATGCTGCTCACCGCCACTTTGGTGACAGGCATTTTTTTTTCCGAGAATCTGTTTGGCAAACCGTTTCAAGTTACTTACAAAACCGTTTTCGCCGCGTTCTCCTGGATGATTTTTGGTGGTTTGTTGTTTGGGCGCTTTAAGTTTGGTTGGCGCGGCAGACTCGCCGTGCGCTGGACTTTGATCGGTTTTGCGTTGCTGCTGCTGTCGTATGTTGGCAGCAAGTTTGTGATTGAGATTATTTTGCAGCGCGTATGAACTGGAACGGAAATGTAACCGCCACAGAGATAATCCTGCATTGTCGGCACCGGCCGGCGCCGCCTTTAATGGCTACGTCAAACGCAGGACGAAATAGCCCTGTGACCGTCACCAGCGACGTAAAGATTGCCGTTACGCGGCAATTTCTAAAAGTGAGATGGCCTATTGACGCGGTGTTTGGAGCAAAAAGTCCCTGGGAGGCACACCACTGCTTGCGTTTGTCGCGCTGCCTATTACGGTGATTGGTTGATGACCGACGAAATTCCGATTCGCTGGCTGTTCATGGCGCTGGCCGCCATGCTGTTGGGGTCGGGGTTTTTTTCCATGTCCGAAACTTGCATGATGGCGCTGAACCGCTATCGGTTGCGACACTTAATCAAGCAAGGCTCACGCGGCGCGCGGCTGGCGGGCGCTTTGCTGGCGAAACCCGAAGAACTGCTGGCATTCATTCTCGCCGGCAACACCGCCATCAACGCGGCCACCACGGTACTGGTTTTGGAAATATGTCGTCGGTCGTTTGGCGAGGGCGAGTATGTGCTGGCGATTGCGACGACCCTCGCGTCTTTATGCATTCTGATTTTTGCTGAAATATTGCCGAAGGTGTTTGGTGCGCGTTTTGCCGAACGCATCGCGCTGGTAGCGAGTTACGTACTTTATCCTTTGGTGAACTTCATCCTCACGAAAATCGTGATGTGGATCATTAACGCGATGGTGAGGGTCATCCTGAAGGTGCTGGGAATCAAACCGGTGGCCGAAGGCGCGCACCAGCTTTCGATGGAAGAAATGCGCACGCTGGTGCTCGAAGGCGGGCAGTTTATTCCGAAAAAACATCAGAACATCATGGCCAATCTGTTTGATCTGGAAAACATGACGGTTGACGACACCATGACGCCGCGTGCGCTGATCGAGGCGGTGGATGTGCAGGACGACATTGAAGACATTCGCAACACCCTTGCTACCGCACACCATACGCGCCTAATCGTTTATGAGGGCGACCTTTCCAACGTGATTGGCATTGCGCACATGCGTAAAGTGCTGAATGCGTCGCGCAGGGAGCCGTTGTCCATCAACACCTTGAAAGACATCAGCCGCGCACCTTATTTTGTGCCGGAAGGCACGGGGCTGCTTGCGCAACTGACGCAGTTTCAGGAAAACCAGCGGCGCATGGCACTGGTGGTCGATGAGTACGGCGAAATCAAGGGCTTGGTCACACTGCAGGACATCCTCGAAGAAATTGTCGGGGAATTCACCAGCCAGTCACCGATGAACACCGGACTGTATCGCCGGCAGGACGATGGCAGTGTAATGGTCGAAGGCTCATGCCCTTTGCGGGTGCTTAATCGTAAACTTGGTTACGATTTTCCGCTGGACGGGCCCAAGACCATCAACGGTTTATTACTCGAGCGATTGGAGGACATTCCGGAGCCCGGGGTGGCCGTAAAAATAGCCGATGTTGTAATTGAAATCATGCAGGTCCAGGACAAGATGGTGAAAGTAGTGCGTTTACCGCGTCGTGATTGACGGCCGCGCCGGTAGCTAGGGTTTTGCCGCTGCCGCTGTAGTAATGAGTATGTCCCACCCGGTCAGCGGAATGCGCGCAATCGGCTCGCTGCCGCCTTTGCGATCGGGGTGAAAAACGACAATTTCTGCCTCCTGCATGGCACTCATGATGCGCTCTTCCGGTTTGGTGCTTGCATGGGTATGCGACACCAGTACCCGATTGGTGCCTCTGGCGGGAACTTTGGCGAGCTGGTTGAAACGGGCTGCGTTTACGTCGAAGCCCAAGCGTTGACCGGTTTGGTGATTCAAATCTTCGGTGATCTCGATCGGCCCCAAGCCCATTGCGTGGCCGGTATCCCGGGTGCGGCAAAACTGCGCCGTCAGCACCTCGCTGATCGGAATTTTCAACGTCTTTATCGCAGCACCGACTTTGCGCGCCTGCTCCTGCCCGCTGTCGGCGATGTTGCGCTGAATTGTACAATTTTCCCACCACCGTGGCGTTTGCATCAGATTGCCATCCTGTCCGACATTCGATAGCGCGTGCCGCATGTACAGGTTATATCCGCCGCCTTTCAAAGCTTGGACAAGCGCTGCGCCTTTGAGCTCTTTTGTAGAATCGATCAACGCGATAGTTGATAGTGGTTGGGCGGAGATTACCTGCGGTGCCTGTATTGGAATCGAGGAGGCGAAATCGATTACGGCCTGCTTGCCGATTGACTGCCACTGGCCGGGGGAAAGCGTGGTGATGTAGTGGAATCGATTACCAGGCTCTACTTTAAAAATCGCGGTCTCACCTTCCGACAGTGTTGCAAGCGAGGGGTGGATGATGGTCGGCGGTAAGGCATGGCCAACAAGTAGCCGATTGGTCTTTGGCGGGATCGGTTTGGCAAGTAACTGCTGAATGCCGGCCGCGTAGCCGGCCAACGAACTCGCCGTCACGCTTGAGGTTGCCGGCAAATGACCGAGCGCCGTGATGTCGTTCAGCGCGGCGTCGCGTTGTGGCGCGGTGGCGCCCAGCAGACCAGCGGTGTCGAAGGCGCGACAAAATTCGCTGCTGAAGACTTCATAAACCACGATTCGCTGACGTAACAGCGCCTCGGCAATGGCCCGCATCTGACCCTGCACCTCGGCACCGATACGTTGAGTATTGGCGCAGTCTTTCCACCATTCCCCGGCCTTTATCTGGTCGGTTGACCCGGGCAAAACGGCGCCATGGCGCAAATACAATACGAAACCGCCCTGCCTTAACGCCCGCACTAAGCCATCCGCTAGGCCAAAAGGCAAATCTGCAACGGCGAGTGGCGGAGAGACCGCCACGTTGGCGGTCGCTTTTGCTGTATGTGAGCTTGCGCTCACTGACTGTGCGAATGCCGGAAAATATGTAAACGCAAAAAACGCGATTCCTATAAATAGGCTGAACTCTCGAGGGAGAAGACGGTGGATACCGGGAGAATTTTGCATGAGGAATTCGTCGATGGTTGAGATAATCGTGGCTCGGACGCCGCGCGAAATTTTCGCATGGACCATTATATTTCACAGTCTTTATTCGCGTATACGTTCCCGGTGCCGGGGGAAGCTAGGAGCCGTGTTTTCCATACCCCGCGTTGCGCTCAGGGTCGCCAAGCTCTGTGGAAGCGTTTGACCTTTTGCCGGAAAACCCGGATAATATTGGGTTCCGTGGAGAGGTGGCCGAGCGGTTAATGGCAGCAGACTGTAAATCTGCCCTCTTACGAGTACGCTGGTTCGAATCCAGCCCTCTCCACCACTAGTTCACGGGGCAGGTGAAGTCAGCGCGTTGCGGGTGTAGCTCAATGGTAGAGCAGAAGCCTTCCAAGCTTACGACGACGGTTCGATCCCGTTCACCCGCTCCAGAATTTTCTTGCGGAGAATTGAATTGCTCCGTTGTAAGTCGGATTTTATTGGGTTTTGACGAGTAATAAGACAGGTGCACGTCAATACGTAGTTGCCACGCCCTTGTAGCTCAGTGGCAGAGCACTCCCTTGGTAAGGGAGAGGCCACGCGTTCAATCCGCGTCAAGGGCACCAGATTCAGTTGTAACTAATTTGTAGATTAGCTTAATTCTCGAAATTCATTTTTAGTATTCGCAAGGACAGAAAATGGCAAAAGGCAAGTTTGAGCGCACCAAGCCCCACGTGAACGTGGGCACGATTGGACACGTTGACCACGGCAAGACGACGCTGACGGC
>JAYVKG010000289.1:0-8088 GCA_043768625.1 Betaproteobacteria bacterium
GCTCTTGAAAGCACATTGGATCGAGCAGTGAGCATCACCCACGAAGGCGAATAAATAACTTGCGTGAGTCCCGAGCTGTTCAGTCGGGAACGGCATCCCAGGCAAAAACCTGACGCAATTTCTGCGACAACGTATGCGCATGAATTGACTGCGACGTTTGAACGCTGCGTCGACGATGAGGCGTATCGCCTTAATGGACAAGAACTTACTGGCCTACAACTTTTCGCCGACTGAAATCGCCTGTTGCGACCCACCCCGGTGGTAAAATCAAAGCTCTCCTTCCCGCCTCAAAATGACCCCCTTCGTACATCTCCGCCTGCACTCCGAATTCTCCATTGTCGATGGCATTGTGCGTATTGACGAGGCTGTAGCCAAGGCAGCTGCATCGGGTATTCCGGCACTGGCGATCACCGATCTGGGTAATTTGTTCGGCGCCGTAAAATTTTACAAAGCGGCCTGCGACGCCGGTGTGCAGCCGATCATCGGCTGCGATGTGTGGATTGAAAACGAAAAAAATCGCGACCAGTCTTCGCGGTTGTTGCTGCTGTGTCGCAACCAGGCCGGCTACCTTAATCTTTGCCAGCTGCTGACGCGTGCGTTTCGCGAAAACAGGTGGCGTGGCCGGGCCGAGATCAATCGCCAGTGGTTGTCGGGAAGCGGCGCAGGCAACGGCGCGACCGACGGCCTGATCGCTTTGTCTGGCGCGGCGTTCGGCGATATTGGCCAGGCTATTTTGCAGGGCAATATCAAGCGCGCCGATGCTCTCGCAGTTGCCTGGGCGCGTGACTTCCCCAATACGTTTTATCTTGAACTGCATCGCGTCAATCGCGAACGCGACGACGTTGTTGTCAACGCCGCGCTGCAACTTGCGGCAAAGCTCGATCTGCCGGTGGTCGCCACCCATCCCATCCAGTTTATGGCAAGCGAAGATTTCAAGGCACACGAAGCGCGGGTGTGTATCGCGCGCGGCGAGGTGCTGGGCGATAAACGCCGTTCGCGCGAATTTTCAGCCGAGCAGTATTTCAAATCAGCCGCTGAAATGATCACGTTGTTCGCCGATATACCCGAAGCGATTGAGAACGCGATTGAAATCGCCAAGCGCTGCTCGTTTGAATTCACGCTGGGAAAACCGAAGCTGCCGAATTTCCCGACGCCAAACGGCGAGAGTATCGATGCGTATTTTTTCGATGCGGCCAAAGCAGGTCTTGAGCAGCGCCTCGCAGCCCTTTATGCCGATGCAGCAAAACGCGATGCAGAGCGGCCGCGTTACAAGACGCGTCTCGAATACGAGATCAAAACCATCGTCCACATGGGCTTTCCGGGATATTTTTTGATCGTTGCCGATTTTATCGACTGGGCCAGAAAGCACAGTGTGCCGGTAGGTCCGGGCCGCGGCTCCGGCGCGGGTTCGCTGGTGGCGTACGCGCTTGGCATCACCGATCTTGATCCGCTCCAGTACGAACTGATTTTCGAGCGATTCCTGAATCCCGATCGCGTGTCAATGCCCGACTTCGATATTGACTTCTGTCCGGAAGGACGCGACCGCGTCATCGATTATGTGAAGAAAAAATATGGCGAAGGATCGGTTTCGCAAATCGTCACCTTTGGCACCATGGCGGCCAAGGCGGTGATTCGCGATGTCGGCCGGGTGCTGGGCATGGGCTACAACTATGTCGATTCGATTGCGAAGCTGATTCCGAATCAACTGGGCATCACCCTGAAGCTGGCGATGGAACTGGAGCCACAGTTCAATGAAAAGCGCAAGGCCGAAGAGGAAGTTGACGAACTGCTGGCGCTGGCGGTGAAACTCGAAGGCATCGCGCGCAACGTCGGCATGCATGCAGGCGGCGTGCTGATTGCGCCTGGGCCACTCACGGATTTCACGCCGCTATACGTTGCGGACGGGTCTGACTCGGTGGTATCGCAGTACGACAAGGATGATGTTGAAGCGGTGGGTCTGGTGAAATTCGACTTCCTCGGCCTCACCACATTAACCATTCTCGAAGAAGCCGAACGCAATGTGCACGCCCTCAATGCGAGCGCCGGTGACGATGCGTTCGATATGAATAAGGTTCCGCTCAACGATCTGAAGTCGTTCGAGATCTTCACCAAGGGCAATACCGTTGCGATCTTCCAGTTTGAATCCAAAGGCATGCGCGACATGCTGATCCGCGCCCGTCCCGATCGACTGGAGGATTTGATTGCGTTGAACGCCCTGTATCGTCCAGGTCCGATGGAATCGATACCGGACTATTGCGACCGCAAAACCGGCAAGGCGCGCGTCGAATATCCAGACGCCAAGCTGGAGGCGATTCTCAAGCCCATTCTCGGGCCGACCTACGGCGTCATGGTCTACCAGGAACAGGTGATGCAGATCGCGCGCGAAATCGGCGGGTACTCAATGGGCGGTGCGGATTTATTGCGCCGCGCCATGGGCAAGAAAAAGGCGGAAGAAATGGCCAAGCATCGTGCCATTTTTGGCCAGGGTGCAGCGCAAAACGGCGTCACATCAGCCAACGCAAAGGTGCTCTACGACGCGATGGAAAAATTCGCCGGCTATGGATTCAACAAATCCCATTCCGCGCCGTATGCCTACCTCGGTTATCTCACCGCCTACCTGAAAGCCAACCACGGCGCGGCTTTCATGGCTGCCAACCTGTCGTGCGTGATGGATTTTACCGACAAGGTGCAACAACTATTCGACGATACCAAAGCCAACAAACTGAGTGTGCTGGCACCCGACATCAACACCGGAGCCTATCGTTTTGTTGCCACCGACCGCAAGACGATCCAGTACGGTCTGGGAGCAGTGAAAGGCACCGGGCACGGCGCGATTGAAAATATCGTCACCGCGCGCGCGGCCAAAGGCCTGTTCAAAGACCTGCTCGATTTCGTCAAGCGGGTTGACCGCCACACCGTCAACAGGCGCGCCATGGAAGCACTTATCCGCGCCGGTGCATTCGATGGAATCGACACCAATCGCGCGATGCTGCTGGCCTCGCTTCCGCAGGCGATCGAACTCGCCGACAAAGCGGATCGCGATGCGCTGCAGGAAAATTTATTTGCCGACGCCACCGGAGGCGGCCTCGAACTGTTGACGCCGGTGAAAGTGGCGGTGTGGGGAGACCGTGAACGGCTCAAGCATGAAAAGCAGGCGCTTGGATTTTATCTGTCAGGCCATCCCTTCACCAGCTATGAACGCGAAATACGCCAATTCGTCAAAACCCGGCTGGCCGATGTGCAGCCGAAGGACGAGCCGATATTGATGGCGGGGATTTTGGTCGATCAGCGGGTACGTAACGCCAAGCGCGGGCGGATGTGCGTCATCACGCTCGACGATGGCTCTGCACGCATTGAAGCGGTGATCTATAACGAAGTGTTCGATAAAAAACGCGGCACCCTGGTTGACGACCAGCCCCTCATCATTCGCGGCACTGCCAGCATCGACGATTTTTCTGGCGGGATGCGCGTGATCGTGGACGAGATGCTCGGTATTGAAGATGCCCGCCGCCACGTCCGATCAATGACGCTGTCGATGAATGGCCAGGCCGACAGCGGTAAATTGCGGCAGATACTGAGCCCCCATCTGGCGGTCAATCAGACCGATAGTTGCGTGATCAATATCCGCTATAACAACGGGGTCGCCGAAGTGCCCATCACCTTGCCCGACCAATGGCGGGTGCGCGTATCGGATCCGCTGCTTGAGGATTTGTACAAATGGCTGACGCCGTCCAATGTCGACCTTGATTACGAAATCTCCAACATGCTGCCGCCACCGCCGGTGCGGCGTTACCGTCAGTCGGCTCAGTCGGGCAATGCCGGCAACGGCGGCGGCTACCAGGCGTTTCAGGGTGCGGACTATTAGCGAGCCGTGATACTTGACTGAACCCAATTTCCGGGGCGCATCCTGCGGCGAAAATAGTGGAGACACGCCCCTGCTTCAACTTGTTCAAATGCAACTATCCGCAGTCAAGAGCTTTGCATTGTTTTGTGTCGTTATCCTTTGATGATTCTGGAGAGTTTCTGTTGAAAAATATTGGTGCTAAAAAGAGTTACCGTCATGCCGTCGTCATGTTAATCCTGGCCGCGGTCACTGCTGTGTGCGCAAGCGCGGCAGAGCCGGAAAAAGACGCAGCTGCAACCAAGAACAAATGGGACGTCAACAAGCCGCCGGGAGAAACCATTACGGTGCCGCTCGATACCCGCACCGGCACCTGGATGAGCGTTGACGTGAGTCCGGATGGCAAGCAAATCGTGTTTGATTTGCTGGGCGACCTGTACCTGTTGCCGATCGAAGGTGGTGAAGCAAAAGCTCTCACCCACAGCATCGCATGGGAAATGCAGGCGCGCTTCTCGCCAGACGGCAAGCGACTGGCCTATATGTCCGACGCCGGTGGCGGCGACAATATCTGGGTCATGAACGTCGACGGCAGCAACGCCCACGAAGTGTCGAAGGAGAAATTTCGTCTGCCGAATAATCCGGTCTGGCATCCCAACGGCCAGTACATTGCCGCACGCAAGCATTACACCGGCACACGCTCGCTGGGCTCCGGCGAAATATGGCTGTATCACATTGGCGGCGGCGAAGGTGTCGCGCTTAACGAAAAACCCAACTGGCAGAAAGATCTTGGTGAGCCCGCGTTTTCGCCGGATGGCCGCCATGTTTATTATTCGCAGGACACCACACCGGGACTGACTTTTGAATACAACAAAGACTCCAACGGCCAGATTTATCAAATTTTCCGGAAAGATTTGCAAACCGGGAAAACCACGCCGTTTGTCAGCGGCGCGGGGGGGGCGGTAAGACCGACGCCGTCGCCCGACGGGAAATACCTCGCCTTTGTGCGGCGGATACGCAATCAAAGCACTTTGTTTTTGAAGGACCTGAAGACGGGCGAAGAGACGCCCGTGTGGGGCGAACTCGAGCGCGACATGCAGGAAATCTGGGCGGTGCACGGTGTCTATCCCAGCTTTGGCTGGCTGCCTGATAGCAAGCAAATGGTGCTGTGGGCCAAGGGCAAAATCTGGCGTGTCGATCCGTTCGCAAAAACGGCGGCAGAAATCGCTTTCCACGTAACGGACTCGCGCGAGATACGGCCGGCGCTGCGCGTCCAAACCCGGGTGGCACCCGAGCAGTTCGACGTGCATCAGTTGCGCTGGGTGAGTGTGGCGCCGCAGGGCGACAAGGTAATTTACTCGGCGTTGGGCGTGCTCTACCTGCGGGCGCTGCCAGATGGCACCCCGCAGCGTTTGACCAAACAGGAGGACCACTTCGAATTCCATCCAAAATTTTCACGCGACGGCAAGCGGGTGGTGTTTACCACCTGGAACGACGTGTCGCTCGGGTCGGTACGCACGCTGGATTTAGCCAGCGGCAAGGAAACGGTGCTGACGCCGGCGCCGGGCAAATATCTGCAGCCAACTTTTTCTCCTGACGGCAAGCAAGTGGTGTATGTGAAGTCGCGCGGTGGGTTCTTGACCACGCCGTGGCACGGCCTCGAACCCGGCGTGTATGCGGTTGCCACCGATGGTAAAGCGGTGCCGCGTCTCATTGCCGATGAAGGTGATGCACCGCAATTTGGCAAAGATGCGGAGCATGTCTATCTCACCCGCAACTTTAAAACCGGCGAAGTCGAATGGGAAATGCAACTGGTGCGGGTTGCGCTGGACCAATCGCCCGAGCAGGTTATCGTCAAGAGTGAATTTGCCAACGAATTTGCGTTATCGCCCGATGGCGCGTGGCTGGCGTTCAGCGAGCGCTTTCATACTTATGTGATGCCGTTGCCGCTGGCTGGAAAGACCTTCAGCATCGGCCCCAAGATGGAAAATCTGCCGGTCCGGCAACTGGATGTGAATGCGGGTGAGTATCTGCATTTCTCGGGCGACAGCAATAAAGTGTATTTCGCACTTGGTGATGAACTATTTAGCCGCGAACTAAAAAATGCCTTCCTGTTTGTGGCCGGTGCACCGAAGGAATTGCCGAAACCCGCCGAAGCCGGATTGAAAATCGGCTTCCTTCAGACCGCCAACAAGCCGACAGCAACGACGGTGATCACCGGCGCACGCATCGTCACGATGCGCGGCGACGAAGTGATCGATGATGGTCGCATCGTGGTGAAGGACAATCGCATCACGGCCATCGGCAACGCCGCGGAGATCCCGAGCCCGCCAGGCGCTACGGTGATCGACGCGCACGGCAAGACCGTTATTCCGGGCATCGTCGATGTGCATTGGCACGGTGGAATGGCCGAAAACCAGATTATTCCGCAACAAAGCTGGATCAACTACGCGTCACTGGCGTTTGGCGTGACCACCATTCACGACCCGTCCAACGATACCGCGAGCATTTTTACGCAGAGCGAAATGCAGCGCGCGGGAAAAATCGTTGGCCCCCGCATTTATTCAACCGGCACCATCCTCTACGGTGCGAAAGCCAACGTCAGCGCCGTGGTCAACAGTCTGGACGATGCCCTTACGCATTTGAAGCGCATGAAAGCGGCAGGAGCGATCAGCGTTAAAAGTTATAACCAGCCGCGCCGCGACCAGCGCCAGCAGATTGTCGAAGCCGCCCGTCAAACACAGATGATGGTGGTGCCCGAAGGCGGCGCGTTGTTTGAACACAATATGAACATGGTGGTCGATGGCCACACCGGTATCGAGCATGCGCTGCCCGTGGAAAACGTCTATGACGACGTAAAGCAGCTGTGGTCGAAAACCCAGGTGGGTTACACGCCGACGCTGATCGTGGGCTATGGGGGACTTGACGGCGAGCATTACTGGTATGCGCGCACCGACGTGTGGCAGCATCCGTTGCTGTCGCGTTACGTGCCACGGACAGTGCTTGAACCGCGCAGTGTCCGGCGAATGACCGCGCCGGAGGAAGATTTCAATGTCATCAAGGTTGCCCGCACCGCCACCGAATTGCAGCGGGCAGGCATTGCGGTAAACGTTGGTGCGCATGGCCAGCGTGAAGGTCTTGGTGCGCATTGGGAGATGTGGACGCTGGCGCTGGGCGGCATGACGCCGCTGGAAACCATTCGTGCCGCGACACTCAACGGCGCCAAATATCTGGGCATGGATAAGGATATTGGTTCACTTGAAGTCGGCAAGCTCGCCGATCTTGCAATCATCGACGGTGATGTGACAAAAGACATCCGCAATTCGGACCGTCTCACGCATGTGATGCTCAACGGTCGCTTATACGAATCGGCGACCATGAACGAAATCGGCGCGACACCTAAAGCGAGAAAGCCGTTCTTTTTTGAGAACAGCAGTCGGGCACCGGTGCCGGTGGAAGCGCAAAGCGCCAGTCACGGCGACGGGGACGGGCACTAGGACGTAGAACGCTAATCGGCGCGGAGTTTCGGCTTAAAGTACGCCAAACGCCGCGCCAGTGCTGGTGTTTCACCTGGAAAAGCGATCGGCAGTCACATTAAACCAGCGATCGATTTATGCCCCACAAGGAACAGCAGATGAACACGGTCCTCGCCAAAATCGCCGCAGTCGTCTCATGCGTTTTCCTCATCCAGCCCGTCAACGCACAGGCAGAGGACGACGACGCGGTAAAAATCAACCGGCTGATTGCCAGCTACGCCAAGCAACTCGACGTCGGCACCGTTTCGCTGAATTGGCAGCAGCAGCCCGAAGTTAAAAAGCTGCGGTCACTGTCAGATCTGAAACGCACTGCCGCAATTCTTGCCACCGTCTGGAATCTGGCCAGCAACGATGAACAGGTATTCAGCAGGATAAAAACCAGCGACTATCAGGTACTGGTCAGCATGCTGACACGCATCCATTCCTATACCTACCTAAGCAGCGTGATCGCCAACTCTGCCAATGACGTTTTGCTCAAACAATATCTCGACCAGGAAGTTAGTGACTTAAAGCAGGTGTTTGCGCGAAAAAACACGATCGCCGCCTATGACCAGGCTAGAAAACGACGCGACGATAACCAGGCCGTTTTGCTCAAAGACCAAAAATTCGTTTCTGAGCTGATTAAATTTCGCGCCGGCAACGAAACGCTGGCGCGGTCACTGGCCAACGTGACCACCATGCTGGCATTGATCGAGGCGTGTACCGCCAATGCGG
>JAYVKG010000290.1:0-24417 GCA_043768625.1 Betaproteobacteria bacterium
TTCATTACATCGTCCGCGCCGATTCCGAAATGAACTTCCTGCATGACGTCAAAAACGCGAAAATCAATGGCGGTTTGGTTGGCAGCGGCGCAGCGCTAATCACCCATACGCTTTATCGCATGATGTTTAATGGTCCTATGCCGGAAGCCAACAGCAGTTTCCTTTCAAACGAAGAGGCGCTCGTCAAGCTGATTTCCGACAAGTCGCTTGACGTCGTCGTGGTCGCAGCAGGACAGCCCGCGCCGCTTATTGCCAACATGAAACCGGAGGCGCAAAAATTTATCAAGCTGCTGAAATTTGACCCGAATCATTCCTCCAGCAAGCAGCCACTGACGGTTTATTCTTCTTCTACAGTCACTATAGGCAGTTATCCGAATTTGTTGAAGGAAAACTTCACCACAATTGCAGTCGGCGCGTATCTGGTTACGTACGACTTTAACCTCAAAGGCACTGTAGACCACATGGCACAATTCGGTCGCGCGTTATGCAAGAATTTCCCCACATTGCAAACACAGGGCCACCCGAAATGGCGCGAAGTTGATCTCACGCTGCCACCCCTTGGGCCGGGCTGGACTTACTATCCGCCGGCCGCCAGAGAGATTCGCTCGTGCCTCCTGAGACAGGCGAGGCAAGGCAAACCCGCGATGAAACCTGCCAGCAAATGTAGCGCGGAAGAACGCATCCTGGGTCTTTGCCAGTGATGGTCGCGCCGCGTCAGGCACGTGGCAATTGCCAACAATGGTCACCTCTTGCGTATTTGTGTACCAGTTTAAAGACTTTAATTTTGGCGGGACACATCATAAAGGCATCCAATAGCGGGCAGCCTGCCCCACCCCCTCACAGGCTGACGACATCACATTCAAAAAAACACGGCGCACTCCTGAAACCTCTGGCTTGGGAAGTATTTTCTTGCGGGGAAAGTCGATATCGAACCGAAGCGGGCCTGACCCCACTCCTCGACGCCAGAAATTAGCATGGCACCTTTGGGTGCCCTTATTTTTTTGACATTTGCTCGCGAGACCAATTACTGGTGTCTGGAAGGGCTTTGAGTAAAGGCGCAGCGTAGCCGACTTCGCTGCGGCGGAATGTTGGGTAGCTGTTGCTGTGAGAAACTAAAGCATCTACATGTCGGCGTGCCACTCATGCTAAAACTCAGCGACGTTGATCTGACCATCGATGCGACAGCGGCACCATTTGTGAAAGACGAAGTGGTGGAGGTTGGCTTCGCTACCACCGATGGCGAAGTTATCAGCCGTGAAGGCATTAATCATTTTCACGCCGGTGACGCCTTGATTACCAGTTCCAGCGGTGACCGATGGAGCGTTTCCCGAAATCGTTTTATCGCGAAATATCAGCCCATCTCCCCCTTGGCGCCCGGCGAAGACGGCCAATACCGCTCAAAACCGGTCGTGGTCTGGGCCAGACAGATGCTGGAACCGTTCACGGTAGTGCGCTCTGCCAACGGCGATGTGCTGCGCGGCGCTGTGCACGACTGGCTTTTGCAGTATGCACCGGGCGACTATGGAATCGTCGAGAACAGCCGCTTTCAACGCGTTTATTGCCGGCGAAGCAACTAATCCCGCTTTTAGCAAAATACCGAAAAATGCTCGACACCAACGCGCGAAAATATATTCAGCCAATTCTCGACGCTGTCGCCAGCGCCTGTCTGCGGATGGGTATCAGCGCCAATACCCTAACCGTCATCGGCATGCTGGTTGGTGTTGCGGCGGCCGTTTTGGTGCTTGGCGATCAGGCGGTGGGCGGATTTGTCGTGCTTTGGTTATCCGGGTTAATCGATGCCGCAGACGGTACGCTGGCGCGGCTGACAGCGCCGAGTCCAATGGGCGCAATCCTCGATATCACGTTTGATCGCATTGTCGAAGTGGCCATGATTGTGGCGCTCGCCTGCATCAGCCCCGAAGCGCATCTTGTTTTGCTGATTCTGGCGGGCACCATCGCCGTCGCGATGTCCTTGTTTTTGTCAATCGGCGCCGCGGTCGAAAACCATTCCATCAAGTCATTCCACTACGCGCCCGGATTAGGCGAGCGCACTGAAGCGTTTATCTGCTTTTCCCTGATGATTCTAGATCGAGAGCGGCTGGTGCTGTGGACGTCAATTTTTATCGGCGTGATCGCTTTCACCATGGTGCAGCGTCTTTATCACGCCAGGCGAATGTTATCTGCCGGCGTTGGCCACAACACCAATAGCTAGGTTGCCGACGCCTTCAGAAGGGCCAATACACGTTTAAAGCGGAGATGCTCGCAGGATCGAAGCCATTCAAAAGCTACCATTTCAACGCTCACAATACAGCCTCCCGCTCGCCGCAATCGCTGCATCGCCAAACGGTGATTTTCGGCGGTGCGTGAACCGCTTGCCTCTGCAACGACCCACACCTTCAAACCTGCCTGCAACAAACCGAGTGCGGTCTGCATCATGCAAACGTGGGCCTCACAACCGGCAATGACTACTTCGCGCGCTGGCATCGCGCTTTCGGTACGCAACATTTTCAGCAGACCATCGGCGCAGGCGTCGAAATGCATCTTGGACAGCGTCGCATCACATCGTTGGCGAATCGCGTCATGGTTCGGACCCAGGCCTCGCGGATTTTCTTCCGTGCCAATCACGGGTACGCCTACTTCCCTCGCAACGTCAGCCAGGCGCGTCGCACACGCCAGCGCCTCTGCGCCGCCGTGAATGGCGGGCAACAATCGCTGCTGGTAGTCCACCAGCACCAGCACGGTTTGCCTTCCGTCAATCAGGTTATTCAAGGTTTCTACCCGGCTTACGCTATTTGCCTGCTCATGCACAAAGTATACATTTGAAAAAAATTGACAGTGGTCAAATCGAGCGCCGCAGTCTGGAGGAAATGATGATGAATGCTGCCCTGCCCGTCACCGTCACCACCGCGACGAAGACTGCACACCTGATGACACCGACCGACTATCGTGAGTCGCTGCGCCGCTACAAGCCGATCGTCTATGTCGATGGTCAGTTCATTGAGTCGGTGTGGATGCGCGGAGCCTGCCGTTGGGCATCAGTGCACTTGGCGTGACGTATGACTTCGCGCATGATTCGGCGATGGCTCCGCTGATGTCGGCGGTGCAATCCTGAAGCGGCAAAACGGTCAATCGCATGCTGCATATCAATTAATCAGCCGACCACTTGTTGAACAAACTCGAAGCGG
Organism: Betaproteobacteria bacterium; assembly: GCA_043768625.1. Classification (GTDB taxonomy): domain Bacteria; phylum Pseudomonadota; class Gammaproteobacteria; order Burkholderiales; family Usitatibacteraceae; genus UKL13-2. Next base: position 3,186 of record JAYVKG010000290.1, read on the forward strand.
GGCGCCTGCTGTGCCAGGCAACCGGCTGCGCGCAACGCTATCTGGCTTACGACCCGCTAAATGCAATCAGGCAGATCAGCGCCCGTATCGACGACGCGCGAGGCAGCACCAGGCACAGTGCACGCTTTGTGGACTCTTTTCAATGCGTGCAAGACCAAGACCTGTCACTTGGCATCGCCATGACCGATGTCAAGGGCGACCGATTTAAACGGCCACACCAGCCAAGCGATTCTGGATGCGTACCTTCACATTGTTGAGCGGAATGGCAAAGGCATTATCATTTAGGGGACCAAGGAAATCGTAACTGGCGCGCCCTACATGCACGAATTTCTGGTGATGCCGTGTCGCAATATGGCCCGGGAAGATGCTGAATTTGCGGCAAAGGGTGGCGCCGGTGGACGCGCTTGGCGTCACCATCGTCGCACGACCGGCGGGCAGGCCTGGCGAAAAAGTCGAACACGGCGCGGCAATATTCGCAAGGCGCTACGGTCAATTTAGCGCCGTGGTGATTTTCGACAAAGTATTGGTGCTTTGGGAACGGAAATTTTACGCGGGGGAATGAGAATACTCCGGCGCGCTGACCTACCACTACGGGACCCATCATCGGCACTGCTGCAGCGGAGCGCGCGCCGGGTTCGGCAATTTACTCATCGGTGGGGCGCCCTGATGTGCGAGGCGAACGGTTTTGATCCCGGCGAAAAGAGCAATCTGGGTGAGCCAATGGGTAACTGATCAAGATAACAGAAGGCTTGTTCGCCTGCGGCGTTGCGTCAAGTGTGTATGGCACCTGCGATGACCACAGCGGCGGTTTCATGCCAGAGCCGGTGTTCGCCAATGACGGCAAGTTGTTGTTGGCCACGCAGATTTATGACATGCACCGCCTGGCGCATGAAGTCTTGGGAGGGCTGATCGTTGCATTACCCAACACGGATGAGGAACACTATCCGGCGACCGCCGCTACACTTTCAGAGGTACTGCGTGCCAATCCTGCATTGCCGTACGGCAAGAGCATCAAAGTGGCGCACTTTGTGCAAGACTTGACCGCACCATACCAGGATGGCTGGTACTCGGTCATTAGCCTGCGTCGGCGGTTCCCCCGCCGCAATAAAACAGGAAATCTCACACAACTATCCGGTGGGCAGCAAGGTTGCACTGGTTGAATGTCTGCTTGACCCCCGTACGCTGCACGATGAGTCGCGAGCCATCATGCGCAACCGTCGGCCGGGGCGGTGCTGTGACAACGGCTGTACGCGGACTGGACGGTTGGTCATGGTGCCGCTGCCGACGCGCATCCGTAAGGCACCAGCATGAAAATGCAGATACTCCATCCCCTCACAAGACGGCGCTTGTGATCCGTTGGTAACTGACCCTCATGACAATATGATTGCCTGTCGACTATAAAATAGCGGCGGTCCTTATTGGCAATACTTAAAAATGTATCAGCGCTGTCAGTTCGAAAGAAGGTGGCAGCAATGCAAACAGATGCGATATTTGCCAACTCGCTTTTCAGCGTTAGGCTCGGCAGCCAAGTAAAGCGCGAGAGCGTCCAGATACGGCATCAAATGGTCGCAGCGTCACATGGCGATGGGATCGAAGTGCCCGGGGACATGGCTGCAGCCAGAGTGCTTGCTCTTCACTGATCGATGCTTACTCTCCTCCTGCGTTACGGTTGCTGTGTCGCGCGCTCGATTTGGCTCGCCCGGTCGATGCCTTCGCTGGCTGATGCCGACTGCCACGCTACCCAGCAGAAACGTTTCAATTTGTGCAATGGTGCAAAGACTCGCCATGGCGAGGGTCACAATCATTGCCTGAGGATGACCGGCCTGCCGACCTTTCAGGCTCATTTCACGTGCAATCCCGCCAGCCCCGCCTGGCTCAAGTGTCACTGCTAGAGGCGGTGGCTAGCGCGTCGACAGTAGATGCGATACACTGAATTTGGAATAACCGGTAGCATCAATCGGCAGTTTTTTCACGCAAAAAACATCATCCAGTTTCAATCGACACTCAACAGGAGCATCTCGCCATGAAATTTTCAACCCTCTCCAAATTGATGGCAGGCTTTTTGTCATTGACCTTCCTGACCGTTCCCGTGGTTGCGCAGGAATTGACCGGCACGCTGAAAAAAATCAAGGATTCCGGTGTCATCACGCTCGGCGTGCGCGAAACATCCATTCCCTTTTCCTACTTGGACGACAAGCAACAGGCGATCGGCTATTCGATTGACCTGTGCATGGCCATCGTTGAGGAAGTCAAAAAAGAATTGATGTTGCCGACCCTTAAAGTCAATACCAATCCAGTGACTTCGCAGACCCGTATTCCTTTGATGTCCAACGGCACCATCGACATGGAATGCGGCTCGACTACCAATAACCTGACGCGTCAAAAGCAGGTTGCGTTTGCACCGATTACGTTTGTGACCGGTACCAAACTTTTGGTGAAAAAATCATCCAAGATAAAGTCATATAAAGATTTGAAAGGTAAAACCGTCGTCGTGACGCAGGGAACCACCAACGAACGTGTCATCAAAGCGCTCTCCGACAAGGAAAATTTGGGCATCAAGTTCCTCAACGCCAAGGATCATGCGGAATCCTTTCTCACGGTAGAGTCTGGTCGTGCTGCCGCTTTCTCCATGGACGATGTACTGCTGTATGGCCTGGTTGCCAAAGCCAAGAAACCCAAGGATTTCGACGTGGTCGGCGATTACCTTTCGTATGACCCCTACGGCATCATGTTCAGAAAGAACGATGCTGATTTCGCGATCGTTGCCAGTCGTGCGATTTCAGCACTGATGCGCTCGGGCGAAATCATCAAGATCTATGACAAATGGTTTGTCGGCCAATTGCCATCGGGTGAAACCATTGGCATGCCGATGAGCCCGCTGTTAAAGGTAGGCTTCCAACTGCAGGCGCTACCGGAATAAGCTCACCAGCCGGGGGAATCGCGAAATCGGTTCCCCTTTTTCATTTCTACCCGCTGATCGCAGCGGATGGACAGCTCTTGATACTGGGCGCGCGGTGGATCAGTCGCCGAGAAATCCCGCGATAGCTAATCCGTCGATCACAATATTCGCCATAGCGAGTGCAGAACCTTGTCCTAAATTGACCGATGGGAGCGTCATATGCTGGATTGGAAATTTCTTCTCGAACAGGCGCCATCCGGTGGCATGACCTACCTTGGCTGGATGATGTCCGGCTTGCTGTGGACGATACTGGTGTCTGTTTCCGCGTGGATAATCGCGTTTGTTCTTGGCTCGGTGATTGGCGTGCTGCGGACGGTGCCATTAAAGATTCCACGCTTGCTTGCGACGACCTACGTAGAGATTTTTCGTAACATCCCGCTGCTGGTGCAGATGTTCCTTTGGTATTTCGTGATGCCAGAAATCGTCCCGACTGAAATCGGAGATTGGCTTAAGGGGACCTATCCCAATCTGATCTCCCTGCCTTTCGCGCAGTTCAGCCTTTGGGAGTTTACGGCCGCGGTGCTTTGTCTGGGGCTTTACACGGCGTCGCGCGTGGCCGAGCAAGTACGCGCCGGAATCGAATCGCTGCCAAAGGGACAAACGGCGGCGGGACTGGCAATGGGTTTCACGTTGCCACAGGTATATAAATATGTCATTTTGCCGATGGCATTTCGCCTCATCATTCCACCGATGACGTCAGAATTTCTGACCATTTTCAAGAATTCTTCGACGGCGTTAACGATCGGCATTCTGGAACTAACCGCGCAAAGTCGACAAATTTCCGAGTACACGTTCCGGACTTTCGAATCATTTGCAGTCGCCACGCTCATTTACATCGTCATCACGTTGACGATCATCTTCATCATGCGCATGGTGGAAAACAAGGTTGCCGTTCCGGGCTACGTTTCGCAGGGAGGCCATTAAGCATGGGTGACTTTGATTTCAGCATCATTGTGAAAAGCCTGCCAATCCTTTGGAGCGGCTTGTTACTTTCCTTCCAACTGTTCGCGATCGCGTTGGCCGGCGGCATTTTCTTTGGCACCCTGCTCGCGCTGGCGCGGCTGTCCAGTTTCAAAATATTTTCCTACCCGGCGGCAGGATTTGTTAACTTGATACGCTCGATACCATTCATCATGGCGATTTTCTGGTTTTATTTTCTTACGCCGGCACTGATGCAAAAATTAACCGGCCAGCAGGGCGAAGCCGTTGGGCCGTTCACCTCAGCGATTGTCGCCTTTATCATGGTCGAATCGGCGTACTACTCGGAGATTATCCGTGCGGGCATCCAGTCGGTGCCCCGTGGACAGCCGTGGGCAGCCTATGCACTGGGGCTTAATTACTGGCAGGCGATGGGCTATGTGGTGCTGCCGCAAGCGTTTCGTAACATGATTCCGATCATGCTGACGCAGGCGATCATCCTGTTTCAGGATACGTCGCTGGTGTATGTGGTCGGCCTAAAAGACTTTCTGGGTGCTGCCAGCAAAGCGGGGCAATTGACTGGGCGGATCGTCGAACTGTATATATTTGTCGCTATCGTGTTTCTGGTAATTTGCTTTACAGCGTCAAAGCTGGTGAAGTTTATTCAGACGCGCATGGACCCGGCGCGCCAGCGCGCCATTGCCAAAAATGTCACGCTAGCCGGCCCTGGGCTTAAACCCGGCGGCGTCTAGATCAAGAACTGTTGTCCGGAATAATGCCAGCCGCAAGGACGAATCAAGAGGATAGACAAATGGCAATGATTGAAATAAAAAATGTCAGTAAATGGTATGGCGAAAAACAGGTGCTATTTGACTGCACCACCCAAGTCACCAAAGGCGAAGTGGTAGTGGTGTGTGGGCCATCGGGTTCTGGAAAATCCACGCTGATCAAGACTGTTAATGGGCTCGAGCCATTTCAAAAAGGCGAGATATGGGTCGACGGTGTTTCGGTTGGTGCAAAAAAAGCCGATCTGGCCAAGTTGCGGTCGCGAGTGGGAATGGTGTTCCAGAATTTCGAGTTGTTTCCGCACATGAGTGTGACGCAGAATTTGGTCATGGCGCAGACCAAAGTGCTGGGTCGCTCGGAAGCCGCGGCGCGCGAAAAAGGCCTCAAGCTGCTGGATCGCGTCGGCCTGATTGAACACAAAGACAAATACCCGGCGCAACTTTCCGGCGGCCAGCAACAACGTGTTGCCATCGCACGGGCCTTGTCGATGGAGCCGATTGCGATGTTGTTCGATGAGCCCACCTCTGCGCTGGACCCCGAAATGATTAACGAGGTGCTCGACGTGATGGTTGAACTTGCCAAAGAAGGCATGACAATGATGGTGGTGACTCACGAGATGGGCTTCGCCAAGAAGGTTGCCGACCGGGTAATTTTTATGGAGAAAGGCGGCACGATTCTGGAAGATTGCACCAAGGACGCTTTTTTCGGTTCGCCGCGTAAACAGAGGACGCAGGATTTCTTGTCCAAAATTTTGCACAACTAGTTACAACTTCCTGTCGGCAGTCGGGCTTTGTGCCCCGTTGTTAGTCTCACATATATGCATTTCCGCCAACATGTATTTGAACGGTTTGATGAGCAATGACGAAACGAAAGCTGTTTCTGATCTTTGGTATTAGTGCTCTTGGCGTGGCCGCCACATGGCATTTAGTCCAGCCCGAAGCTGACACCGATACAGCCGTTGCCACGACGGGCGGGACTGCGTCAATGGCAACAGGCTCCAGCAGCGGACGTACGCTGCCGGATTTATCTCAGCCGTTAGCGAGGACGCCATCTCCTGGCAGCCGGCGTCCGGTGGTAATGCTGAAAAGCGCCCTGGCGATCGAATTCGAAAAGGCTGGTCAGTTAAAACCGTTTTATGATCGCTACTACGCCAATCCGGAAAGCGCAGACGCAGAGACCAAATATTTTGCCGCCGTGGCAATCGAAAATTGCGTGGGACGCGCGCGCGGATCGAAAGAAATTAGCGATGCAGATCGCGAGCGCTTTCAGACTCGGCTTAAAGAAAATGATCCTAACAACCTGCAACGCACTGACGCGTTCACTCGCGTGACCGCAGTATGTGACGGCTTTGCGGGTGTCAATATTTCGCTCGCCGATGCCACCAAGCTGTATGCAGAATCGGCCGCAGCAGGTAATCCCGCCGCAAAAATTGCAATGGCGGCCAGTCTATTCCAGGACCAAGCGCGCGCCACCACGGCGCGAGGCATCGAAGCGAGACGATTGAGCGAGGAGCAGCTCGCCCTGGTACGCGATGGTTTGGCCAGCGGCGATCCTTTTGCGATCCAGCGGGCCGGACCGTTGCTGACCTGGAATTCCACACAACTGATCGATAAGCGCTTGGGCGCATCCGCTGACCCTTTCATGGCCCGCGACTGGGCATCCGCATGGACGCTCGCGGCCTGTGATCGTGGTGCCAACTGTGGCGCCGACGCGCAGCGGGTGTTGACCGGCTGCGCCTATCAAGGTGCTTGTGGCTATCAATCACTGGAGGCCTATCTGCAGTTCAACGAATTGCCGCCCAACGTGTTTCTCGCCGCGCAACAAAATCGCGCGACGATCCTCGATGCCATCGCACAGGGACGATGGGACTGGCTCGGTATCGCAGCCGGGTCTGGCCGCGTGGTGACGAATCCGCCGATTACTACTGGTGCAGCGTCACCCGGACCACGCCAGACAGCTGTAAAACCACCTGCGGCCGCAGGTTTTGGCGGTTAAATTCGGCGGTGATCTGCGTTCCCCTGAGTGTCACCACTGTCGGTAAAGGTTGGGATTAGTTGGCCCACGCAATGTTTGCGCACGCGGAAAAACACTTTTCCTAACTGCCCCGCAAAAAATATTGTGTATAGCGCACCCGGAGATAGCTTACGGAAATAATTTTTTTGCGCGCGTTCGCAAAGCCGCCAGTTGCCCATTATTTTGGTGGAACCAATGGTGACGAGCGTTTCCATCAATTTTGTGTCTGCCAGCTGCGCCAGTGCCCATTGGCTACAACGACAACATCAGAAAAAGCCCGACCGCGGTCACCTTGTAATTTTGCGGCCCCGCGTCAAGGAAGGTCTGCTGATTGGTGTTGGGGGTAGGATTTTGGGCGACACCGTCGTAATGCCAATCGCGAATTTTGCCGACTTCGTATCGGTACAGAAGTCGTAGCGATACCTTGTTGGAGAACGGCACGATCAAATTGGATTCGACGGTGCTTTTACGAAAAGTCAAATCCGGAAAGCCTTCGCCGATCAGCGCCACCTGCGTCGGCGTGATGCCCAATGCGGCCGCATTGTAGCCGTATTTGATTGACGTCGCGGCTTTACTAAAGGTGTAATTCAGATCGAGCCGCGCTCGGGAAAAATTGACATTCCCGCCGATACTCGCGAAGTGATTTATGTCACGATGACGGATATCCCAGCTACGACTGGTCGGATACAGCGGGCTGGTTGGAGAAACGCTGCCACAGAGGCTCTGGAAGTTGGAACCCAGCACACTGCGGCTGGCGAGGACGGTAAGTCCAGCGGCCGTTTGTCCGGGTGACAGCGCACCAGTCTGAACGCTACCATCGCTCAGGAAATTATAGGTCGTGCCAATGACGCAGGCATTCGGCTGCAGGCCCGCCTGGTGCATACTGCCGGCCTGGTAACTGTAATTGCTGTAAAGGCTGAAGGTGGCCGACTGCTGCCAATTCAAGTCAATATTGGCAGAATCGAGACGCTGATGATCGTTGCGCCCATATTGTGACGCCGGGTACTTGAGGTCCTTTAGCTGTAGCGACGCGCCTAAATCGAGATTGGGTGCCAGCGCATAGTTGAAGCGGGCATTCAGAATATTCTGGTCGCGATCCGCCAAATCATATTTGCGGTGCAAATCATTGGTACGAATCCAAGGATTGGCAGCAACCCCATTTGCCGCGGGCAGCGGACCTAGTGCGACGCTGTAGAACGCGCCATACGGGTCCGGAACGTAGGTGGCGCCGCGTCGGCGATCATTCTGCAATGAGATTCGCATAGTGCCGTTTTCCAGGCTGCGCGTGACATAGCTGAACTTGATCCGGTCTTCGAAGGTGTCACTGCGCTCACGATAAGCGCGATTCATTTCCTCGCGCTCATAGGCGGCGTTGAAGGTCCCCGCTTTGCCAAGCCGGTAATCGGCGCTCAGGGTGTAATTAAGCTGCTTGTGGTCGTAGGGAATGCTGCGGATATCGATGTTGCCGCCGCTTGGGACTATTCCCAAGGCGGCGGTAGCGGCGATGTTGCAGCGCACATCGGTAACCAGGTAGGCGGCGGTGTTGACAATCGCACTACCAGAACCGTCGTTAATCAATCGACCCCACTGGCCGGTGACAGGATTACAGGCGAGATACTCGAGTCCATTGCGTGTCTCGTAATATCGAATTTTGCTTTTAATGTCCCAACCCGACCAGGGTTTCAGTGTCAGCGACAGGTCAATAAGCGTGCTGTCTAATTTAGCACCGGCGGTTTGTTTGGAGAGCGACGAAGTAGTGTCCCACGCGCCGCCGGCGACGCCATTTACAACTGCGCCCGCATAGGGTGTCGAGGCAATCAGGCTATCGTTCTGACGTGATCTGCTCATTGACACCAGCGCCGTAAAGTTGCCGCGGTAAAAAGTCGGCAGCGCGCGCGCGTACTCTCCTTTTACATTGTAAAAATCATTGTTTGGATAAAGATCAAATACCGCACGCGGAAAAAGCGCGATGCCATTGGTGGCGGCGGCTCCGGCTGGCGGCGTGATGAACAGCGGATTTTCGATGGTAAGTGTATTGATGTTGTTACGAAACATCGAAGAAGACAACGTCAGGTTGACACTGTTTAGCGTATCCGCGTACTGCATCCCGGCGAGCAGATCGACGGTGCGATAGTCAATCGACTCTGGCGTTTCCACGCCGCCGGTTCCGCCACCAGCACCGCTAACCAATCCGAACGGTCGTGCGCCCTGGCGCTGCTCGCTGGTGAAGCTTGCGAACACATTCCAGTATTCCCAAATTTTCATGTCGGCACGCACCCCACCCTTTTTCCTTGAAATGCTCAGTGTCGAATAAGGGGTCGCCAGTGCCGCATTGCCGATATTGATGTCGGTGGTTGCGGCGTTGGTCGTGCCGCCCGGCCGCAGGCCGTTTAGGGTCAGATTATCGGTACCGACACCGCTCCAGAGCGAGCGATAGTTGCTGGTGAACACATGGCCAATTTCCTTGTAAAAAGATTTTACGTTCCAGTCGTTGTAGCGGCCAAAACCGAAGCCGACATATTGATCCTGCCGACCCAACGCGCCGCCTATTGCTTCTACAAAATACGCGGTTTCCAGGTTCTCCATCTGCGCGTCAAAATTGTTGATGTAAAGTCCATTGCGAAGGTCTTTGTATTCGCGAAATTTGGCTTCGCGAATCCCGCCATTAACGGCGAGTGCACCGATTTCAATAGACCCGCTCGTAAGCCAGCCGTAAACGTTTTTGCTAAACTCACTCGGCAAAAAAGGGCGTGTGACCAGAAACCCGGTTGGACTCCGCGAAAATTCCTGAATACCCAAGCCCGCCGAATCTTTTTCTTTCGCGCTGCTGGAGCCTGAGGGGTTGAGCGCATTACCGAGTGAAGTGTCGACGCCGTTGCCTGGGTCCGCCCATAGATTGGAGGCCGCGAAAGGTGACACACTAAAAATCACGATCGAGGCCAGCAATTTGGCCTGTGGTCCAATTTTGGCGCCGGCAATTGCGCGGTGGAGCGTTGAATGATGATCGTCCCGTGCGATGCTCATGGCGGTCCCCTCGTACTTTCAGCGCTGAAACCGTGCGCCAGCCGGATGATTGCTGCCGTGTATCTGCGTATGACAATTCTGGCAGGAGCGGCCCGGCAGGCGCTGACTGGTCGCACCGCCAGGCAGTTGACCCGCTGCCGCCGTTTGATCGGCGCGGAAAAACTGCCCGGAATGTCCGACCGACAGGTTATGGCACTGCTGGCAAAGGTAAGGACGTGCTGCCACCAGAAGCTTGTCGTGATTGGAGCCATGCACGGCATGGCAGTTGGCGCAATTCTCGCGCACCGGTGCGTGCTCCCACAAAAAAGGCCCGCGCTTTTCGGCGTGGCAGGCGTAGCAAACGACATTGGTACTTTCCGCCTTCAACAGTGGCTTGGTCGCGCTGCCATGAGGATTGTGGCAGTCGACGCACGACATCCTGCCTTCCGGCAGCGGCATGTGCGATCGCTTGTTGAATTCGGCGCGCTGCTGCGGATGGCAGCTCGCACAGGTATCGTTGACGCTACTCTTGGTCAGCAGACCGCTGACCGAATTTTTTTCCATGGGGTTGTGGCAGTCCGCGCAACCGAGCTTGCTGTCCGCGTGAATGGAACCCGACCAATGCAATTGGCTGCCGCCTTTATGGCATGCCATGCACTGACCGTTTTGTGTCTCAATGGAAGTGCCCCAGCTTTTGGTAAAGCCGATCAGGAGTGATTTATCTTTTGGATTTTTCGCGTGAAGTGAGCCCGGGCCGTGGCAGGCTTCACAAACTTTTGTTTCGATGTCAGTTTTCGGATTCAGTCGAAAAATTTTCGAATGCAATGTGCTGCTGAAGTGGCGGTTTTCCTGATTGTGACAGGCAATGCAGGTTTTCTCACCGACGTAGGTGGGCTCCTCCGCCAATATTGACCGACAAGTTAGCAACAATACCAAGGCACACACAAAACTAAAGACAGCGGACGGTTTCAACGTACTCATTCGTCACCCCTTTGTTTGCGGCACAACTTTGAGCGCTGCGCTGTATCCACGGTACGGCTAGGTTTCACTTGGAAACCCAGTTGACCAGTGATACAACAACTTCAGATCTTTATCTTTACAACTTTGATGCGTTATTTTTTTATTTTGGGAAAGTAATTCCAATAGCAATTTATTCCAAACTTCCCGTATCGTCGAATCCCTTTTTGTTTGGTAGGAACGCTCATTGATGTCAAACCTGTGCATACCCTTCAGGCTGATCGCTGATGGCTTAGCCGCGAGATTAAGCAGCGTATACGCGTCAAACTCAAGCAACCGCGGGCGAAACCAGACACTTTTGGCTCGAAACCCACGCCCGTAATAGAGCTTGCTACATCAATGCCTGCACGTGCGCGACCGCGCTTCGTCCCAGGGCACCAAGGTCATAGCCGCCTTCGAGTGCTGAAATGATGCGCCCGTGCGCATAAATATCCGCCATTTCGCGGATCCGCCGCGTAATCCAGGTGTAGTCATCTTCGACCAGTTCGAGATACGCGAGTGGATCGTCCACGTGTGCGTCGAAGCCGGCAGAAATAATGACAAGCTGCGGTTTAAATCGCGCCAGCGCGGGGAACCAGGTGGCTTCAATTGCCGCGCGAAACTGTGCGCTGCCCGTCCGCGCTGGCAGCGGCGTCGGCACGATGTGCGCGTTGCCGGTGTCGGCACCGGTACCAGGGTAGAAAGGATGCTCGAAGCTTGAACACAGCATCACCCTATCATCCTCATGGAAAATATCCTCGGTGCCATTGCCGTGGTGCACATCAAAATCAAGAATCGCCACGCGATCAAGGCCGTAGGCGTCAAGCGCGTGAGCGGCCCCCACAGCAACGTTGTTGAAAATGCAAAATCCCATTGAGCGGTTATAGGTCGCATGGTGACCACAGGGACGTACCGCGCAGAATACATTGTCCACGGCACCAGACATCACCAAATCAACGCCCTTGATTACTGCGCCCGCGGCACGTTGGGCAGCGAGCAGTGAATGGGGATTCATCGCGGTATCGGGATCGAGCGCGGCATAGTCACGGCTTGGTGCCGCTTCGAAAATTGCGTCCACGTAGTCCACCGCATGGACCGCGACGAGCTGATTGCGGGTGGCGAGCGGTGCCTCGACCTGTTGTAGTTGCGCCATCAGCCCTGACTGCGTCAGGGCGTCGTATACCGCCTGCAGTCGCGCCGGAGACTCGGGGTGATGCGGGCCCATTTCGTGTTTCAGGCAATCTGGGTGGGTGATGAATGCGGTGGTCATTGGCGATAACTTTGATTTTAAAATGTATTGTATTCAAGCGTGTCACATCGCGCGCCAGCGTGCAACGCTATTCAAGGACCGCAGCGGCGATTTGGTAACAAGCAGGTCATTTTAAGCAAAACGCGTATTTTCAGATTTTACCTCTGTGTTTCCGGGCGGGAACGCGGCGCCAGCGTAAAATCAGGGGTTAGATATAAGGATTTTTCATGTCTGTCTCACTTTTCGAAAAACAACCAGCCCATAGCCCGCTCGGCCTCGTATTGCAACGAGCTGGCGAAATTATTCTTGGCAAGGATCAGCAGATCAGGATGGCAATGTGTTGCATTCTGGCGCGCGGCCACTTACTGATCGAGGATGTTCCGGGCGTCGGCAAGACCACCCTCTCTCATGTACTGGCCAGCCTTCTCGGGCTGCAATATCAACGTATCCAGTTCACCAGCGACCTGCTGCCGGCGGATGTCGTCGGCGTATCGATCTTTGATCGGGATTCCAGTACCTTCCGGTTCCATCCCGGACCAATATTTTCGCAGGTTATTCTGGCCGATGAAATCAATCGCGCCTCGCCAAAAGCACAAAGCGCTCTACTTGAAGCGATGGAAGAACATCAGGTGACCGCAGATGGCGAAACTATGAAACTGCCTGAGCCATTTTTTGTTATCGCCACCCAAAATCCGTCGCACCAGATCGGCACTTTCCCCCTGCCTGAATCGCAATTGGATCGGTTCCTCATGCGCATCAAACTCGGCTATCCGGATCGTGCCGCCGAACGCGCCTTGCTCAAAGGCGTGGATCGCCGCGACCTGATCGCACGAATCACCCCATCGATGTCGGTGGAGGAGTTGACCTCGCTACAAAAAAAAGTTGCGCAAATTTTTGTCTCCGATGCCCTGGTCGATTACATACAGGCGCTGGTGCTGCACACGCGGGACTCTGCGCATTTTGAAATGGGCCTCTCACCGCGCGCCGGACTCGCATTGTTACGCGCCGCGCAGTCGTGGGCCCTAATGTCGGGACGCCAACAGGTGCTGCCGGAGGACGTACAGACCGTCGCACCCGCCGTGGTGGGGCACCGCTTGCGTGCGGTGGCGAATGGCAATACCAGAATTCTCGATCCGGCGCAGGAACTCGTGCGTTCGGTACCAATACCCTGACCGGGCTTACTCAACGATAGAATTTAAATGGTAGCCAAGCAATGAAAAACATAAACTCAGACTGCGCAATCGGCATTGTGGCAGTCGCCTTATTGCTCGCCGCCCCGTTGACGGCATCGGCGGAAAATTATAAATGTAGGGCAAGCGACGGAAAAATCGAATACAGCGACCGGCCTTGCGACAACGGCAAGGAAGTGCTGTCGCGGCCCCGGGCGGGGACGGGCCTCAGTGCTTCTCCGCCTATCGCGCCCATTGCGCTTCTGGAATCCTTGTTTAGAGAATACGAACCGCGTCTGTGCGAGCGCGAAATGCTCGCAACAGAAATCGATTTGGCGCAGCGCAGCGGTGGGATTAAAAGCGCCGAGGCCGTTTGGAAGCCAAAACAGGAACGACTCACTTTTCTCAACGATACCCTGATTGAGTTTCAGGACAAGACCAGCAAGGTGAGCAAGGGTACCGCCTCGGACAGCCCGGAAATGACCGCCGTGCGCAAGTTTCAGCGCAAGCTTAAGGAATGCGGGCAGATTAAACAATAGATGCTTGCCAGTTTCAACTTTACCCTCCGTCAACGCATTGCCGACTGGATTTTCCGCGCACGATTTCCGGAGAGTCCCCCTGTGGTGCTTTCCCAGCGGCGCATATTCATCCTGCCGTCGCGGACCGGTTATTTTTTTGCGTTTGTGCTGGTGCTCTTGCTGGTCGCCTCAATCAATTACAGCCTCTCGCTCGGCTATCTGCTGACGTTTTTGCTGGCTGGACTGGGCAGCATTGCGATGTTGCACACGTTTCGCAATCTATTGCATTTGTCCATCAGCCCCGGCAAGGTCGAGCCGGTTTTCGCAGGCGACACCGCGCACTTCTCAATTGTGCTTGCCAATCCCACGCTGCCACGTTATTCCGTAGGCATCAGACACGCGCAACTTCGCGATGCTGAGCCCGAATTCGGTGATGTCCGTGAGCACACCACCACCTCTTTCCTGATCCCGATGATGGCGGTACAGCGCGGTTATCTGAAATGTGGACGCCTGGAAATTTTCACCGAATATCCCGTCGGCCTGTTCCACGCGTGGTCGTATGTCGATTTCGGCGTGACCTGTCTGGTCTATCCAAAGCCAGATGCCGGCGGCGGTGCGTTGCCTTTTGATATGCGCGCGGCGGGGGAAGGCAACGTCCCGGTGCATGGCGACGAAGAGTTCCAATCATTGCGTGCTTATCGGCCCGGCGACACGCCCCGCCAGATTGCGTGGAAGGCACTGGCGCGCGGCCAGGGCTTGCTGGTGAAAGAATTTGGTTCGACCGCAAGTGCTGATTTGTGGCTTGACTACGACGCGTTGCACAGCTTGTCGATGGAACAACGTCTGAGCCGTCTCACCTGGTGGGTAATGGAAGCGGAGCGTGCCCAGAGGCCATATGGATTGAAACTGCCTGGCACTAGCTTTCGTCCACGATTGGGTAGCAAGCACCGCGACGACTGCCTTGGTGCGCTGGCGGTTTATGGTTTGAAAAAATAATCCGCGATGTTTAACCAGAGCGCCCTTACCCTCAACAACATTACGTGGCTACTCGTCGGCATGGCGTTTGTCATCGCACCCCATACGCTGCGGCTGCCGATTTGGGTCACCAGTGTTTGCGTTGCCGCAGGCGCCTGGCGCTGGTGGATTGCACGCAATGCATTGCGGGTGCCCGCCTGGTGGTTGATGGGCCTGATTGCCCTGGCCGCAGCAGCGGGCGTACGGTTCGAATATGGCCGCTGGTTTGGTCGCGAAATCGGTGTGGCTTTGCTCATCATCATGCTGTGCCTGAAGGTGCTGGAAATGCGCATGAAGAGAGACGCCATGATCCCGATCTTCATGGGTTTTTTCCTGGCGATGACGAACTTCATGTATTCGCAGACGATCGCAATGGGTTTCTACATGTTCATCTGCGTGTGGATTTTTATTGCCGCCTTGATTGGCTTCAATCGCATCAATACCGAAGCGACGTGGCAGCAACGGGTAGTGCCGGCGGGATGGCTAATGCTGCAAGCGATCCCGATGATGCTGGTGTTGTTTTTTTTATTTCCCCGATTATCCGGCGCGTTGTGGAGCATGCCGCAGGATGAAAGCACCCGGACCGGACTTTCTGAAAGCATGTCGCCTGGCGACATCAGCAAATTATCCGTATCTGAGGCGGTGGCATTTCGGGTAGATTTTGATGGTCCGGTGCCGCAAAACGAAGATCTTTATTGGCGAGGACCGGTACTCGGCGAGCAAGATGGACGCGCGTGGCGCATGTACCCTGTTGCGCCACGCGCAAAGCTTGATTACCTGCCGCAGGCACCACCGATTCATTACACCGTCACGCTTCAACCCCACAACAAGCCATGGCTGTTCGCGCTCGATCTACCGGCCGCCGCACCGGAGGACGCTTATTTCCTCGCCGACTTTCAGCTGCGCTCGCGCTCTCCGGTGACGAGTTTGAAGGTTTACGGCGTGACGTCGCACCTGCGTTATGCGGTTGGTACCGGATTAAACTCCGCCGACCTGCAGCCCTATCGCAAATATGACGTCGGCCTGAATCCCCGTGCCATTGCGTACGGTAAAAAACTGCAGCAGGATTTTCCTGATCCGAAGTTATTGGTGGAAACATTACTCGCGCGTTACAACAAAGAATTTGAATACACTCTCGAGCCGCCGCGTCTGGGTGCAAATCCGGTGGACGAATTTTTTTTCGACACTAAAAAAGGTTTTTGCGAACATTACGCGGGCAGCTTTGTACTGTTGCTTCGTGCCGCGGGAATTCCGGCGCGCGTGGTAACGGGGTATCAAGGCGGCGAAGTCAATCCGCTTACGCGCCAGCTGGTGGTGCGCCAGGCTGAGGCACACGCATGGTCCGAAGTCTGGTTTGCCGACTTGGGATGGGTGCGTGTCGATCCGACATTTGCCGTCTCGCCGCTGCGTATCAATCGCGGCATGGCCGAGACATTCGGTCCGATCGGTGTGATGAATACACTAATCAATGCCGACAAGCTGGGCCTGCTGCGACAAATCGCCTACTCGTGGGACGCAATGAATTCGCAATGGAATCGTTGGGTCGTTGGCTTTAGCCAGGACCGGCAACGCGACTTCCTGGAACGCCTTGGCATGCGCGACGTAGACTGGCGCTCAATTGCGGTATGGCTAATTGTCGCTGTGTTGCTTACCGGCGGTGCGGTAGGTGTTTTTTTATTTCTGCGTGCGGTACACATCGAGAAAGATCCGCTGGTTGCCGCCTACGAAAAACTATGCGAGAAGCTGGCCAGGAGCGGCATCAAACGCGCCCTGCACGAGGGACCATCGGATTACTGGCAGCGGTTACTTGAACGTCAACCTGAGGTGGCGCAAAGCGTCGTGCCACTGTTTGAAATGTATATCGCTTTACGCTATGGGGCCCATGCGGCAATACCAGTGCAAACTCGCCGGGATTTTGCCCGGCGGGTACGACGATTTAAAGTCGGCATGTAGCCTTACCGCATTTGGCATACCTGATCGGTGCGCCATTTTCGAACTTAGCGTCAAGCCGAGGGCATGCGCAATGTCATTACCACGCGCCGGGAAATAGTATTCATTCTTCGTCGTCTTTTGCATGCAGCTTGTAAAATTTCATTAATTCAATCTGCGTGCTTACCGGCGCCGGTTCGTAATGCGAGAGCTCAATGGAATAGCTGCCCTGCCCGCCTGTCAGAGATTTCAGACGGGTCTGATAGTCCTTCAATTCCGCTAACGGCGCGACCGCGTTGATTGTCGACAGGTTCGCCGCCTGGCCACGGGTGCCGGTAATATGGCCGCGCCTTGCAGAAAGGTCTCCGGTGACTGCGCCAATGGCGGCGTCCGGCACACCCACATCAATGTTGACAATCGGCTCGAGCAACACCGGGCGGGCTTTGGATATCGCATCGATGAACGCGTTTCGACCGGCAATCACAAACGCAA
Organism: Betaproteobacteria bacterium; assembly: GCA_043768625.1. Lineage (GTDB taxonomy): Bacteria > Pseudomonadota > Gammaproteobacteria > Burkholderiales > Usitatibacteraceae > UKL13-2. The sequence goes on from JAYVKG010000290.1 coordinate 20,232, forward strand.
TGTCCTTGGAGTCGACATGATGGCTTTTGCCGTCATAGACGATGACGCGTACGTCGTGCACCGGGAATCCCGCACGCGGTCCGTTTATCAACACTTCACGGACACCTTTTTCTACGGCGGGAATGAACTGCGTCGGAATAGTGCCGCCGTGGACATCGTTGACAAACTCAAACCCTGCTCCCCGCGCCAAAGGCTCAATACGCAAAAATACCTCCCCGAATTGACCGGCACCACCCGACTGCTTTTTGTGGCGGAAATGGCCATCAGCGTTGGCCATTATGGTTTCGCGATAGGGAATTTTCGGCGGTTTGGTGGTGATCTCGAGGTTGTATTGCTTAGTCATGCGCTCGAGAAGCGATCGCATATGCAATTCACCCAGACCATTGATGACGATCTCATGCGTAACCGGGTGGCGTTCCACCACGAAACACGGATCCTCCATTTCAAGCTTGTGCAGCACTTCAAAAATACGCTGCTCGTCGCCACGGCGTTTTGGCTCTACGGCGAGGCCGTACATCGGCTGTGGAAAATCCAGTGGCATGAGATGAATGCGGTCTTCATCGTGCGAATCGTGCAGCACCACATCGAAAGCAATATCTTCAACTTTCGCCACGGCGCCGATATCGCCCGGCAGGAGTTGTGAGACCTCCCGGTATTCCTTGCCCTGCAGCATGTAAAGATGTGCGACCCTGAACGGTTTGGTGGTTTCGCCAACGTAAAGCTGCGTGCTCGCGGTGATGGTGCCCTGATGCACGCGAAACACACCGAGTTTGCCCATGAAAGGATCAATCACCACTTTGAACACATGGGCAATCACATGTTTGTTCGGGTCCGGTTCGGACCGAAATTCTTCGGCACTTTTCCCCTCGCCGCGCACGAACAGCGGCGGATTGCCCTCAGTGGGATTGGGTGCCAGTTTCGCAAAAATATCAAACAATTCGGCCACGCCCGCGCCGGTTCGCGCCGAGGTAAAACAAACCGGGATCAAGTGGCCATCGCGCAGTGCTTTTTCGAAGGGAACATGCAGTTGTTCCGGCTCGATCGCTTCGCCCTGTTCCAGATAAAGACGCATCAAATCTTCGTCGACTTCCACCACTTGATCGACCATGGCACTATGCGCGGCTGCAACCGAGGAAAAATCAGCGTCGCCGGAAGGTTTGAAAAAACAGTCTGTGACAGATGCCGCATTGCGGGCCGGCAGGTTGATTGGTAGACACTCCTTGCCGAACGTTTCCTGAATTTCCGTCACCAGCGCAGGCAGATTAATGTTGTCTGCGTCAATCTTGTTCACCACCACCATTGCGCATAAGTGGCGTTTGCGCGCCAGTGCCATCATGCGCCGTGCAGTGAGTTCAATGCCGTTCTGCGCGTTAATAACGATTACAACGGTATCGATGGCACCCAGCGCGGAAATTGCCGGACCCATAAAATCCGGATACCCAGGGGTGTCAATCAGGTGAACGCGCACTTTGGGATCGGTGCCGTGCGACAAATGCACTATCGAAGAATTGAGTGAATGCTGGTAACTTTTTTCGATCGGATCAAAGTCGCAGACCGATGTGCCTTTTTCAACACTGCCGGCAACCGCGATGGCCCCGGACTTCAATAATAATGCTTCAACCAGCGTGGTCTTGCCGGCACCTGAATGTCCCACCAGTGCGATCGCTCTAAGATTTGCCGTCGTAAAGCCGGGCATGGTGTAATCCTTTTGGTGGTCGGGTTTCATCATAGGACAATTGCTGACAAATGCCAATTTCCGGTGCAGCGATTTTTCAATTACGATGCCACCATGTCGAAAGCCAATCCAACCGCCCTCAATCCCGGCGTGGCCAGGCGCGAGGTATTCGCTTGGGCCATGTACGATTTCGCCAACTCCGGCTACACCACGGTGGTCCTCACGGCGGTGTTTAACGCCTATTTTGTTTCCGTCATCGCGGGCGGTGCAGAGTGGGCGACGTTTGCGTGGACCGCAACACTCGCCATTTCATACATCGCGGTAATGATCGCCGGCCCCGTCATAGGTGCTTACGCGGACGCGCACGCGGCGAAAAAGCGCGTTCTCTTCATCGCCACAGTTGGCTGCGTGTTATCAACCGCGGCGCTTTACCACGCAGGTCCCGGCACCATCGTGTGGACAATCGTGTTCGTCATCATTTCAAATTTCTGCTACGCCATCGGCGAGAACATTACCGCTGCCTTCCTGCCTGAACTGGCGCGTCCGGAAGCGCTGGGAAAGGTTTCAGGCTGGGGCTGGAGCTGGGGATATGTCGGCGGACTGGTCGCACTCGGCGCGAGCCTTGCGTGGATCATGTCAGCAGAGGCGCGCGGCCAGACAACCTCTCAGGCGGTGCCCATGGCCGCGCTCATTACCGCGGCAATTTACCTGCTGGGTGCGAGCTTCACTTTTGTATGGCTGAAAGAGCGGGCGACTGCGACACCCGCCATCTCTGTCGCGGCCAATACCTTTGCACGACTGATGACCACCGCCAGAGAAACCGCCAAATTTCGCGATCTCGCCTACGTTTTTTTGTGCGGCACTTGTTACCAGGCTGGGGTAGCGACGGTGATCACGCTCGCCGCAATCTACGCGCAGGAAGTCATGGGTTTTACCACCACCGATACGCTGGTGCTGGTGCTGGTCGTGAACGTCACCGCCTGCATCGGTGCGCTCGCATTCGGCTACGTGCAGGATGCAATTGGCAAGAAACGTGCGCTGGCAATCACGTTGTTGGGCTGGTTGCTGATGGTTGGCTCCGCCTGGATTGCCACCACGCCCTGGTTGTTCTGGGTGGCGGCAAATTTGGCGGGCATTTGCATGGGTTCCAGCCAGTCGGCCGGCCGTGCACTGGTGGCTTATTTCTCGCCCGTTGACCGGGCGGGAGAGTTTTTCGGCCTGTGGGGGGTAGCGACCCGGCTCTCCGCTGTGGTGGGTCCATTAACCTACGGCGCAATATCGTGGGCGAGCGGCGGCAATCACCGCTTGGCGATGCTGATTACAGGCGGGTTTTTTGTGGCCGCACTGGTGGTGCTGGTGCGGGTGGATGAGAGCAGAGGGCGGGCGGTGGTGGCTTAGCGCTCTGATCACAACGCGCCCGCGCCTCCGCCACTGCCGCCTAAGCCTGCCCGAGAAGGCAACTAATGAAATCCCGGCCGAAAAAGCCGTGAGACGCATAAACACCGTGCCTATGCGAAAATTAACCATTAACAAATCCTGCCAAAGTAGCGCCATGCCCAACGGCCTCGATCCAATCCCTAATGCCGATTCAAAAGTGCCGCCGTTGACGAATTTCATCCGCAACATCATCGATGCCGATCTTGCCGCAAATAAATTTGCCGACCGCAGATGGGCTGGAAAACCGGGGCTCGCCAGCGACCACGCCATTGGCGCACTTGACGATGCCAGGATTCGCACCCGCTTCCCGCCCGAACCCAACGGCTATCTGCATATCGGCCATGCCAAATCGATATGTCTTAATTTTGGGCTGGCACGCGACTACGGTGGTCGCTGTCATCTGCGGTTTGACGACACCAACCCGGCGAGGGAGGAACAGGAATTCGTCGATGCAATTCGCGACAGTGTTCACTGGTTGGGCTTCGACTATGAAACAAATGGTGAAAGTAATCTTTATTTCGCTTCGGATTATTTTGACTGGATGTATCAATTCGCGGAATCTCTGATCGAGACCGGCCATGCCTATGTCGACAGCCTGACCGCCGATGAAATGCGTGCGTATCGCGGCACGCTGACCGAAAAGGGCGCCGATTCGCCTTTCCGCAACCGCAGCATCGCCGACAATCTCACACTATTCCGTGAAATGCGCGACGGCAAACATGCTGACGGCGCACATGTGCTGCGGGCGAAAATTGATATGGCTTCACCGAACATCAATCTGCGCGATCCGGCAATTTATCGTATCAAGCGCGCGCATCATCATCGCACCGCAGACAAGTGGTGTATTTATCCACTCTACAGCTACGCTCATCCGCTCGAAGATGCGTTGGAACAGATTACGCACTCCATCTGCACGCTGGAATTTGAAGATCAGCGCCCCTATTACGACTGGCTGCTGGAACAGGTTCGAGACGCTGGCTTTCTGGCAGATCCACTGCCCCGCCAATATGAATTTTCCCGACTGAATCTGACTTACGCCGTGCTCAGCAAGCGCTATTTAAACCAACTTGTCAC